>CAMDPX010000360.1 GCA_945905295.1 Planctomyces sp. SH-PL62 | reverse complement strand
CCGAAACCGCTCGAACCGCCCACGCCACTCCGAAATCTTCCGCCCATTCGCTCGACGTGACATGACGCCTCCAAGTTGAAAAGGTTGTGAATCAACAACCCCGCCAACTTACTCGACGCGTCAAGATTGGTGCGGATGGGCGCTCACGGCTGTGTGAGGAATCGAGTCAAAGCCGACGAGATTCTGGGCACTTCGGAACATTTACGGCCGCGCAGCGACTGGAAGTCGCCAGTCGAATTGCGGCATACACGGTCTTCTGCGGTTGCAATGCGATCGAAACCGGATTGGAAAGCTTGTCTGGTGCTGAAACTCTTACCGTTCGTGATCTCGGTGGAGGATTTGAGCATGTACGAGACGATCGGTTTGACGTCTCTGAGAATGCGGTTCGCGAGACACTTGCAACGACGCTCTTTTCGGGTCGCGGCCCGCAGAGACTTGGCTTTGCCCACAGAACTTACGCTGAGTTCTTGGCTGCCCGATACGTCACTCACCGAAAACTCGACGCAACGCAGACTGGTACCCTGATCTTTCACGCGGAGACAACAACGCGAATTGTCCCACAACTCGCTGAGACCGCTGCATGGATCGCGGTTGCAGAACGCCAGATATTCGACCGAATGCGGTCTTGCGACCCGCAATCGTTGATTCGTAGCGACGTGACAACGGCGGATGCCGCAGTGAAAGCTCAACTTGTTCAAAAGCTTGTCGAAGGAATGCAGAGCGAAGACCTCGACGATTCTGAATGGAGCCTTCGAGACCATTATCGAAAGCTCACACATCCCGACCTCGCGAATCAAATCGAGCCTTTAATTCGCGATAAATCGCAGAACACAGTGACTCGTCGGTTCGTCATCGACCTTGCAGAAGAGTGTCGCGAAACCCGGCTGTTAAGCGCATTGGCGTCCGTTGCACTCGATCAAACGGACGATCCACACATTCGTTCGCAGGCGTCTCACGCAATTGTTGCCATCGGAGATGATGCTGCAATTGGACGACTTAAGCCGCTGGCACTTGGCGATGCTGGTTCTGATCCGGACGATGAGCTGCGCGGAAGCGCCATGAAAGGAATGTGGTCGCGGGGGTTGATCTCGGCTGATGAACTGTTCTCCGCGCTGATCAAACCAAAGCGCGAGTCCTTTGGTGGAGCCTATTGGCATTTCATCCATTATGAAATCTCACGCCATTTGGCTCCTTCAGATTTGCCATGCGCTTTGGAGTGGTGCTCACGCATGCCGCAGGCACGAGGACATCACGACGTTTTCGAGAACGCAATTGCGGAGATCGCACAGCAGGCACTCTCTCGACTAAACGAGCCAGAAGTCCTCAATGCGTTCGCAGACTATGTGGTCTCTCGAATTACGCAACATGACGAACTGCCGATCGAGAATGAAGATCTAGCTTTGTTCTCTGTAGATGATCGCCGTCGGATCGCCTCCGCAGTTCTGGGGAAGCTCGACGATCCTGAAAAGCACTCATACCGAATCATCTACGGTGAACCGACACTGACAAACCCAGATGACCTGGCGTGGTTCATCGAGCAGTCACTTTCGGCTGATTCTCCTGAAAAGCAGCGCCAATGGGCACAGCTCGCACGTTGCCGCTTTCTCCACGGAGGTTTGTCGCAGATTGATTACGTCCTGAATTGTTGCGAAGCAAACGCGATTCTGAGCGAAGTCTTCGCCGATCTATTTCAGGCAGTTGATCTCAATTCAGAAAAAGCCAACGCTCTCAAAGCCAGGTACAACCAGTCTCTGGAATTAGACGAAAGGATGCACAAAGTACATGAGCGACCGTTGCTTGATCCTCCGCCACAAGTTCGAGTCGCATCCAGCCTGGAGCGATTCGAATCCGGAAATCTGAACGGTTGGTGGCACCTTAATCGGGAATTGCAACTTGAACCACAAAGTTCGCACTACGAACATGATTTCATTGACGACATCACGCAGTTGCCCGGATGGAGCACAGCGGATGAAGAAACGAGGCAACGAATTCTGTCCGCTGCGAAAAAATATCTGACCGAATGGCAGTCCGCACCGGACGAGTGGGTCGGAACAAATACGTTTCACTACCGAGATTTTTCCGGTTACCGGGCGCTTGTTCTCGTCGAGAAACTGGAGCCGTTGTTTTTGAGGTCATTGAACACGGAAAGATGGTCGCAGCTCGCTCCACCGATTATCGGATACCCGACCTGTTCGGGTGGCGGCGATCAAACGGAGGAAAGGCAAAAGCGATTGGTTGCTGCGGCATACGAACATGCGTCGGACTCCATCATTACGAACCTGTTGCGAATAATTGATCGCGAGAATTCCGATCAGAACCCGCACCTCTTTGTCCTTAGACGAGCCGAGCAATGTTGGGACGACAAACTGAGAGATGCTTTGCTTGCGAAGGCCCGAGACGGATCGCTGAAGCCGTCGTCTCTTGGCGATCTCCTGACGGCACTGGTCGAACATTGCTGTCCCGCAGCAGTCGGCTTCGCGAAGTCGCTGATCTCTCCGCGATCCGATGAGGCCACCCGCGAATCAGCAAGGCAAGCGGCTGTCGTAATCTGGATGAATGGTGAAGGTCGAGGGTGGGAAGTCCTCTGGCCCGAATTCCAATCCGATCGGCAATTCTTTCGAGACGTCGTTTCTGACATCGCTCACGAACGGCGGCAATTTCGACGACCTCCCAGTGAACTTTCAGAAGACCAACTTGCCGACCTTTTCATACTGCTTGCCGAAGAGTTTCCGCCCGCTACGGATCCGATTGAAGAGGGCGCTCATGCGGTCGGGCCGAGAGAAAGCGTCAAGTATTACCGCGACGGAATACTGACATCTTTGCGAGATCGGGGCACACTGGCTGCCTGTGCTGCGATCGAACGGATCAAGGAGGTTGTACCGCAAGTTGAGTACCTTGGCTGGACCTTGCGAGCCGCGAAGCGGACGACGCTGCAAGCAACCTGGACTCCGCTGTCTCCCGAACAGCTACGCGGACTGACGAACCGACCGACGACTCGTCTTGTTCGCGATGGACGAGAACTTCAGCAGGTGATTCTCGAATCGCTTAGACGTTTGCAGCAACGCCTACACGGTGAGACTCCAGCAGTGCGCGACTTATGGGATTACGCGCCAAAAACAGATTGGAGACCCGTCGACGAGAACGATCTTTCCAACTACATCAAACGTCATCTTGAAACGGACTTGCGTGATTGTGGGATCGTTGCGCTGAGGGAAGTTGAGATTCGGCGTGGCTACGATGCTAGAGGCGAACGCACCGACATCTACGTTGCCGCAGTCGTCCCAACGTCACAGCCCAGTGGATTCGAGACGGTTCGGATAATTATCGAAGTGAAGGGCTGCTGGCATCCAGAATTGAGAACGGCAATGGAATCGCAGCTCAAGAATCGATATCTCAAAGACAACGATTGCGAACACGGCGTTTACGTTGTCGGCTGGTTTGCGTGCGAGCCGTGGAGTGTCGCTGATTCACGACGAGAGAAGACGCCCAAATGGACTGTGACCGAAGCCCGAAAGTTCTTTGAGACACAAACGGCGAGCTTGTCTGACGCAGGTAACGAGATTGCAGCCTTTGTGCTCGATACCTCCTTGGTCTGATCCCGTGACCGAAACGATTCCGCATCCGAGTTTGGCTTGTCTCGGAGTACGGACGTCATGATTGGAGATGCAATGTCTAACCAACAACCTGATCGTCGCGAGTTCCTGACGAGTGTCGGCTTGCTGCCGTTGCTTGGCTCAGCCGGCCTGGCTGTTGGTGGCGACGAATCGAAGTTGATCCCCGATCCCGCTCGCGCCTTGCAGCCCTCTGCGGCTGATTTGGGGACGAACTTCGCGGCGGTCGAGCAGATTGCGGCGACGTGTCAGCCGTCGGTGTTCCCGATTGGAAAACCGATTGAATTCAACGAAGCCTTCCGCGCGGCGGCTCACGCGAAAGTTCGTGAAGTCTTGTGCTACGAACCTCCTCGCGTGGAATTCCAACCCGAAGTTGTCGAGCGTGTGGACTGCGGCGACTTCTGGCGCGAGCGAGTGCTGATCTCGACGACGCCGTGGTTTCGCATTCCAGCGTATGTGCTGATCCCGAAAGATTTGAAGAAACCCGCGCCGGCGATCGTCGATCTGCACTCGCATGGCGGGATGTTCCTGTTCGGCAAAGAGAAGGTCATCGATTTCGGGACCAATCATCCCGCGATGACCAACTACCACCAGCAAAACTATGACGGTCGCCCCACGGCCACCGCGCTGGTGAGACGCGGCTATGTCGTGATCTCGATCGACGCGTTCATGTTTGGTGAGCGTCGTGTGCTGCTCGATGAGGATTTGAAGTTCGGCTGGGATCGCTCGAAATACTCGCTCGACGATGTCCAGCAGCTCAATCAAAAGTGCCGAGCCAAGGAAGCGACGATCGCCAAGAGCCTCGTGCTCGCCGGCGCGACGTGGCCGGGAGTCGTCAACTACGATGACCGCCGAGTCGTTGAATACCTCACGACTCGGTCCGAGGTGGATGCCCAGCGGATCGGTTGCGTCGGCATCTCGATGGGCGGTTATCGGTCGGCGTATCTGGCGGCGATGGACGAGCGGATCAAAACGGCGTGCGTCGTGGGCTTCATGTCGTCGATGCGGCCGATGTTGAAGTCGCATGTGGACACGCACTCGTGGATTCACTTCCTGCCGGGTCTGCATCGGCTCATGGACCTGCCCGAACTGGTGTCGCTCACCGCGCCGCGAGCGTTGTTCGTGCAACAGTGCTCGCAAGACCGACTCTTTCCGATGTCCGGCATGCAGTCGTCTGTCAAACGCATCGCGGAGCTTTATCAAGCGGCCGGGAGTCCCGATCAGTTCCTCGGCAAGTTCTACGACGAACCTCACCGCTGGACGATCGCCATGCAGGACGAAGCATTCTCGTGGCTGGACGAAAAGTTGCGTCATCGCCGCTGACCGACGCGACTCAGAGATGTTTCTTCACGAACTCCCAGGCGGAGTCGTCGTGGAATTCGTGGCCGCCCTCGAAGATCAGATGCTGAAAGCGATCGGACAGGCCGAGCTTTTCATAGTAGGCGGCCGACTGTAGGGCGAGTGGTTTGCCGCCGTCGCGATGATCGACACCGTCTTTGCTGCCGGCCTGAATCTGCAACGCGCGCGGACAGACCAACGCGGCAAGGTCGGAGTCGCGGAAGAGCGTGAAGCGGTCCTTGAATTTGAAATCGCTAGGAATCGACAACTCATCACGTTCGTAGCGCGCCTCCTGGACTCCGTAGTAACAGCTACAAACTGAGACCTTGATGCGTGTGTCGATCGCAGGTGTGACGAGCGCGTAGTAGCCACCGTACGACAACCCGACCATCGCCACTCGCGAAGCATCAACTTCAGGCCGCTTCAGCAACACGTCGAGGCTGCGCGATATCTTCGCGATCTCGACTGCGGTCAAGCTCGTGCCGACCAACCGCAGCCGCTCATCGGTACGGTTGCGAACGTCTTTCGGATAGCCCTCCGCCGAGAACAGATGCTGCGGCGCGAACACGACATAGCCACGTTTGATTCCACCGCGCACCATGTCGCGATAGTTCGCACCTCCCTTGAACAACGCCACCTCTGGCGAACCGCCGCCGCCGTGCATCGAGATCACCAGCGGTGCCTTCTCGCCGGTCTTGAGTGACTTCGGGACGATGTAGATCCCTTCGGCATGAACGCCGGGCAGAATCGGGATCATCGCTCGGAAGTAGGTGCCGATGCCGTCTTCGCCGATCTGCTTGAACGTCGCAGCCACCGGTGGCACATCTCCTGGCGGCGGGTAGCCAATGCTGTCACAAAAAGCCTGTCGGTAGAGTTGAGCCGACTTCTCAAACGCCTGCGGTGACGAGTAATCATTCGGCACCAACGTTCGCAGCCGAGCGTTGTCTTGTTTCAATGCGAGGATGTACTCGTCCAACTCTTTCGCCTGCTCGGTGCGCAGCGGGTTGGAATCTTTGACCTCCTGCTCAAAATAGGTTGGAGCCGCCGGTTTCTCTTGCGCGAAGACGCTCGCGCAGCAAATCAGGGCGGCAACGGCGGTATGCAGCGTTCTTGCAATCATGTTGGAATGTCCTCGTTGTGGTTGCGGAACAAACGACCGACGCTGCAATGGCAAGTCGCCGAACTTATGAGAGTCTGGTCTTCATGGCAACGACTGAATTCTCATGACTTCAGCGACCAACAGATCAATGTTCACTCCCCTTTTCAATGGGCATGCTTCAGCAATCGAGTCTCCGCGACGATAGCACGACAACAACTCTTTGGATCGTTGGGCCAGCATTCGTCGAACTTCCCGCCGCTGGCCTTTGATCCGTGCGATTTGCATCGAATCGTAGGCCGTCGTTTGATGACGCATCCAGGCAATGACAGCAGCCTCGGCTCGTTGCTCGACGGGAATGCGTTTAGTTCTCGCCACTGTCCCGCTTCCGACAGGAGTGACGTGATCGGACACGGCTCGTGCCAGACGGTTGGCAAGCTCGGTGTAGTTTGGATGGAAGGCCAGAAACGTCACCACCGCACCAAAGAAGTCCTCGACGTATTCGGCTTGGACTTTTTCACGTCGTTGAGCCGCCGACTCTTTCCGTTTGGCGAACTGTTCTGTGGATCGCTCTGCGTCGAGTTCAGCCCGAATTCGATCAATGGTGACAGCCGGTGCCCACACTCCTTTGGAAAAGGTTTTGCGGCCCTTCTTTTCCTGCACGACCCAATGATCGCCTGTTGAGGTGCTCGGTGTTTCACGGACAGTGTGAGTCACTATTTTCGGCGAGCATTTGAGATTCGAATTCGGTGGGGGTGAGGTAATCGAGGGATGAGTGTCGGCGGGAGTTGTTGTAGTAGGCGATGTAGGTCGCGATCTCTCGCCGTG
>CAMDPX010000359.1 GCA_945905295.1 Planctomyces sp. SH-PL62 | reverse complement strand
GTGAGCACTCCGCCGCTGGTTCCGGTCTGCACGACGAGGTTGCCGGCGATCGAGCTGATCCGCACCGCTTCATCGCGGACCAGCGTGATATTCAGCTCGCTGCCGATCAACAGCACCGACGCCGACAGCAGTTCGCGATTCTCCAGTCTCTCCGCCGAGCGCGGCAGCGAATGTGAGGCTCGCGAACCCCGTCGTCGATCCGCCGCCGCGGACCAGTTCTTCAGCCAGGAATTGAATTGCACGATCGATCCTTCCATGACGCGGGTCGAATTCCGCCGGTTTTGCTGGCCGTAACCGCGATGCCGCTCTTGATTGCATTGCGAGCGGCAACGGTCGGAGCGCAAGACACGGTCCTTCCGGTTGTCCTATCGGCCCCTGCGGTCGTCACGCGCGACAAAACCAGACCACGCCGATACGCCAAGCACGACGTGCAGATCAGGCACGACCGGCGCGAGCGGCACGACCGGCAAGGTCGGAGCCTAAGTAGGTTGGGACTCCGTCCCGACATCCTTCGCCCGTTGGTCGGGACAGACGCAATGGGTCGGGACAGACGCAATGGGTCGGGACAGAGTCCCAACCTACGTCTGCAAAACAAAAAAAGCCCCGGTCGTGGGCACAACCGGGGCTTCTCGATTTTTCGGCACTTCGTGCCGGAGGAACACGTTCTTAAAACTCAAGATTCAAATTTCAAATCGCCATGCCTTCACAAATTCCAAGTGCGCCCTCGCCCCCGCCGGGCCTGCCCCGGTGGAGCGCTGACTGACCAGCTACCTCAGCCGCTCGCGACACTTCCCGCCCCCGTGGGGCTTGTCCCCACGGAGCGAATGACTGTTTGGCTCGCACTCGTTGCTCCCGTGGGGACAAGCCCCACGGAGAGCCTGAAATCCACAGGCCATCTCTGTAGCTGTTCAGTCATGGCCCCGCCGGGACAGGCCCGACGGTGGCCGCACTTGAAATTCGTGAGTGTCAAGAAATCTCAAATCTCAAATGCTGACTGGTGAATCACGCCGCTTCCAACAACGTCAGGATTGCCGCGGACAGCGTGAAGAGTTCGTCGATCTCCGACGTCGGATCGGCGATCACATCAATCCCTTGGTTGCCGGCGATGGTGTCCGTGCCACCTTGTCCGTCGATGACATCGTCCCCGTCTCCACCCAGGATGATGTCGTTGCCGCCGCCGCCCAAGAGCGAATCGTTCCCGTCTCCACCGGTGATGATGTCGTCGCCGCCACCGGCGTTGATGCGATCGTTGCCATCACCACCGTTGAGCAGATCACTGCCGTCGGTGGCGATGATCGTATCGTTGCCGTCACCGCCATTGACGGTGTCGATATCGGTTCCGGCGTCGACGAAGTCGTTGCCGTGATCGCCACGAATCTTGTCGTTGCCGGAGTTGCCGTTGATGGTGTCATCGTTGCGTCCGCCGTCGAGCGTGTCGCCGCCTGATCCGCCGGAGATCATGTCCTTGCCGACACCACCCAGGATCGAATCGTCGCCGTCCATGCCATTGAGCAGGTCATCGCCGGCGGCACCGACCAGCGTGTCGTTCCCTTCAAAGCCTTTGAGGGTGTCGCTTCCCGTGCCACCGTTGAGGCTGTCATCGCCCGCTTGTCCGGTGAGGAAATCGTTGCCGTTGCCACCGTTGATGGTGTCGTTGCCGAGCGCTCCGGCCACGGAATCGCTGCCATCTCCGCCGTTGAGGAAATCGTTTCCGGCCTGACCATTGATCGCGTCGTTCCCAGCTCCGCCGTCGATCGAGTCATCGCCGTTGGTGCCGAGGATCGTGTCGTTGCCGTTGTCGCCGTTGAGGGCCAACCGCACCAGACCCAGATTGGAGTTTTGCCCGGTGATTCGATCGTTGCCGTCGCCACCGTTGACGGTCAGCAAGGCCGAGCACAAGACCGCCGACAAGTCTTGAATCGTGATCGTGTCATCGCCGGCCAAGGCATTGATGACGATGCCTTGCACGCTCATGTTGGTATCGGCGGTGATGGTCGCGCCACCGCGAGTCACTGTGAGACTTCCGCTGATTTGACCCACCGTGATGGTGTCGGCTCCCCCGGTTCCGGTGACGACGATCTGATTGAATCCCGCACCGCCATCGGTCACGTCATCTCCGCCGGCACCATTGCCCAGGACGAAGATGTCGTCACCGGCATCGCCGATCAGGCTGTCATCGCCACCCTGGCCATCCAGCGTGTCGTTGCCATCGCCGCCCGAAAGCGTGTCGGCATCCGCGCCACCCAGGATCAAATCGTTACCGCCACCACCATTGAGCACGTCGTTGCCCGCGTTGCCGTTGATGGTGTCATTGCCATTTGAACCCAGAACCGTGTCGTTGCCCGCGCCTCCGACAATGCTGTCTCCGGCGTCAATGACTGTCGGCGTCGGCGTGCTTCCAGGAGCGATCCCGCTGCTGGTCGAAAACGCCATCGCCGCAATCTGCGTCGCCCAATTGCCACTCGCTAAGACAAACTCATTCGTGTACCAGAAGGTGCGATCGTCGGCCGGATCAACGGTCATCGCAGAATAGTCGCCGTAGCGATCGGGTGCGGTTTGCGATCCGGTGCCACTGATAATCGTGAACTCCCCTTGAGGCATGGTGCCCAACGGATCATTCGCTCGACGACCGATGTATCGAATTCCGGGGAACGTACTGACGCCGTCCGAGACGCTGTAACCAATCGCAATGTCTCCCGCACCATTGATGTCGATCGACGGCATGAAACGACTGGTAACGTTGTCGGGATTCACTAAGCCCTCTTGGAACAGCGTCCAAGCTCCACCGGCGACGCTACGCATTTCGAACCAGCGGACGCCCGTGTGCTGCATGTTGCCCGGAGTCTCGGTCGTGAACGTTCCGACGAGCGCTTCGTAGCTTCCGAAATTCCGATAGTGCGAGCGACTCATGACGATTTCAGGAATCGCACCGAGCCGCGTCGCAGTCCCTGGCTGCGCAATCGAACCGAACCCCTGGAAGAGCGGCGAACGGACGATGTCGGAGTCAAACTCAGACACCGAGATCGTGGCCAATAGCGCGAAGCCCGAATTTGCCGGCGTCGTGAAATCGACTTGGAATTGCCACAGCTCCAGCGAATCCGCCGCGGCGTTGGCCGCAGCCGGAGTGGTCAGCTCGTCGTCGTTATGCCGCAGGAAGTATGCGTCCGAGCCGGTGGGAGGAACCACGGTTCCGTTCAAGTCCGCCGGAGAGAACGCTTGGAATGGGACGTTCGGCAAAGCGACTCCGGTGAATCGCTGGATCGGCCGTGCGGCGGCTCCCGTCAGCATGTTGGTGCGATCGAGAGCATAAACCGCCGGGGTCGGCCCCCCGGCAAACTCATTCGTGGTGATGAAGTACGCATCCGGCCAGACGGAGATCTTCGGATAATCCGGGAACCCGGTCGTCTGGAAGAAATACGTGTTCCAAAGCCCGTTGGTCGGATCGGGCGTTTGCGAAACATGCACCCACAAACCAAACACCGGATTGGCTCCCATACCCACGCTGAATTCCATCAGCACCCAGCGATCGGCAAGCTGGTCGTACACAGCCATCGCGTCACCATTCGTCGTCGCTCCCGCCGGAGCGTTGCCGCGCCCCAACGTGTTCATCGCGAATGTCCGGAGCACGACGCCATTCTTGTCAGAGATTTGGACCAACGCACCGTTGGCACCGTTAATGGTTTGGACGTAGTGATTCAGTCCGACTTCTCCATCCGTGTCCGGAGGAGCCAGCGGCTGAAAACCTTGTCCCGCGACATTCAAGATCGGCGTGCCAAAACTGGTGCCGTCGGTGTCTCCAATCGTGCCTAGACCACGAGTATCCGTAATCGTCGCATTGGTGGCGTTCGTCAGATTGACCAAGTAGGTCTCATCCGACTCGGCGATCAGGTCGCCAATCGTTTGCACGGTAACCGTCTGCGACGTGACTCCGGGCAGGAACGTCAATGTTCCCGAGGTCGGCACGAAGTCCGTACCAGAAGTCGCCGTGCCACCAGAGGTCGCGAAATCAACGGTGACGATCGAATCACTGGGAACTGTCAGCGAGACGGTGAAGACCGCTGCGACGGTGCCGGTGTCTCCTTCAACGACGGTGACGTCATTGATCACGAGACTGCCAGTCGTGCTGCGAATCTCATCGTTGCCATCACCACCATCCAGCTTGTCGAAACCTCCGCCGCCCGTGATCGTGTCATTGCCACCCTGGCCTTGAATTCGATCGTCACCCACCCCGCCGTTCACCGAGTCCTGGCCGCCACCGGACAGGATCGAATCGTTCCCGTCACCTCCCAGAATCGTGTCGTTGCCGATGCCCCCGTTGAGCAGGTCGCCGATCACATCCAAGTCGTTGACCGTGACCGTGACGACGGCTGGAGTACTTCTGGCTCCGAGATTGTCGGCAATCGTGTAAGCGAACGTGTCCGTCCCACTGAAGCCTGCGTTCGGCGTGTAATCAATTCGCCCATCTCCGAGCGACGTGGCGGTGCCGTTGAGGGGTTGTTGCGCAATTTGAATCGACACGTAGGCCAAGCTGCCGTCCACGTCGAAGTCGTTGGCCACGACATCAATCGCCACGTCCCGACCTTCCAGGACTCGGCTGGTGTCCGGAACCGCCACTGGCTTCTGATTGAGTTGCACCTGATTCGGCGTGCCGGTGCCAAGCAGCGTGTGAGTCGTGTAAGTCGCACTGGCGTTCGCCGCGAGGCGAAACGTATTTCGCAATCCCAGAGTCACGTTGTAGTCGGTGTCAATCGATTGGTCGGCGTTGCTGTCGTTGAAGACTTGCCCGTTCAGAGCCAATCCGGATTGAAGGTTGGTTTGCAGAACCGGGGACTGGTCAATTTGAAAACGATTGATGGCGGGAATGGTGCCACCTTTCGCCGTGATCGCGGCAAAGTTCGAGGTGGCGGACAACCCACCCGCGTCGGTCTCGAACAGGAACTCGTCACCCGCCGTCGAGACAAATCGTCCACCGCCGTCCGTGAGCGATCCATCGAATTGCAAACTCCCATCGAAGTAGCGTGCCAATTCAAAATCCGCTGTGGTCGCGCCCGTGTTCGTGATGCGATACGTTTGCGTCAACAGTGACCCGATGGACTGTCCGGTGGCCAGGTCCGAGACTCGTTCAGCCACTTGGGTCAGCACGAAGTGCAACGCTCCGATATCGAACGCGGAATTGGCCTCGGAGGCCGTTCCACGGATGCTCGTCGGGTTGGTCGCCAGGCTCTCAATCGTGCTCCGTGTTCCGGCGGTGGTGCTGGCGCGGAAGAAAACCTCCGAGTCGAATGTTGTGTTCCCTGCGGCGATCCTGCCGATCGGATCGTAAGGCGCACCGGAAGCAGTCGTGGTTGGGAACGAGCCAATGCCAAAGGCCCCCGTCGACGTCACTCGCACGGTGAAACTGCCGTCTCCCGACCCTGCTCCAATGATGGCGGTCTGCGACCTGGTGTCCGTTCCCAATGTGCTGTCCACCGCATCGGGCAAGGGAGCCGGCGACAGCATGACCGGGGCGGGTTGCGCGGCGGCGGGAACGGGATCATCTCCAGGAATCTCCAGAGCGCTCCGAATCAAGTCGTTGCCGGCACCGCCGTCTGCAATGTCGAAGCCCGTCACGCCCACCAGCGTGTCGTCGCCAGAGTTACCGGTCAGCGTGTCGTCTCCCGCGTCACCCACCAGCGAGTCATTGAGATCGCCGCCAAGCATCAAGTCGTTTCCATCACCACCGATCAGCGTGTCGAAACCACCGTCACCGTTGAGCGTGTCATTGCCGGCATCGCCCAGCAGTGAGTCCTGTCCGTTTTGACCTTCCACGTTGTCGTTGCCATTTCCGCCGCTGACGGTGTCTTGCCCATTACCGGCATTGATCGTGTCGTTGCCGTTTTCACCGACAACGGAGTCATTCCCATCGCCTGCCGAAACGCTGTCGTCACCAGTTCCCGCCTGGATCGAATCATTGCCGTCGCCGCCGCTGATGGTGTCGTTGCCACCTTGGCCTTGAATCGTGTCCCGGCCGTTTCCGCCGAGCAGGCTGTCACCGAAGTCCGGACTGCCGATCAGCAGATCATCGCCGTTTGCTCCCTCGACGATAATCGACGTCAAGTTGGTGAAGGCTGCCGCTGTGACTCCGCTGAGGTCGATCGTGTTGGCATCATCACCACCGAGCACGTTGATCGAGATCACATCGGCGGCGACCAAAGTCCCCAAGCTGGAGACCGGCGAATAGCTCACGCCACCATTCGTCGAGGACTGGATCACCACGTTGCCGTTGGCTGACGAGATCCGCACGCTGTCGGAGGAGTCCAAGTCGAGACTCAGTTCTCCGGTCGCCGGCACGAACAGCCCGGACGCAGACAACAGCTCGCGCCGCTCCAGCGCTTCCACGCCGAATTGCGGAGTCCCTTGAGTCCTGCGGTTGTGAGCCGCGAGTTTCCGTTGCCACTGATTCCAGATCGATGAAAAGTTCACGTCAGCCCTCCTTGGCGTCCAATGCGAAAAATCGATGGCAGCACCAGCGCCGGTCGTGATACGTCGACCGAATGACTCCGCCTGCGGACTCTGCCGCGCGGAGCGATTTGGAATCGCTCGATGCCTGATTCACATTCCGTATTCAACAGCCGCCGAAATGTCCGCGAGATCGAGTGCAGTCACTCCCACTCCCGGCCACCTGCCCACGGCAAACTGTCAAACGTCTCAGTCCTACACACAAACCCCACCGAGCTTGGGGCCTGTCGGTTTAATCGAAGCGTGTTCGCGTATAAGCGTCCAAATTGCAGGTCACTTCAAAAAAATGTCATTCGGACGCTTAAAGTGCCAAATTCAAATTAGTGTAAATGTACTGAACAGGGCTTCTTGCCGATTAAACCGACAGGCCCCTTGCC
>CAMDPX010000358.1 GCA_945905295.1 Planctomyces sp. SH-PL62 | reverse complement strand
TGAATCTCAGCCAAATCCTGCCCAAGACCGGCAAACAATTCACATTCAAGTACGAGTACGACTTCGGTGACGGCTGGGAACACGAGGTCTTGTTCGAGGGAAGCCCGCCTGTCGATCCCAAAGCGAAATACCCGCTTTGCTTGGAAGGTGAACGTGCCTGCCCACCAGAAGATTGCGGCGGGGTCTGGGGCTACGTCGATTTCCTTGAAGCGATCCGCAACAAGAAGCACGAGCAGCACAAGGACATGCTGGAATGGATCGGCGGTCAGTTCGATCCCGAAGACTTTGATCCGCGTGCGGCGACAAAGGACATGCAGAAGGGTTTGCCGGATTGGAGGAGCATGAGATAGCGATCCGCGCGAAGCGATGTCAGCTACGTCGAAGGCGATCGCGCGACCGTCGCCCGCAGCCGATGGAACCAAGCGGTTTTGGTGTGTGTTGTTCGGTCAGCATCCCTTCGACAAGGGTAAACTTGGGCGAGCCTCTTCAGTCTCGCTCAGTTGCGCACGGACTTCTTCAATCGCTTCGATGAGATCCTCTATTGAAACCGATTGCTTCTGAAATGAGATGGTCACTTTCGCCGTCGAGGTGACGAACGCCCGCAGCGTGCTTCGTGTCCGAGGTCTGTCGCCGCGAGTCAGTCGCTTTGTCTGGATCTCGCGAGCGAGTTCTTTTTGCGCGGTTGCATCGCCGACTTTGGAGATGTTGTAGAGGTGCCGCATCGTGAGCGGCGAATCAGTCTCGGACTGCTCGCGAACCAATTGTTGGACTTCGGGGACGACGCGGTCGTGGATCGCCAGGAACTTGCTGATTTCACCGGCCGGCTTGCCGGTGAGTTCCGAGATTTGCTTTTGCGAGAGAGCGAATTCGTCGCGGAGCCGGGCCAGAGCGTCGGCGGTTTCTTCAGGACGGAGATCGGCACGCTGCCAGTTGTGGACGATTTGATCGACCAACACGTCCTTCGAGTCGCCCTCTTGAATCCAGCAGGGAAGTTCTGCGAGATCAAGTCGTTCAGCAGCGAGGAAGCGACGGCCACCGTCGATGACCATGTATTTGCTCGTGGCGGTGTCCCAGCGGACGGTCAGCGGTTGCTTGATGCCGCGTGATTGAATCGACGCGGCGAGTTCACTCAGTTCCCGTTCATCGAAGATTCTTCTTGGCTGCGTCGGATCGGCGGCGAGCTGTTCGCGGCGAATCAAATAGGAGTTTGGCAATCGACGCCGGCCTTGTTGATCTGGGGGGATGGTGGTTTGAGTCGGGTCAAGCGACAGCCCCGACTGGCTCCCGAACGCAGCCGAGGCGGCGGACATCGCGGACTGTTCGGAGCCTTTCCGCGCGGCGTTCGATTTCGGCAAAGAATTCACGGGCGACATGACTGGCATGGGAACGGGGGGAATGAAGATTGACGGGGATTCGGTCTGTCACCGCTTGCTCGAAAGTCGAGAGGTCCGGAATGAACGTCTCGAAAGCGTCTTCGCCGAAATGCTCGCGGAGCTGCTTGAGGTATGTGGTTTGATACTTCCGCCGCCGCTTGAAACGAGACACGACGAAACCGAGCAGTTGCAGGTCCACGTTGTATTGCTGGCGGACATGCTCGTAGGTCTTGAGGACGTGTTGTGTGCCGAGTGCTCCCCACTGAGCAGCTTCGAGCGGAACCAGCAGGAAGTCGGACGCACAGAGAGCGGCGTAGGTGATGAGCGAAATGTCGGCAGGGCAGTCCAACAAAATGTAGTCGTAGAGAGCGGACGCCTCGCGGAGCGGATCAACCAGCGACAGCACGAGGCCGGATGACTTCCATTGAGCGGGATCGGTGAGGTTGTAGTGTTCGAGTGCGAAACTGCCGGGGATCACGTCGAGACACGAGAACGTAGTCTTGCGAATCAGTGTTGAGAGATCCGGATCAATCGCCGGATTGAAAAACGCATCGGTGCCGACACCGGCGTCAAAGTTCGGAAGCAAGCTCGTTGAAATGTTGCCTTGCTTGTCGAGATCGAGCACGAGGCACTTGCGGTTCTGCTCTTGGCAGACACCGGCGATCAGCCAGCAGGCGTGTGTTTTCCCGACTCCCCCTTTGAGGTTGAGTGACGTGATGACGGTGGCTCGACGCGCGGTTGGTTCAGGCACGGCGGCAAGACTACCACGCTTCGCACAATTGCCCGATTGACAAACAACGCGCTCTGTTGGCCGGTCAAGAAACTTTCTCCGAGAAACTTTCGCGAGCAGGACATCGTTTGTTCTCCGCGTCAATCAGCGCTTCATGGCAATCGTGGTATCGTTCGTCATCGAAATGCGACGCCGTCTTCCGATTCGGCCACAAAGACATCACTCGCTCACCACGGCGAGTGCCCAACTGAGTCTCGTCGAGCATGCCCTCTGCCCGCTCGATTCGGCCGAGTCGCTCCGGCCGAATTTCACCTTTGAGACGTCGTACTTCTTCACCGACCGAAGCCGAAACCGGAAACAGGCCACGGTTCGGATCGGCGGATTGGATGGCCTCTCGGCTCATGATGAACTCTATTTGTGGGGACTGCTCGCACTCGCACTATCGCAACCGGAACCGTGTGCTGAGTTCATGGCCACGCCGTATTTCTGCCTGCGACGGCTGGGGCTTGTTGACGAGACCAAGAAAGGTGGTCGTGAATTCGAGCTGTTCCGAGCCGCGCTCAAACGTCTCGCCGGTATTCGCTATCAGAGTGACTTCTTCTATGACCCAATTCGGGGCGAGCATCGAGCCGTCTCGTTCGGATTCTTGAGCTACAGTCTGCCGCTCGGCGACGATTCCAACCGCGCGTGGCGATTTGCGTGGGATTCGATTTTCTTCGAGCTGGCTCGTGCGACCGGCGGTGCTTTGCGATTCGACTTGTCGCGGTATCTGCAACTCAGCCCTGCCGCCCGGCGATTGTATCTGTTCCTCAAGAAGTTGTTTTGGCGAGCGGACCAGACGCCGCCGCTCGATCTACGACACGTTGCCGTGAACGTGCTCGGCTTTTGTCCTACGCTGGAAACGACACGACTCCGTCAGAAGTTGACGCATTGCGTTGAGCAACTCGTCAGTGCCGACATCGTTCGGCTCCCACAGGACGTGGCCGATCCATCCCGTCTGTTCCAGAAGCAATCGAAGGGGCGGTACGTCTTCCGCCTTGTGCGTGGTCCGCAGTTCGATTCTCAGGGCAACGAACACCGTGCTGAACCAGCCGACTCGCCTCTGTATGAGCCGCTCACGTCGATCGGGTTGGATGATCGAACCATTGCTCGCGTCATGAGCCACTACTCACCACGGCAGATCGAACAGTGGGCCGACATCACGCTTGCTGCGATGGAACGCAATCGCGCGGGCTTCTTCAAACGCAGCCCGCAGGCGTACTTCATCGACAATCTCAAGGCTGCCAAGGATTCTCGCCGCACTCCGCCGGATTGGTGGCGCGAACTTCGTAAACAGGAACTCGCGAAAGAGCGTGAGCAAGAGCGTCAGAAGGCTCATGTCTTCCGGTCCGAGGACGACGCCTTCGAGGAGTATCTCCACGACGAAGCGCGCGAAGCGTTCGACCGAGTGATGCGGCAACTGATCGACGATCTTCAGAAGACTGGCCGAGCGGCAACCGACTGCGAAGAGCAGGCTCGCCAGTTCACGCGAATGCACTTCCTCAACCGCTTCCGGCAGGAACACCCGGAGTGGGGGAACGACGGACTAACTCGCCTTGGCAATTCCCTGAACATCCCGCATTGAGAGATTGACTGGTGGACTCCGCGTTCGGTTTTTGACTCGCACTGGTGGACTTCGCGTTCGGTTTTCAGGTCGGACTGGTGGACTCCGCGTTCGGTTTTTCCACAGCCTCGTTCGCGATTCAGCGACTCAATCAGCGTTCCACCAGCGAATTGGCTCATGCAACGGGCGACGCCAAAAGATTGTTTACAAATCATCTGAAAACAAAGGACCGTGCGGAGCACTCTGCTTTTGAAAAAGCGTGAAAGGACTCCTTGCCCAGTGCGGGCTGAAAGAACACATCAAATCATCTGCCATCGCCGACACGGAGGTTGCAGAGTCCGCCGCGCCCGACGGGACCGCTGGCGGGAGCGCCGGCGGGTGGAACCCGACTCGGCAAGGGCTTGGCGGAGCCAACACTGACACCACGAGCAGGGCACACCGTCGCGAGGCTATCGCCCGCGACCCCCACACGATTGCGACACGCCGACGGGCCAAGACTGTCCCGATCAGGCGGCTACGTCGTGTGGGGGTCGCGGCCTCAGGCAAGGCCCGCGACGGTGTGCCGCACTCCGCTCTCGACGCCATAGGCGACACCACCGGCCGACGACCATCGGCCAGACTCGGCACTGCTCTGCTCCGCCGTTGGACCGGCGGCGTGTCGTCGCAAAAAAGTCACTCCGCTCTTCAGCATGACTCCACAAACACGATCACCGGCATCGCCGCAGCAGACTCCGCGCATCCGCGACGGGAACACGACGGCGATCACTCGCTGATTCGTGTTCGGACGACATTCCACTCCTCAATGGAAAGGGACTCCGGCTGTCGGCCGGCGAAGGCTCCGCCGAACATCCCGCTCGACCACGCAAGCCGCACGGTAACGCCTTCGCATTGATTGAGCCGCCAGAGAAGTTCCTTGAATCCCTCTTCCCCTTCAGCATCGTTGTCCGGCATCAAGACGACGCGGCCGGCGGCCAACCGTTTGGCAAAGCGAGCGATCTTGTCGACTTGCTCGTCAGTGGTCTTGTTCGAGCACAGTCCCACGGCCGCGACGCCCAGCGTATCGAGCTTGATGATGTCGTTCGGCCCTTCGGCAACCACCAAGCCAATGCTCGCAAGCGATTCGCGGACGTGCGGTTCCTGGAGCCGGGTGGCTCCGTTCTGACCGTAGAGTTCCAAGCCGCGATGAAAGTCCTTCACGAAGCGATGCTTCATTGGCCTCTTGTCATCGGGCCGTCCGGCTTGTTCCCATTCGATCCAATGCTGTTCAAACTGCGGATCGCGGCCGAAGTACGAGAGGATGTCATCCTGTTCGTTGCCGTAAGCGTAGACGACTCTCCCGCGCAGCAAGCTGGACGCGCTGTTTGGCAGATAGCCCATCCGCCACTTGCGGCAGACGTCCGGCGTGAGAAACGGCCGCGAGCGGAAATAGGCCGCAGCCGCAGGCGACATCTCCGCCACGTCCACGACTGTCTGCTCGTGCAATGTCACGAGCGTGCGAGCACGTTCGTTCTCCGAATCCTTCAAGGGAACATTGCGACGAACCGGCTCAGAGGTCTGTGGTTCTGAAGCCGCAGGTGCCGAAGCTACGGGCGCGGGCGATGCGATGGCCGACATTGGTTGGCCGGACATCACAGCATCCACCTTGCCCGCAATCTCCTGAAGGAGGCGAGCCGCCTCTTTGAATTCGTCGCCGCGCAGCTTGCCGCTCACCGGCGGGCGATGAGGTTTGAAGCCATGAATCAATGTGAGCAAGTTGCCGCGCGTGCCAGTGACGTGACAGTAGATCGGGTTCTGCGGCTGATCGAGGTTGATCGTGAGTGCCCCATAGGAATTCTCGCCTTTGCCGCGTTCCGCGAACACCGACGGAATGCGGACCTCGCCCGAAGCGTCTGCCGGGAAGGGGACGCCGAAGAATGCCGCCACTTGGTGCGGCGTGACCTGCGCGATCAACTCGTCAACGTTCACGTAACCATGTCTCGTGGGAGGCATCAAGTCGAAGGGGAAGCGAAACCAGGAGGGACAAGGTACGCTGATTCACACGACATGGCAAATTCTTCTCTCCGCTGTGTGATCACGCCTCGCGATCTGGAAGTGCTCGCGGCTCTGGATCACTGCCCGCTCACCGCGCAGCAACTGTTGAAGCTGAGCCGTTCGTTTTGTCTGCCGTTCACCACCGAACGCCGCGTGCGCGAGCGGCTGCAACAACTGGAGCGGCAGCACTGGTTGACCTCGTGGCTATACGCCACGGCCAGTCGCGGCGGCTCGCCGAGCTACTGGAAGCTAACCCGCGACGGCTACCGTGTGCTGCATGGCACCGACGCCGTCTTGCCGAAGCGGCGCTACTTCGAGGAAATCGCGATTGGCCATCACCACCACACGAAATGTCTCGCCGACTTTCTCGTGCAGACGTTCGTCGCCGCTCACCGTCTGGGCATCGAGGTGCGATACTTCGCTCGCGAGAATTCCGTCCGCATGGAAGCCGCCGGTTCAGTGCTCTATCCAGACTGCGCCTTCCAACTATTCACGCCCGTCGGCCGAGCCTTCAACTTCGTCGTCGAACTCGACAACGGCACCGAACGCATTCGCTCACCTCAAGACGTCGAGTCCATCGAACGCAAAGTGCGAGGCTACGACCTGCATCAATCTTCAACGCCGTCGTTCGATCACGGCCGCTTCGTCGTACTGTTCGTGACGACCCGTTCGTCGGTCCGGCTGACCCACATCCTGCAAGCGGCGGCTCGCATCATGCGGAATCCACGACGAACGCTGTTCATGGGCGTGACGCTCGTGGCGTTCCTCAGTGACGACGCGCCGCTGACCGCGCCACTCTTCCTGTCGCCGACCAGCCGTGAGCAAAGTCTGATTCCCGAAGAATCGGCGATCCGTCGAGCGTCAGTTCCCGGACAACATTCAACTGCTCCGCATCGTCCAGAGCCTCACGGCAGCCGGCTCACGAAAATGCTCGCAACTCCGGCACCGCTTCCAATCGCCGCGTGACGTTGCAGCACGAACCGTGATACGCTCAAAGTCCTGTCGAATGACCGACGATCGGCTGTGTGGAGCCGGTGAAAGAACCGCTCCTTCCACTGGTCACCACACGTCCCCGGAGTTTATTCGCGAGATCGCGTCCCCGGCGCTTGTGGTGAGCGCCCCAGGACACTCCGGGTGCTTCGGGCCAAAATCCCGATCCGTCCGCCAGTGGAACCATCACGCCCCGCCCGGTCGCGGCAGGCCCGCCCCGGCGAGGATTCACGGCACGACTCAATGGGG
>CAMDPX010000357.1 GCA_945905295.1 Planctomyces sp. SH-PL62 | reverse complement strand
CTCGCAGACCACCGGGGGGCTGACGCCGCCCCGCTCGCCTAAGACTCAATGGAAAACAGAAAACCACATGGGCTTCTTCGACAAACTCAAAGCCGGCTTGGCCAAGACCAAGCAACTGCTGCAAACCGATATTCGCGACCTGCTCAAAGCGGGTGAAATCCTCGACGAACCCAAACTGGTCGAGTTTGAAAAACGGCTGCTGCGCACTGACATGGGGGTCATCGCTGCCGATGCGATCCTGGCAGAACTGCGAGCCAAACATCTCGGCCGCACGGTGGATCTCGACGCGATTTGGCAGACCGTGAAAGACAAGCTCAAACAACTGCTGCGGGGCGATGGCAGCTCAAGCTGGGATTCCGAGAATCCGCTCTCGCCTCTGAAGCTGTCAGCAACAAAGCCAACGGTCATCCTGGTCGCTGGCGTCAACGGGGCGGGTAAGACGACGTCGATTGCGAAGCTCGCCAAGCTGCTGATGAGCACCGGCAACTCGGTGGTGCTCGCTGCCGGCGACACGTTCCGCGCGGCGGCCGTCGAGCAATTGACGCTCTGGAGTCAGCGGCTCGGCTGCGACATCGTGACAAAGCCGAGCGGCACCGATCCCGCCAGCGTTGCCTTCGCGGGTTGCGAGCACGCGCTCAACACCGGCAAAGACATCCTGATTGTGGATACCGCCGGCCGTTTGCAGACTTCGCAAAACTTGATGCAAGAGCTGACGAAGATTCATCGCGTCATCGCCAAGAAGATTCCTGGCGCGCCGCACGAAAGCCTGCTGGTCCTTGATGCCACCACCGGTCAGAACGGAATCAGCCAAGCCAAGAACTTTTCCGAAGCGACCCAATGCACCGGCCTGGTCCTCGCCAAGCTCGACGGCACCGCGAAAGGGGGAGTCGCTGTAGCCATCCGCCAGCAGATGGGAATTCCGGTGAAGTACGTAGGTGTCGGTGAAGGGATCGACGACCTGCAAGTCTTCAGCCCAGAGAACTTCGTCGACGCGCTGTTCGCGTAACGTAGGTTGGGACTCCGTCCCGACCGCTCGTCTGGGTCGGGACGGAGTCCCAACCTACGTTAGTTCCAACGTACTCCACAAGCTGGGGTCGTAGGCGAATGGAAAGCTGGCATCGACCGTCAGCGTTTGGTCTCCGAGTTCGCTGTCTCGGATCTCGTAGAAGAATCCGAGCTTGGTTGGCGTCCCCGCCTCGCGATTCGCGGCCGGATCGAAGCCTTGCAGTTGGTCGCTTCGCAACCAGATCTCCAAGCGGTAGCCGTCGGACAACGACTCTGCGTTGACGAGCAAATTTCCTTTCGCGGCGAGCGACGTCGGCTCGCGAGCCTGCGCGATGTGCAATTGCGTGCCGAAGGGTTGCTCGCCGTTGCTCCCGCCACCGACCGGGGCGAAACAAAAGTGATGGCAATAGCGGCTGGCTCGGTGAATCGTCTGCGTGTTGCGCGTGTCGATCCACAACTGCACGCCGTCGGGCATCGTCGGCGTCCGCTCTTCGGCGGCCGGTGGATGCTTCTTGCCACGCACAAGAACTGTGAACCCCAAGCCGTCGTCATTCCAAGCGGCACGTACTTCACCGAATGGCCGTACGCCGCGCAGTTCGCTGAGGTCGGGCAACGCGAACTCAGCGGAGAGATCGAGCAATCGCTTGCCACGTTTTGGCAGGCCGTCACAGCGCCGCACGGGAAGCGCGAAGCGAAAGAGAAACGGAGGTGGTACGACTTCAGGCATGGGAAGGTGATTCGTCGATCGTTGATACCGCGCACGGGTGAGGTTGGCACAAACCCCACCGAGCTTGCCTCGGTGGAAACGGGCCTTTGCACTACGACCGAACTCCCTTGAGACATGCGTAGTGCAAAAGTCCAAAGACCACCGAGGCAAGCTCGGTGGGGTTTGTGTCAATGTCGCACGCGGGCCGCGTGCGCCACAAGCGGGGCGAGAGAGTATCGCGGCTCGCGCGGATCGACTACAGATTCGAGCCGCTATGTCCGACTCCGCTCAAACGCCGAAGCTCTCTGCCGGACTGATCCGCGTGCGCGGTGCTCGCGTGCATAATCTGCGAGGCGTGGATGTGGATATTCCTCGGCAGCGGCTGACGGTCATCACCGGCGTCAGCGGCAGCGGCAAGAGTTCGCTGGCGTTCGATGTGATTCATGCGGAGAGCCAGCGGCGATACCTCGAAAGCCTTTCGTCCGAGACGCGAGCTCGTGTCGGCATATGGCAGCGGCCGGATGTCGATGTCATCGACGGATTGCCGCCAACGATCAGTGTTGGGCAATCGTCGCGGTCGGCGTCGTTACGCAGCACGTTGGCGACGACGACTGAGATCCTCGATTACCTGCGTCTGCTGTTCGCTCGCTGCGGCGAGGCGCATTGCCCAAAGTGCCAACGACCGCTTTCGGCTCGCAGCTCGCAAGAGATCGTCGAGCAGATTCTTGCGCTGGAAGCGGGCCGCAAGGTGATGATTCTGGCCCCGCTCGTGCGCGGGAAACGCGGGGCTCATCGCGAAACGTTTGAACTCATCGCCAAGGCCGGCTTCGTGCGAGTTCGCGTGGACGGCAACATCGTCGAAGCGTCCCCACCACCAACGCTCGCGAAGACGAAGCCGCACACGATCGAGGCGATCGTGGACCGCATCGTCGTCAAAGAAGGCTTGCAGGCTCGGCTCCGCGAGTCGGTGGAGCTCGCGCTGAAGCACGGCGACGGCACCGTTGTGCTGAGCGAGCAAGCCGGTGACGGCTGGGAAGATCACGCCTATTGCAGCCGCTTCGCATGCGCGGACTGCGGCGTCAGCTTTGCCGAACTGGAACCGCGAACGTTCAGCTTCAACAGCCCGCACGGTGCGTGTCTGAGTTGCCGCGGGTTGGGCGTCGTCGTCTCGGAAGAAATTGACTTCGATGCGATCTCCGCGAGGCAGAGCGAACGGCAGGAACTCTGCCCCGACTGCGGCGGTTCGCGGTTGAATCCGTTCGCTCGTGGCGTTCGGTTTCGAGAGGTCACGCTGCCGGAGTTGCTCGGCAAGACGGTTCGCGATGCGGCGGAGGTGATTGCGAATTGGCAAAGTGCGAGCGACGGGGTCGGGAGTCTTTTTCCTGCCGCCGACGTTTCTGAAAGCATTCCAAGTCTTCCGTCGCGGCAGGAAAAAGACTCCCGACCCCTTCACGCGATCATGGAACGAACGCTGCCGGCCATTCGGCAGCGGCTCGATTTCTTGATCCGAGTCGGCGCGGATTATCTCTCGCTCGACCGCCCGGCCCGCACGCTTTCGGGCGGTGAGTTTCAACGAGCACGACTTGCGGCCTGCTTGGGTTCGGGTTTGGTCGGCGCGTGCTATGTGCTCGACGAGCCGACCGTCGGCCTGCATCCCAAAGACACGGCCGCGATGATCGGCACGCTTCACGAACTACGCGATCAAGGGAACACGGTCCTGATCGTCGAGCACGATCCCGATGTCATGCGGAGCGCCGATCATCTGATCGACCTCGGTCCCGGAGCGGGTGCGGATGGCGGGTGTGTTGTTGCGAGAGGGACACCGAGCGAAGTGGCGAGCAATGCAGAGTCGGTGACGGGGAGGTTCTTGCGAGTTTGCGAACGTCACGGGGTCGGGAGTCTTTTTCCTGCCGCCGAAGTTTCTGGAAGCATTTCAAGTCGTGTGTCGCGGCAGGAAAAAGACTCCCGACCCCTTCGCTGGCTGACGCTCTCCAACATCACGGTCCACAACCTGCGTGATGTCTCGGTGCGGATTCCGTTGCAAGCATTGACGGCCATCACGGGGGTCAGCGGTTCCGGCAAGACTTCGCTCGTGCATCACGCTCTCGTGCCGCATGTGCGCGAAACGCTTGCCCGAAGCGTCAGCGAAAACGTCGACGGTATCGCGCGGCTCGTCGAGGTCACACAAGCGCCGCTGGGCCGTACACCCACGTCGAATCCGGCGACGTATTCCGGCGTGTGGGACGAAGTCTGCCGTCTGTTCTCGCAGACGCGCGAATCCAAGCTGCGCGGCTTTCGCGCGAGTCGCTTTCGGTTCAACTCACCCTCCGGTCGCTGCGAAGCCTGTCGCGGTCGCGGCGTGCAGCGCGTGCGATTGCAACTCTTGCCCGATGTGTTCGTGACCTGTCCGACGTGCCGTGGCGAGCGGTTCAACTCGGCAACATTGCAAGTTCGTTTTCACGGCCTGACCGCCGCCGATGTATTGCGACAGCGCATCGACGAAGCATCGGAGACGTTTGCCAACATCTCGCGCGTTGCCGGAGTGCTCAAGACGTTTCGCGAAGTCGGACTGGGCTACTTGCGACTCGGGCAAGCGGCGACGACGTTGTCGGGGGGTGAAGCGCAGCGCGTGAAGCTCGCCACCGAACTCAGCCGCGAGAGCACGGCGTCCACGCTCTTCGTGCTCGACGAGCCGACGACTGGGTTGCATCCCATCGACGTCGAACGGCTGCTGTCACTTTTGCGTCGGCTCGTTGCATCAGGGCACTCGGTCGTCGTCATCGAACATCATCTCGACGTCATCGCGAATGCCGATTGGTTGATCGATCTCGGCCCTCAAGGAGGTTCCCGCGGAGGTCGCATCGTTGTACAAGGCCCGCCGAGCGAAGTCGCGAAACAAGGAATTGGAGACACGGCACTGGCACTTTCGAGCCGACCGTAAGCGAAACAGCCCGCGGCGATCCCTCGCACGCGGGCTGTTGAGTTTTTGGAGGACGGGCACTGTTGCCCGTCTCTTGAACCGCAGGGTCGGGCAGGAATGCCCAACCTACGAGGCTACTTCTCGAACGCCGAATCGAACCGGCGGTTTGATGGCGTGAAGTCGACGTTCTTGCAGAACTGGCAGGCTTCGCGAGCCCCTTGTTCGCGCTCCATGCCGCAGTCTTCCCATTCGACGGAGAGCGGACCGTTGTAGCCGACCGCGTTGAGAGCGCGGATGATTTCTTCAAAGCGGACGGCACCGCGGCCGACCGAACGGAAATCCCAGCCGCGGCGCGGATCGCCGAACGACAGGTGACTGCTGTTGATACCGGTCCGACCGTTGAGCGTCGTGCTCGCGTCCTTCATGTGGACGTGATAGATGCGGTCCGGGAAGTAGCGGATGAACTCGGCCGGATCGACTCCTTGCCAAATCAAGTGGCTGGGATCGAAGTTGAACCCGAACGCCTCGCGGCGGTCGAGCGCCTTGAGCGCCCACTCGGCGGAGTAAATGTCGAATGCGATCTCGGTCGGATGCACTTCCAGCGCGAACTTCACGCCGCAGTCATCGAACACATCAAGGATCGGATTCCAACGTTCGGCCAGCAGCTTGAAGCCGGCTTCGATGGTCTCGCGCGGGGTCGGAGGAAAGTCGTAGATGTACTGCCAGATGCTCGACCCGGTGAATCCGTTGACGATGCCGACGCCCAGCTTCTGAGCGGCTCGCGCGGTGTTCTTCATTTCGGCGATCGCTCGCTCCTGAACTTTGGCCGGGTTGCCGTCACCCCAAACGTACGGCGGCAGAATCGCCTTGTGCCGCGAGTCGATCACGTCCAGCACTGCTTGGCCAACGAGGTGGTTCGAGATCGCGAACAGCTTCAGGTCGTGCTTCTCCAGCAGGTCGCGCTTGCGGGCACAGTACGTATCGTCGGACAGAGCCTTGTCGACCTCGAAGTGGTCGCCCCAGCAGGCGAGCTCCAGCCCGTCATAGCCGAAGTCTTTCGCCTTCTTGCAAAGGTCTTCGAGCTTCAAATCCGCCCACTGACCGGTAAACAACGTAACGGGACGAGCCATGACAAACTCCTGATGCCAAATCTTGGGGTACGACAAAAACAGAAAACAAATCCACGTAGCCAAGCTCGCCAGAGCTTGGGATGTTGCTTGGCGTTTCGCCCAATCTCTGGCGAGATTGGCCACAAAAGCACAACGTCGGGCACCCTTGTAATCGTCCGCTTTTTCGAGTGTCAAACGACTGGGGTTGGCAACCGAACACGGATCCGCTCAGGCTGGTGGGTACGATGGCAGCCTGACGCGAACGGTACTCTGCACAACCATGACCGCCTGGGCGATCTCGCGGTCGGTCAGCAATCCACTGAGCCGTCCCGCGAAACCAGCCGACACATGCCAGCGACCAAGGGCCTCAAACATCGCCTCACACTTGCTCGGCTCCAAGCCAAACTCCGCCTTCAGCGACAGCGATTCAAACGGCGGCAAGTCCTCGAACTGGCTGATGAGCAGGAAATCCCCCTCGTTCGGCAGGGCGAGATGCACTTGCCGGAGCTTGTCCGGCAATCCCGCCTGCGACGGCAGCGACATCCGCCGCGGGCCTTGCTTGGCCCAACCGTTGAATTGCAGTGTCTCTTGCTCGGCGATGCGTGCAGCGGTCTCGCAGACGGCAAAGAGCACGGATTCATCGACCAGGTCTGCGTCGAGCCGTTCGCGGCGCGTGTGTTTTTGCCACGTCTCCGACAGCAAGTCGAGCTGTACCTGAGGCGGGACCGCTCGCATGAACGGAACGTCGGTGAGATATCCGAACCCTTCCGCCGCGTCGGAGCCAAATTGCTTGGCCAGCACGATCCGTTCGAGCGTGTCGAGGCACGCGATCCGGAACGCGAGATAACTGAGTGTGTTGTTCGGCAGCAGTTGTTGAGCGATGGTGAGCATGGGGCGACATGCTCGCGTCGGCGCGACCTGACTTCAACGAGAATCCACGGTGCCATTCGTTTTCTTCAAAACTGCTTCGACTCGCATGTCCGGCTCCCCGAAGAACGTTGAGTTTTCGTGACACGCACAGTCTGCGTTGTTAGCAAACCTTAACACGACCCCAGTTGCAGCCTCTGTTGCAACCGGACTCCGACCGAGTCGCCGCGTACGACGAGGCTTCAACTTTTTGTCGAGCCGTGCGCATCTCGTAGGGTGGGACAAGCTCGCTTCGAGCGCCGGCCCCCCGCAGACTCGTGTGCCGGTTTCTGGTGGGCCGGCGCTCGAAGCGAGCTTGTCCCACCCTACA
>CAMDPX010000356.1 GCA_945905295.1 Planctomyces sp. SH-PL62 | reverse complement strand
GCAATGTCACAGTCATGGAATGCTCCGATCACGAATCGAGTTCTCGCACGATAATAGTCCCGCCGCTGAAAGATCCGCGAGACGAATTCACTCGATGCTGTGGATCGCGTTTACTCCTCAAACAAGCGACCCCACCGAGCTTGTCTCGGGGGTTAGCGGGCTTTTGCACTACGTCGATTTTGATTTCGAGTGAAAGGCTGCGTAGTGCAAAAGCCCAAATCCACCGAGACAAGCTCGGTGGGGGTTGCGAACATCGCCAGGTTGAGGATTAGTCCTCGATCGCCAGCTTGATCTCGTCCGAGTTTGCTTTGAGTTCCGGCGCGTACATCGCTGACGCCTTCGTCGGCAGCGCACTGAAGCGACCCGGGATCTCGGCTCGCAGGCGATACGACAAACTGTGCTGGCCGCGGGCCAAGGCTCGGACGAAGAACGCGACACGCTCGTCGCGGAATTCCACATACGCCCCCATCTCGTTGCCGTTGTAGCCGCTGCGGACTTCGACCGGCTCGAAGCCGGAAGCCTTCGGGTCTTCGAACAGCAGGTACTCGTAGTCGTTCTTGCTGTCGATCTCCAATTCGACTTCGACCAGGTCGCCGCTCTTGAGCTTGTCGAGGTTCGCCAGTTCGGTCCGTTCGTACTTCTCGACCTTCTGGCTGACGACTTGGCCGCGCGAGCCGGCGACATTCACCTTCTTCTCGACCGGCGTCAGTTTGTAGTACTTGCGGTTCACCTTCACTTCCAGCCCCGCCTTCGTGATGAAGTCTTCGAGCGTGAAGTTGGTGAGATAGGCGTTGAAGTACAGCGGCGAATCTTTGGCGAGCCGGGCGGCGTCAGCCCCCGGACGCTTTTCCGCCGCAGTCCGGGGGCTAACGCCCTCCGGCTCACCAGCGCGTTTGGGAGTAAGCGGCTTCTTTCGCAACTCAACCACATGCTCGCCTGCCGTCAGTCCCTCACCTTCGATGACGAACTTGTTGTTGAAGCCGAAGAGTGTGGCGGCCGTGATCTCGACGGTTTGTTTCACTTCGCCGTCGATCAGGACTTCGACCAGCAAGTTCGGTTTGTCTTCGCCGCTGGCCTTGAGGTACTCGGCCATCGCTTCGATGCAGATCGAGCTATCACGCGTGCTGTTCCAGTAGGTCGCGTGCTTCCGGTTGTTGAGCAGGTATTTCACCAGCCGCGACGCTCGTTCGTCTTTCGCGTCGACTCGCGAGAGTAGTTTCAAATAGTAGGCGTTGGCTTCGATGTCGCTGCCGTACCAATTCCACCAGTAGTTGTTCTCCGGCAGCTTGAGGTACGCAGTTTGGTTCTCGTCGTCTTGAACGAGGAACTGCTCGATGTTCTTGAGGATCATCGCCAGCTTCTCGGCTTGTTTTTGTTTGTGCAGAGCGAGACCGAACAGTGACTTGGCATAGACCGGCAGGTGGGTACGGTCGCGGTAGAGGAACTCCAGCATGTCGGCCGTTTGTGGGGCAGGTTTGTAACCTGCCAGTTCTTGAGCCTTCTGGCCGGGCAGGTTGGAAACCTGCCCCACTTCGGCATCGACCAGCACCATGTAAACGAAGGCGTCGAGCGCGTCGGCGTGTTCCTTCCAGGGATTTGTCTTGGATGGGAAGTTCTTGAGTCGCCGAACTTCCTCGGCCTGATACCTCTTGAGCCATTCGATTCCACGTTCCATCACGCCGGGCACGATGGCGACGTCGTTCTCACGAGCCAATTGCAAACCGTGAACGACAACGGCCGTCGTGTGTGGGTACGAATGCTCGCCCCAGCCGGAGAACCAGCCCCAGCCGCCATCGCTGACCTGCATCTCGGTCAGGCGTTCGAGGCCGCTCTTTACCATCGTGGCGACTTCGGCGTCATCGAAGACGGGATTGCGATCGAACCGCTTCCAGCCTTTCGCCCGTTCCACGTCGTCGCCGATTTCCTGAGCGTTCAAGTTCGTCCGTTTGTCTTTGATCGCTTTGAGATCAAGCCCCATATTCCGCAGGATGCGTTGCGTGACGACCGTCGGCAGAAAGCGGTTGAGCGTTTGCTCGGTGCAGCCATACGGGTAATCGACGAGATACGGCAGCGCATCGACCATCGCTCCGGCCAGCGTCGGCGAGTACCGCACTTCGAGTCGCGTCTGATTGGCTCGGCGTTCTTTCGGGACGTTGATCGTGAGCTTGCCCGTCGTCTTGTCCGGACGGATGACTCCCGACCAACTCTCGGTCTTGAGCATGCCATGGACGTAGACGGGGAACTTCATCTCCATCGCATCGGACTCTTCGTCGGTGAGCGCGCTCATGCGGACGACGGCTTCGCCTTCGTCGATGATGGCGACTCGCCAATCGACACGCTCTTCGCCGCCGGCTTTGACTTTGATCCGCTTCGACAGGCGAATCATTTGGTCATTGGGGGCGACTCCTTTGAGCGGGACGGCGCTAGCCGCCGGTCCGGACGTCTGTGGATTACCGGCGGCTAGCGCCGTGCCGCTCACAAACTTCATTAACCTCTTGTCGATCTCCAGCACCGCTTCGACTTCTTTGTCGATCTTCAGATAGTTGTGGACGTTCGCCGACAGCACGACTTCGTCCTTCTGGACGAAGAAGCGCGGCGCTTGCAGGCGCACGAGCAGATTCTTTTTGGTCGTGATCTCGGCTTCTCCTTGTCCGACGCGCGTGCCGAGCCCCATCGCCCAGCACTTCACTTTCCAACCGGTGAGTTGCTCCGGCATCGTCAGCGCGATTTCGGCGAGTCCCTCTTTGTTCGTCGTGACCGAGGCGGCCCAGAAGGCGGTGTCGGCGAAGTTGCTGCGAACGGTCGGCTGTACGGCATTCGGGAGACCGGTGTTCGATTGGCCGCCGTCGTCCGCGCGATCCGCAGCCTTGTCGGCTTCCGCTTCGCCCCTGAAATCGCTCTTCGCGAGAGCGGCGGAGGCCGCCATCGGTTCGCCACCGCCGAAGCCGCCTGGGGCGGAGGTCCTCATGCGAGTGCTCAGCATCCCGCCTTTGCGGTCGCCTCCTCTTGCCCCCGATTGCGGCAGTTCGTCGATCACCGCGCCGCCGAAGACGCCGAGGTCGTTCATGCCGAGTTCGTTCTGCTTCAAAAGTTGGTAGGTGTGTCGGTCGAAGCTCGATTCGGAGCGCGGCTGATGATGACGTCGCCACTTCCAGAAGAACTCTTTGATCTCCGGCACGTTCGAGCCGCCGGAGATGTACTCGACCGACTTGTCGTAGATGCTCAGAACCGTCGAACCGACGAACGGTTTGCCGTTGGAGTCGGTCAATTTCACTTGCACCTTCGCGGGTGAGCCGGGTTTGTATTCGTCCTGGCTGGGAGTGACTGTGACGTTGAGCACGCGCTTCTCCGGCGGGACGACGATCTCGCGCATTTCCTGATGCACTTTCGCGTCGGCGACGGTAACCGCTTCGACGAAGAAGTTCGGCATGTCGCGTTGGACGACGTCAATCTCTTCCAGATGGCTCTTGCCGTCGAGCCGGATCAGCTTCGGCGGCAGATAGACGCCGTTGGTCGGGCGAATGAACAGCAGCACGGCTCCACCGGCTTTGTTCGTGTTGATCATCAGCCGGACTTTCTCGCCCGGCGCGTACTCGCGCTTCTCAGTGACGAGTTCGATGTCGCTGAAGCGAAACTCTTTTCCGTCGAAGCCGTCGCCGCGGACGACGAAGAGGTAGCCACCTTCGCGCTCGTAGTGACCGGATTTATCCGGTCCCGGCTTCGATGAATCTTTCTCACCATTGACCGCATGAATGCGGTCACTACGAGCGCTGAGCTTGTAGCTCAACCGATACTGCCCCGCCTTTGCGGCTTTCATCTGTTGCCGAGCGTAGCCCTCTTCGTTCGTATCGAGCTTCCACGTCTGCACCGCCTTCTCGACCGGTTCGCCCTTCTCGTTGTAGGTGATGGCAAACAACGTCAGCTCACCGGTGCCGGCCACCGGTTTTTGATCGACGGTTTGAGCACGGAACTCGGCGAGGATGTCGTCGCCGGCGCGGTAGTGACCGCGGTTGACCCAGGCGAAAACTCGGAACGGTTCGCGAGCGACCAGCACGTTGCCGGTGCCGACGATCGTGCGGCGTGATTGATCGACGACCTCGGCGGTGATCGAGTACGAGTGATCGGTGTCGCCATGAACGGCCTTCGCCAACGCGGTGTCGATCTCGACCGCGACGGTGCCGTCTTCGCCGATTTCCGTTTCACGTTCGACGACGACTTCCGGTTGTTCCGCACCGCGGCCCCACCAGATCGGATAGGGCCGAGCACAGCCCCAGCGACGCCAACCGGGATACCAAGCGTAATCACTGGCGAACCACCAGTAGCCGCGGCCGTAGAACCAATCCCAACTCGCGGCCGGATACCAGGTGCTGCTGTGGTTGGTTCGCAGGACTTTGTATTTGACCTTCGCCTTTGTGACCGCTCCGCCGAAGTAGTAGTTCGCTTTGATCGTCGCCGTGATCTTGTCCCCGAGCGCGACCGGTTCCTTCGGAGCTTCGACCTTCACCTCGAACTCCGGCTTTTTGTATTCCTCGACGCGGAACGATCCGCTGCCGTAACTGGTGGCGATGAGATGCCACACGCCCAGCGGAGCGTCTTTCGGCAATTCGTAATCACCGGTCAGCCCGCCAAACTCATCGGCGTCCATCGAACGCGTGAAGACCACTTCTCCTTTCGGATTTCGCAGCTCAACCGTGAATCCCTTCGCATTGGCGAACGTGTTGCTGTCGGGTTGATCGTACTTGGCGTCGCCGATCCACATCTTGAATTGGACTTTTTGAGCGGGCCGATAGACCGGCCGGTCGGTGATCGTGAAGGCTTTGCGAGCGTGGTACTCCGGGTCGTGCCGGTTCTGGAACCAGACGTGCGAGAAGCCGTGATAGGCCAGCCGGCCGGCGTCTGTGCGAGCGATCGCGACCCACTGAAACTCCTGCGGCTGTTGGTTCGCACCGAGCGTCAGTTGGCCGTCGGCGTTCGTGAATTCGGCGAAGTCGCGAGTGAGGATTTTCCACTGCGGCTTGTTCGGAGCGACTTGCTCCTGCTTCCAGCCGAACATCTCGACGTTGGCCTTCGCGATCGGCAGCCCCGACACGGCGTCGGCGACGAAGTAAAACGATTTCGCTTCGAGGTGCTTCTTCACGATGACCGTATCAGCGACCCACAGAATGATGCGGCTGACGTTGCCGTCGGGCATCTTCGATTCGACCAGATACGCCCCCGGCTTTTGCAGCGGCGTCGTGACGGTGACGCGGTCATCGACGTGATTCGCTCGCGGAGTCAGTTTGAGAGTCCACTCGGCCGCCTTCGCTCCGACATACTGCGCCTGATTCTCGTGGACGATGCGATGCCCGATGTCGTGCAGATTCATCTGCTGGCCGTCGAGCTGGGCGGGGCTGCTCTTGAGATATTTCTTGACGTCGTCGAGCAGCTTCGAGACGTTCAACTCGTGAGCGGTGAACGTGACCGAGTTGCCGTTGCGGAACCGGAAATCGATGGTCGCTCCTTTGCCGGAGGGCTGCGTCGGCGACGGCTCGAAGCGTCCCCAGTTCTTGACGATCTGATCGACCGCGACTTGGCGATGCGGACCGTGTTCGGTCGGATGTCCAGGACCGTATTCGGCGATCGCCCCCTTCCACGCATCAACAGCCTTTGGGTACTGCCGACGATTCTCGTAGAAGCGAGCGATCAACTCGCGAGCTTGCTGACCTTCGTTGCTCCTGCCGCCAGCGATGACCGTCTGCCAGATGCGATATGGATTGAACTCGTCCGGCAGCTTGAAGCGTTTCACGCCGGTCGCAAGGTTTGCGATGGTCTCGTCCTCGCCGAGCGTGTGAACCGCGAACGATCCGGTCTTCGCCTTGCCATCTTCGTTCGCCTCGTCGGTGAATCGCGACCACCAGCCGAAGCGAGCCATCGTCTCGACACCAAACTGGCTTTGCAGAAACGCCGCGTGCGTCAGCAACACTTCGTTCTTCCGAGCCGAGTTCAGCTCCATCGTCTGAGCCAGCATCCAGCGCCAGCGTTCGCCATCGGACTTCGCGTCGGCGTAGCTCTTCGGCATCGAGTAGAAAATCGGATTGCCGTCCGCATCAACCGGAGCACCACGCGCCGACTGCTGCTGTCCGCGCCACCCCCATTGCCAATAGCCGTCCTCGTAATCGGGCAACGTCGCAAGGTCCGTCAGGACTTGCAGCTTCCACGGCTCCGAGTATCCCATGCCATTCTGCAACACCTGCGCGAAGGTGGAATGGAACTGAGCGGCCTCGACCTTGTTGTCATCTTTCAGAGCCAGCGGCAGCGCCTGCGTGAGCAACTGCAATGCTCGCACGCGATCCTTTTCGAACGCATGGACATGCCGGCCGTCTCCGCCGCGATGCGGCCCGCGCTGAAACTTGCCGGCAATGATCACGCCGTTGTGGTCGAGACTGAGATACGACTGCGCCGCCGCTTGCAACAGCCGCCAGTTGTCCTTGTGGACTTCGATCACCTTCTCGCGGAACTCGTCGACCTCGTTCACGCGACCGAGGTTCTGCAGGCAATGAATTGCGTGATTGAGCGTCTCCGGCATCTCTCGCGCGGGGGACTTCGGGTCGAGGCCCAGCTTGCGGAATTCCTCGAACGCCTCCTTAAAGTTGCCGGCCGCCATCTTCTTGTGTGCCTCGCTAAAGCTCGGCGGCTTGGCTTCTTCGCCGAGCGCCCAGAGTCCCATCGCCATCACGGCTAAACAGCCACACGTCATCCAAACCGACCAACGCATGATGCATCCTATCGTGGGGCAGGTTGGCAACCTGCCCGTGTTTCAATCAACCACCGCGAGACGGGCAGGTTGAAAACCTGCCCCACGGAAAGAGGGGCGTTCGACAGATCGCTCAGCGGGAAAGTTCCAGCGACTTGTGGGCAAATGCAATCCCTCGCGCGGCCACACATGAAACAGGCGAGCGGGGCGGCGTCAGCCCCCGGTGAGTTCGCCACAGAACCGGGGGCTGACGCC
>CAMDPX010000355.1 GCA_945905295.1 Planctomyces sp. SH-PL62 | reverse complement strand
GGTGTATTCGCCGTGTGACCGGGGGGCTGACGCCACCCCGCTCGCCTGTCACTCGAACGGCCGCGCGAGGTTTCCGTGAAATTCTTCCTGACTTTGATCTGTGCTCTTTGTTTGGCTTCGCCGCTGCACGCGGACGACACGCCCAAACTCGACCCCCGGCAGCCCTACTCGGCGGAACGGCGGAATCCAGTCACGTATGACGTCGAGTTCTTGGTCGCCGTGACCGCTCCCTACAAAACAAAGAAGCTGCGTGTCTGGTTGCCGATCCCGCCCAGCGATCACGGGCAGGAACTGCTCGCGACGGAGTTGACTACGTTTCCGGATGCCGTCAAACCGCAGATCGCGGACGAGTCGTTGTTCGGCAATCGGTTCGCGTACTTTGAGTTCGCCAATCCAATGGGAGCGCAAGTCATCCGGCACAAGTTCCAGGTCCGCGCGTGGGAACTGCATTGGCAACTGGCCCCCGCTCGCGTGCAATCGGTGACGCAGTGGCCGGAGAGTTTTGCCGCGTATCGCCGCAGCGAGTCGCAAGCGGTCGTGTCCGACGCACGCTTTGAAAAACTCCTGGCCGAGATTGTGCCGCAGCGACGCGGACCACTTCAGGATTTCGACAGCGTTCTGACATGGGTCGATGGTCACTTCGCCTACGATCATGTGAAGGCGTCGCTGAAGGCCAGTTCCGTTCATGGCCTCGAAAACCTGCGCGGGCATTGCAGCGACTATCACGGATTCTGCGCCGCGATGGGGCGTTTGCTGGGGCAGCCCACGCGAGTCACTTATGGACTCAACACGTTTCCGAAGAATTCGCCGTCGCACTGCAAACTGGAAGCATTCCTGCCGCCGTACGGCTGGGTGAGTTTCGATGTCTCCGAAACGCAGAAGCTGTCACAGGCGATTCGCTCCAACAAAGAATTGTCCGACTCGGAACGCACCGAACTGCTGACCGCCGCGCGACGCCGGTTGACGAGCGGCTTTCGCGACAACACCTGGTTCGTGCAGACACGCGGCACCGATTACGACTTCGTCCCCAAGGCATCGGCTCGCGTTCCAGTCGTCCGCACGATCTACGCCGAAGCCGACGGACAGCCTCTGCCCGACCCCGATCCGTCCAACGCCGAGCAAACCACGTTCGCGTGGATGACGGCCCATCGCTTTGAGTCAGATCACGCCGTGAAGTATCCCTTTGCGGACTTTGACAGCCTGCGCGAATGGGCGAAGCCATAAAGTCGACGAGTCGCTCCGTGGCTGTGAATAAATGACGTGGGGCACGTTTTCAACGTGCCCAATCAGCCTATTTTCGAGCACGTTGAAAACGTGCTCCACGAAAACTTCACAGCCTCTCCGTGACTCGAATCGAATCGAGTCACGGAGCGACTCGTCGACTTTGCTCGCGTCCCGGCGGCATCAACGCTGAAACGTCGCTGGCGATCGGTCACGTCGCCGCCAAGCCACTCAGGACGGCTTCTCGAAGCGGCTTTGGCTCCAGCCCCACGGGAATCTCGGCACCCGCTCGTTCGGCGAGCGGCGGAAACTGGTAACCCTTGGGAACCACGACGACACCGTTGTCCGACACGGTGAAGCGCGATTCGTCGCTCGCGCGGTCGAAGCCAATCCGCTCACCGGGCGGAATTTGGACGGACTTGTCGACGATGCAGTTTCGCAAGCGAGCGTCAGCCCCGACCGTCACTCCCTCGAACAGGATCGAGCGTTCGACGATCGCCATCTCTTCAACCTTGACGCTGGAAGACAGGATCGAATTCCGCACCGAACCACCTTCAATGACGACTCCCGAAGCGAGCATGGAATTCACCAACTCGCCGGCATGTCCGGAAGGACCAGAAACGGTGCGAGCAGGCGGAACCTGCGGCTCGTAGGTGCGGATCGACCAGTTGAGCTGATACAGGTCGATGGGGGGCTTCGGTTCCAGCAGATCCATGTTCGACTGAAAATAGGCGTCGATGGTGCCGACGTCGCGCCAGTAACGGTCACAAGAAACTCGGCCCCGTTTGCCCCCGAAGCTGTAGGCGTAGACGTCATGCGAATGAATCAGCTTCGGCAGGATGTCTTTGCCGAAATCATGCGACGAGATTTCGTTGCCGTGGTCGCGCTTGAGCAGATCGCACAACAACGGCAACGAGAAGACATAGATGCCCATTGAGGCGCAAGCACTCGTCGGATCTTTGGGCATCGGTCGCGGTGACGCCGGCTTCTCCTGGAAGTCGATGATCCGGCTCGCTTCGTCAATGGCCATGACTCCGAATGACCGAGCCTCCTCCAGCGGCACGTCCATGCACGCGACAGTGCAGTCGGCCCCGGATTCGCGATGAAACTCCAGCATCCCCTGATAGTCCATGCGGTAAATGTGGTCGCCGGACAAGATCAGCGCGTACTCGGCCCCGCTCCGTTCCAGCAGGTAGAGGTTCTGATAAATCGCGTCAGCCGTGCCGGAATACCACGTGTCGCCGGTCCGCATCTGCGGCGGAACTGGAGTGATGTATTCATGCAGCTCCGGATTGAAAATCGACCATCCATCGCGCAGATGCTTCTGCAACGAGTGGGATTTGTACTGAGTCAGCACCAGCACGCGCCGCATCCCCGAATGCAGACAGTTGCTGAGCGTGAAGTCGATGATCCGATACTTGCCACCGTAAGGCACCCCCGGCTTGGCCCGCTCGGCCGTGAGTGGATGCAGTCGCGACCCAATGCCGCCGGCTAAGAGAATGGTGAGTGTTTGACTCTGCATGATGGGGAGAATCTGGTGGTGAGAGGTGGGCACCGTTGCGTGAGGTGGAAGCGGATTCGTCACACCCACTAATCGCACGCCGCGTGCCATTTGGTGAATCGATCCGCAAACAATCACAAATCCAACATTTGACCGGCGAAATGACTGAGCCTCTGCCGGCTCGCATTTAGTCGGCATGTCTTCAGATGCCAGCAACTCAGGCGTTGTTCGATGCGCGTTTGAGCAAGACTCCGGCCACAACCGAGGCAAGTCTCGATCAACAGGCGGTTCTGGCAACGGAATGCTTGCGAGTGTCCGCTGGCCCCGGTACTTTCCGCCCTCGATCGACGCAGCCGTTTTTTGCGAGCCGCGTCCGCCAATGGTGGTCATAGCTCAGTTGGTTAGAGCGCCGGATTGTGGATCCGGAGGTCGGCGGTTCAAGTCCGCTTGGCCACCCTTCAAGACGCTCGTTGTTTTCATCGAACAACGAGCGTTTTTTGTTGCTCTGTCGGCAGATGCGTCGAGCGTGTTAGCGAAGGTCGCTTCGGACGAAGTGGCCAGCATGGTGACAGGCGTTGACTGCGAATTCCCCGAAAAGTCAGGGGGAACTGCCACCGGAACTGCCACGGAACAATGTGCGAAGTTCTCAGCCCCAACCGCGATGCGTTGCCGGCTCTCCGTGGGATCGGACGTGACCGACATGGACGGCAGCGATTCAACCGCGCCTTGCACGTCGAGCAATCGCGGGTCCGTGTAGGCGTTCATCGTCAGGTCGATGCTCGAATGTCGCATCGCCGCTTGAGCAACGCGGGGAGCAACTCCGGCGACGCTCAGCATCGTGCCGAACGTGTGCCGCAAGGCGTGAACGTCGATCGTGCGGCCTCGGTCGTCACGCTTCGGGATCCCCGCCGCCTTCAAGTCGCGGTCGAGAATCCGGCAGAACGCTTTCGGGATCGTGAGCAACCGCGTTGAAGCGGGCAGTTCGACCGCGACAGCATCGCGACGAAAGGCGAGCACGTTTGCCGAGCCGGACCCGCCGATTCGCAGACTCGATACCCACTCCCGCAGTTCGTCGGCCACGTCGCGGCGAAGCGGGATCGAATTCCCTTGGCGGTTCTTTTCGTCCGCCGCCTTTAACCGGACGTGCGGAAAGTCGCCGTCGAGGTCGAGTTGTCCGACCGTCAACGATGCGAGTTCACCGCGTCGCAGTCCGGTCGTGACTGCCAGCTTGTAGGCCAACGCTCGTTCGATGCCGAGCCGCTCTTGCCGAGCCAGAAACGTCGGATTGTCTTTCAGCCGTTCCCGTGCGAGTTCCACAGCGGCGGGGAGTTCATCGAACTTGAGCGGCTTGAGCGTCCACGTCGCACGGCTTCGCTTCTGCCGCGTTGCGGGGTCTTGGTCCGGCGTCTTGATCGTTTCTCGTCCAAACTCCGCCAGCGGTCTCAGGCGAGCCACCATCAACAGCTTGGACAACTCCGCTTCGGTCAGTGCCCGACGTTGCCGGCGTTGATCGACTTTCTCATCGGCATGGCTGATTTTGGCCAACGGATTGAATGGCAGCCGATCCCGCCCAACGCACCAGTTGCAGAATGACCGCAGCGCGACGAGATAGCTGTTGCGAGTTCGCGCCCCCATCGCGGGTTTGTCCGGCTGTGCCATTGTTTGTTGACCGAGCCAGCGTTCGACTTTTGCGGCTTGAATGTCTGACAGCCGGCGAAGGCTCAATTCGTCGATGACTCGTTGAATCAGTCGCTCGGTTCCCGTGACGTGAGACTCCGCCCGCCCGGCCGCTTGCATCGTGGCGACGAATTCGGCGAGATGATCGGTCAACACTGTGTGCTGATGATCGGCCATCGCATTCTCGGCGGTCGTGATGATGCCCGACCGCACCTTTTCGGCTCGCTTTTCAAGTCCGGCCAGCACCGCCCGCGCCGCCGTTTCGTCTTTGCAGCCCGTGGCGACGCGCCGAAGATGCCCGTTGCCGTCCCGGTAGTCGGCGAAAAACGTCGGAGTCTCGACGACGATGCGTTCCTGTCCGACGAACTTTCCTTCGGTCGGCACAATGACTGCCGCCGTCCGCGTTCGGCCTTTGGAGTCCTGCCACTTGGCGAGCCGTTGCCCTTTGCGGGAAAAGAACTCGGCCCCGACCGGCAGCGGTTTCGTCGCAGTTCGCTTGAAGACGGTTCCCATCATTTGCCCTTTTATCTCGGCATCATTGCCGGCGTTGAGTCCTGCTCTACAGAGAGTGCGGCAGGGACGGGTCGGTTGTGCAACCCGGCAATGCCTTCCGTAGCATCGCTCGGCCTTCTGCGGTGACTTGCGTGTTGTCGATGAGGAGAAACTGGAGGCTGGACAGTCCTTTGAGATGCTCCAAACCGGCATCAGTGACTTTCGTGTTTTGTAGGGTCAGAGTTTGCAGGCTGGTCATTCCCTTGAGGTGCTTCAAACCCTCATCGGTGATTTGGGTGTTGTTCAGGGCCAACATATTGAGGCTGGTCATTCCCTTGAGGTGCTTTAACCCTTCGTCAGTGATTTGTGTGTTGTTGAGAGACAGAAGCTTGAGGTTAGTCAGCCCCTTGAGATGCTCTAAACCCGAATCAGTGATTTGTGTGAAGCCGAGGTCTAACGTTTCGAGGTATGTCAGCGATCTAAGTTCTGAAATTAACTCCGCAGATACGGCGTGATTCAACCCACAGACCAATTCAATGCGGCTAAGAAACGACAGGCGTTCCGCGACGGATTCAGGAATCCAACCCGGCCCGCAGTATCGGTATTCGACGTTCCCACCGGACGATTCAATCATCCTCGCAATCCGCTGCTCTCGCTGGTACGGCAACCAGACGACCAAGACACCGCCGACTGCGAACAGCAGCAATGAACCAATTGCGATCCACGCAACATGCCGGAGCAGGAACTGCCAGACCGTTAAGGGTTCGCGGGGAGTCTCATCCATTTCATCACTTTCTTTTTCGCTTCGGCTTCGCTGCTGGCCCCACGGTCAGCTTAAAGTAGTTCGCCACTCGGTCGGCCATGTCGAGCCGGAGCGTCCGTTCGTCTTTCATAAACGCCATCAGGCTTTGCCGGGTGACGCCCGTTTCTTGTTCCAGCGTCAGGAACGGCAGCCCACTTGATTCAATCGCTCGTTTCAATGCGTCGGCCATCGGATGTTTGTTCGCCATAGTGTAGCAAATCGTACAGAATGCCCGCGAAACATCAACGGCAAACCACTTGCCGCAGACATTTCAGGTCGTGAGCCAATCCGCCGTATCGCCCCCGTGGCCCGTCCGGCCCGGATGCGATGTCGCCGTCGAGTGACCGATAGAACAGCGCGGCATCGACCACCCACGCCCCCGGCCACAAGCAAAACAACTCGACCGGCAACCGATCCCGGTTCGCTTGAAACCAGCCGATCAGTTCTGCGGTCGAGGCATCCCACGTTGCCGGCGAGTCTGCCGACCGAGCTGGCGGGATCGGTGACGGTTGCCACTCGCTCGGCACGAACGCGCTTTCGGCTTCCGCTTCGGCGGTCGTCTCCGTGACGGGTTCACCCCACAGCGTTTGCAGTTGGGCGAGAATCGCGGGATCGGTTGGCATGGTCGCGTTCTCTTTCTGTCTTCAAGAATGGTCCTGCCGTCAGGCAGCGGACCATTCGCTTATGGTCCCTTCTGGGATATGGGAAGTGGGCTTCCCTAGCGGATGCTGGAAAACTTCCCAGGGCAATGAGAAGCCAGCTTCCCACGTCAGGGCGGTTTTGCGAGCGGTTGAACGCGGTGAACCGAGACTCCCTGATTCATTCCGCCGCGGTAGATCAGCGTCAGCAATCCACGTTTCCGCAGTCCTGCCAAGGCATCCGTCACGGCTCGACGACTGCAACCAATTCGTCGAGCGATGTCCGCCGCGCTCGTTCTCGCCGTCCCGTCTTTCGTGTCGCGCCACAGCACGAACCACGTCAACGCCTCGCTCCGACTGAGCTCCGCCAGCGAACAATCAACGAAACTGTTGATCGTCGCGAACCTGTCGCCGGTCGCTCGTTTCTTCGGCTTGTCCTTCGGTGAGTTATTCGCGCTTGCCGGTCGAGGGTTCATCGGTGGCAAGACGGAACAGCCCGGCAGTCGTGGCGGATGTCCGTGGTTCATCAGTTGGCCCCCCAATCGTCAACGTCTTCGCGGCCCATTGGAGTTTTGGCCCACAGTTCGGCAATCGCGGATCGGAGCTTGCCCGGTCGCTCGCCGTTCGATGTCACGTTGCCGGCGTCGATCGGCGTGAACCGTTGCAGCGGCTTATCGAACGCC
>CAMDPX010000354.1 GCA_945905295.1 Planctomyces sp. SH-PL62 | reverse complement strand
CGGTGTGTCAGGCGGTCGGCTTCGCTCACGGGCACCGAGTGTTGCATCGCGACCTCAAGCCACAGAACGTGATGCTCGGTGAATTCGGCGAAACACAGGTGCTCGACTGGGGCTTGGCCAAGCTCGTCAACGTGATCGACGAGCATGAGGGCACGGCCATATCGGGCGCAAAACCCGATAAACCGGTTCGAAAGACGATGTCGAATTGGACCCTGGGCACGGACACTGAACTTGGCAAGGTCGGCAAGAACCGTCGTCGCCACGTCGTCGTCGACGCGCACACCGACACGCAATTGGGACATGTCATGGGGACTCCGGCCTATATGTCGCCGGAGCAGGCTCAAGGATTGAACGACCAGCTCAGATCGAGCACCGACATCTATTCTTTGGGAGCCATCCTCTACAAATTGCTGACCAACCAGCATCCGGCCAACGGCACCGTCGACGAAACGCTGACGCAGGTAATCGCTGGCAAAATTTTGCCGCCGCGGGAAATTGATCCCAGCATCCCAGCACCGCTCGAAGCGATTTGCCTCAAGGCGATCGCCTTGGAGCCAGGCGATCGCTACCGGCATGCGCTCGACATCGCGGCCGACGTCGAAGCGTGGCTTGCCGATGAACCGGTCTCGATCCATCCCGATTCGTGGCGTGAACGATTTCGTCGATCGAGGAAGCGACATCCCAAATGGGTGGCCAGTTGCGCTGTGGCGGTGGTGATGGGATTCTTGGCCACCCTCGGATCGATGCTTTACCAGGTGACGCTTCGAGAGGATCTCAAGGCAGCGAATATCAATCTTAAGGAAGCCAAGACGTTAGCCGATGTGAAGAACATCGAACTTCGGGAAGTCAACGCGAAGGAACGTGCGGCCGCGCGACGTGCCGAATTGAGTGCGGAACGGGCAGAGTCCGCGCGTCAGACAGCCGAAAAGAGCGCCGACGAAGCGCGACGGCACCTCTATGTGACGGACATGACGCTCGCTCAATCCGCGTGGAAAGAGACGCGGGTCGGTGAAATCGTCCGCCTGCTCGATCGGCACAATCCTGAGGAAGGGCAAGCCGGTGGTCCGAAGGATTTGCGCGGCTTTGAGTGGCATTACTGGAATCGCCTTGTCCACCCCTATGAGAGGAGCCTTGACCGGCACTCTGGCGCGGTCCGAAGTGTGGCGATTAGCTTGGACGGAAAACGACTGGCATCGGCCAGCCACGATTGGACGATCAAAGTGTGGGACGCCATCACTGGCCAGGAAACGCTCACGTTGACAGGGCACACCGACTGGGTCCGGTGTGTCGCATTCAACTTGGACGGGAGCCAACTGGCGTCGGCAAGCAATGACAAGACGGTGAGGATCTGGGACGCCATAAGCGGAAAGGAACGACTCCTCTTGAACGGTCACTCCGGCGAGGTCACGAGTGTGGCATTCAGCCCGGACGGAAAATGGCTGGCATCAGGCAGTGAGGACGAGACGGTGAAGGTGTGGGACGCAACGAGCGGCCAAGAAGCGCGAACGTTGAAGGGCCACTCCCGTGAAGTCACGAGCGTGGCGTTCAACGCGGAAGGGAATCGGCTGGCGTCGGCGAGCTGGGATGGGACGGTGATTGTGTGGGACTACACGAGCGGTCAATCGATGCTGACGTTGAAGGGGCACACGAGCTTGGTCACAAGCGTGGTTTTTAGTACGGACGGAAAACGTCTGGCGTCGGCGAGCAACGACCGAACGGTCAAAGTGTGGGACGCCCAGAACGGTCAAGTCCTCAAATCGTTCGTTGGGCACACTGACCATGTCCAAAGCGTGGCATTTAGCACGGATGGAAAACGGCTGGCGTCGGCCAGCGAGGATCAGACGTTGAAGGTGTGGGACGCGACGAACGGCGAAGATTTGTTGACGTTGAAAGGGCACACGGGCACGGTCAGAAGCGTCGCGTTCTTCAAGGACGAAAAACGGCTGGCGTCAGCCAGCGACGATCGGACAGTGAAGGTGTGGAACACCACGACGGGCCAGGAGTCGCTCACGTTGCAAGGGCACATTGTCTCCGTCACGAGTGTCGCGTTTAGCACAGATGGAAAACGGTTGGCAACAGGCAGCGACGATCGGACGGTAAAAGTCTGGAACGCCACGACTGGCCAGGAGTCGCGCACGTTGACAGGACACTCCAGTGGAATCCGAAGTGTGGCGTTTAGCACGGACGGGAATTGTCTCGCGTCCGCCAGTGCCGATCGGACGGTGAAGATCTGGGACACCGCGAACAGTCAAAAGAATCAGACTTTGACCGGACACTCCAACGAGGTCACGAGCGTGGCATTCAGCCCCGATGGGAAGCGGCTGGCGTCGGCCAGTTTCGATCAGACGGTGAAGGTGTGGGACGTCAAAAAGGGGCAAGTGGAGCAGACCTTGAAAGGGCACACCGACAATGTTCTTTGCGTGGCGTTTAGCGCGGATGGCAAACGGCTGGTATCGGGCAGCGAGGACCGGACGGTGAAAGTGTGGGACGCTGCCAGCGGCAAGGAGTTGCTCACATTGAAAGGGCACTCGGGCGCAGTTCGTGGGGTGGCGTTTAGCCAGGATGGGAAACAATTCGCATCGGCCAGTTGGGACCAGACGGTGAAAGTGTGGGACGCTGTGAGTGGCAAGTTGATGCTCAACTTGAACGGACACACGAACCAGGTCGAGCGCGTCGCGTTTAGCCCGGATGGCAAACGGCTGGCGTCGGGGAGCTGGGATAAAACGGTGAAACTGTGGGACACCAAGAGCGGCCAGGAAACGCTGACTCTCAAGGGACACACCAGCACTGTCGTGGACGTGGCCTTTAGCTCGGACGGACATCGGCTGGCGTCGGCCAGCTCCGACAAGTCCGTGAAGATCTGGGACGCGCGGCCGTAGACGTCGGAGTTCCGGGCGGAGCATGAGGCACTGAATCAGATTCATTCCCTGCGTGTCCAGCGCCAACCCCAGACCGAACGACTTACCCCCCTCTCGGAGGACCTGTCCCTCAGCGAGCCCGTCCGTCAACGGGTCATGCAATTGGCTCGCGAGTGGAAATGAAGTCGTTGTTGCTGGAAGCTCGAACCCCGGCGTTTCCCAAAAGCTGGGCTTCCTCAAAAGTGCAATCAATCCTCATCCCATCGCCTTTGCCACGGCGGCCTTCGTCTTCTCGAGTCCGGTGCGGGCGACCTGCAAGGCATCCTGCTTCCAATACTCCGGATTGAAGAGCTCCAGAGACAGGACAATGGGCCGGTCGGGGCGGATGACCGATCGCAGAATTTCATTCATCGGAGCGATCCCGTCCCCCGGATAAACGCGGTCTTTGTCAGCGATCTTGTCGCGCGGCAGGTCGGCCGGGTAGTCGTTGACGTGCAGGATTTGCACCGCGCTGCTGCTGAGTAATCGCAGCCCCTCGAATCCCGATCCCCCTTTGAAGAGATGATAGATATCCGGCAGGATCGTCGCGTCGGGGTGAGCCGATTCCAGGGCGACAAAAGCCGTCTCTCCCAATCGTGACAGCGCCTTCGAGAACCCCCACACCTCAACCTCCGGCACGATTCCGAACTGTCGGCCGAGCTCGCAAAGCTGGCGATACCGATCCGCCACCTGCAGCAGATCGAGCGAAGCCTTGTCGGTCGCTCCCGACGGCGGAGCGGCGATTCGCTTGCCGCCGAGTTGCTGCAAGGCGTCCATGTCCCGCTTGGCCTCTTCGAGTCCCTTCGCCCGCTCGGCGTCGTCATCCACGATCCAGCGAGCGAACCCGATCGCGCTTTCGACCGTCAGGCCCAGGTCTCGGATCTTCTTGCCGAGATCCTTGAGCGAACCGCCATTCTTGACGAACTCGTTGATCGTCCCCATCCACGGCTCAATCGCGTCGTATCCGGCTTGAGCGGCAATCTCGACCTCGCGATCCAGTCCCACTTTTTGGCCACGAATGGTGCTCGTGTTGAAGCTGTACTTCACGGTGCCAGAGGTCTTCACGACCGGCGACTCGCCACGAACGGCCACGCCCGCCGCCGCGACAACGGTCGCTCCCAGCCATGCTCTCCGATTCAGTCCTGTGCTCATGTGCTTCGTCCTTTGCCGAGTCTGTGAAATTCGGTTTCCTGTTGATCCGCTCGGTCGGCACGCAAGCTACCTCGCGCCGGCGGCCAGAGCAAACGGCGGCAGGGACCAACCACCCGTGAGATCTTCTGGCGAGCGGGGCGGCGTCAGCCCCCCGGTGGATTTGCCACCCAACCGAGAGACTGACGCCGCCCCACTCGCCTGTCTCATTCATTGACGTGCGAGGTATAAAACATCGTCGCACTTCGCGTTCACTTCATTCAGGAGTTTCGCCCGTGAATCACCGTCATCGCCGGTTCGTTGGAATTGTCATTGCCCTTCTGTTTCTCAGCGGCTTGCCGGCCGTCGCTGAGGATCGTGTCCCACCCAAAGTCCGCGAGTTAATGGAGTCCGCCAAGTACAAGCAGGCGCACTGGGGCTTGTTGGCAGTCGATTTGAAAACCGGCGACGTCCGCTACGAACTGAACTCCGAAAAGCTCTTCGCGCCGGCGAGCACCACAAAATGTTTCTCGGTCGCCTGCGCTCTCGACGCCTTCGGGGCCGACCACCGCTTTGAAACGCCGATCGTGCGGCGCGGTGAGATCAACGACAAAGGAGAGTTGGTCGGCGACTTGATTCTGATCGCCAGCGGCGACCTGACCCTGGGCGGACGCACCACCCAGTCCGGCGAAATCGCCTTCACCGACGGCGATCACACCTACGCCAGCGGAGGCACGGAATCGCAACTCACCCCGCAAGACCCGCTCGCTGGATTGAACGACCTCGCTCAGCAAATCGCCAAGGCCGGCATCAAGCGCGTGCGCGGCGACGTGCTTATCGACGACCGCCTGTTCGAGAAAGCCGAAGGCACCGGAAGCGGACCCGGCCGGCTGACTCCGATCTACGTCAACGACAACCTGATCGACTTCACGATCACGCCCGGCAAAGCGGGCCAGCCGGCCGAAGTCAAATGGCGTCCCGAATCGAAATCGCTGCGCATCGAGTCGCATGTGGAGACCATCGCGAAGGACGGCAAGACCGACACGTCGGTACGCGATCACGGCAGCGGACGGATCAGCGTCCACGGTCACATCGCGGAAGGCCACAAGCCGGTCCTGCGAGTGTTGGAAGCTCCCGACGCCAACAGCTTCGCGCGCACATTGCTGATCGAAGCATTGAATCGTCACGGAGTCGCCGTCGATGCCCCAGCGGCCGCCAATCATCCCGCCGACAAGCTGCCGCCGCGCGACGCCACACTCAAGTTGCCGAGCGTCGCAAAACACGTCTCGCCGCCGTTCTCCGAAAACGCGCGATTGATTCTGAAAGTCAGCCACAACCAGCATGCCAGCACGCTGCCGCTACTCGTTGCTGCAAAGCACGGCGAGCGAACATTGTCACAGGGCTTGCGGCGACAACACGAGTTTCTCAAACGCGCCGGGGTCGATGTCGACACGATCTCGTTCGGCGGCGGAGCGGGGGGCGCGCGATCCGATTTCGTGACGCCCGCCGCCGCCGTGCAATTGCTCCGCCACATGGCGACGCGCTCCGACTTCGAGTCCTATCGCCGAGCACTGCCCAGACTCGGAGTCGACGGCACGTTGGCGAAGTCGGTCGGAGCGGATAGTCCCGCCAAAGACAAAGTCGCCGCCAAGACCGGCACGCTCTATTGGGAAAACTTGATGAACGCGAACTCGTTGCTGACCAGCAAAGCTCTCGCCGGCTATATGACAACATCCAAGGGAGACACGCTGGCCTTCGCGCTCTTCGTCAACAACGCGCCGCTCCGCAACGGCCTGACGACCACTCTCGTCGGCAAAGACCTCGGCCGCATCTGCGAGATGCTCTTCGAGCAACCCTGACCGTCAATGACTGTGGTGGACTTCGCTGAGACCGTAGACGGGAGTGGGAAGTCCTGCCTGTCGCGCCTTGATCTGCAAGGCGAGATACAGAGAGTAGTGCCGCGACTGATGCAAATTGCCGCCATGAAACCACAGCGCTGGCTGTTGTGTCGGCTTCCACATATTGCGCAACTCGCCTTCCCACGGACCGGGATCTTTCGTGGTGGCGGAGCCTAAACCCCAGCACTTGCCCACGCGGTCGGCGACTTCCTGCGAGATGAGCCGGGCCGCCCAGCCATTCATCGATCCATAGCCCGTGGCATAGACGATCAAGTCGGCCGGCAAGAGGGTGCCATCGGTCAGCAATACGGTATCTGCTTCGATTCGCTCGACGTTCACGCCGCTGTGCAGCTTGATCCGGCCGTCGGCAATCAAATCGGAAGCTCCCACGTCGATGTAATAGCCGGAGCCTCGGCGCAGATATTTCATGAACAGCCCCGATCCATCCTCTCCGAAATCCAACAGGAAGCCTGCTCGTTCCAGTCGCTCATAGAGATCGGCGTCTCGTTTGGCGATCTGCTGATAGACGGGTCGATGGAAGTCGGCCATGATCCGATAAGGGACGGAGGCGAACAACAAGTCGGCGGTATCAGTGGTGATGCCCGCCTGAACGGCGGACTCCGAATACAGACTGCCCAACGCCAACTCCATCAGCGAGTCGGACCTGGCGACATGCGTTGACGAGCGTTGGATCATCGTCACGTCCGCGTCCTGCTCCCACAAAGCGGCGCAGATGTCGTGAGCGGAATTGTTCGAGCCGATCACGACGCATTTCTTGTCGCGGTAGTTGTCCGTGCCGCGGAACTGACTGGAATGCTGTTGTGTTCCGCGAAACGTCTCGGCTCCGGGGATCTGTGGAATGTTCGGCATGCCGGACATCCCCGTCGCCAGGACCAGTTGCTTGGGCCGCAGCACCACCGTCTCCCCTTCACGATCGACGATCACCGTCCAGTCTTGTGTGTCTGCGTGATATTCAGCGCCGCGACAGACGGTGGAATGCCAATAGTTCAACTCCATGACTTTGACATACATCTCCAGCCAATCGCCGATCTTGTCCTTTGGCGAGAAGACCGGCCAATGGTCGGGAAACGGCAAGTAAGGGGGCGAGGAAGAATTACTCCGTGTTTTTAGCGGAGCGAGGTTTGATGGTGTAGTTCCATCGTGGGCAGACCTCGTGGCGGTGCAGATTGAGCGAGTTGAATTCGGCGTTTGAGACTTTGACATGGAGGGGATACGTCTTGGTG
>CAMDPX010000353.1 GCA_945905295.1 Planctomyces sp. SH-PL62 | reverse complement strand
GACATCGAGACCCTGCGTGACGAAACCGCCGCCTGGTCAACCGACGTGAACTCGACCCAACGCGGCGTCGACTGGCAAATGAAAATCGACGACGCCCGCTGTAAGCTCACCTCCGTCTACCCGAAGATTAAGCTTTGACGCGGCACGAGGACCACCATGCACGAACAGCAGAATCACGGCGGTGTCTTTGTTTTCGGCAATGCCGTTCGTCGCGGCAGACGCTCGCAAGCGAAGCAGTTCGGCCAGCGTCAGTCCGCCAAGCCCCAGAAAGCCGGCTCGAAGCGAGTCTCGGCGAGTCATCATTCGTCGCAGCCGCAGCGGATCACACAGCAGGTCGAGCATAAGAGTCTCGTCGATTTAGAATTTCAGAGTTCAAATTTCAGATTTGGTATTCAATTCAAGACGAGAAGATTATCGGCAAGCCCAGCAGCGTTCGGCAACACAGATGTCGCGCGGCTGGCTGGCTCGAAAGTCATCGGTTGGCTTTGATAGCATCTCGGCCCGGTTCAACCGACTTGGCAACAACCTCACCGCGTTTCGTGGAGATCTGCCCGATGACTCAACTCACTGCCACCTCCGTCGCTTCTGATTCCACCGCGTCATCTCGACGTGACTTCCTAAAGGCAGGTGCCGTTGCCGTCGCAATTCCGGCGGTGATCGCGTCGATTGCACCGCGAGCTTACGCCGCTGGAAGCGACAAGCTGAAGATTGGCCTCGTCGGCTGCGGCGGGCGCGGTTCGGGAGCGGCTCGCGAAGCCCTGTCGGCGGACCCGAACGTCGAATTGGTCGCGATGGGAGATGCGTTCGGAGAGAACCTCAACGGCAGCCTGCGAAACCTGTTGGCCGTGGACACGATCAAGGCCAAGATCAAGGTCGATGACGATCACAAGTTCGTGGGACTCGATGCGTATAAGAAGGTCATCGACTCGTGCGACGTTGCGTTGCTGTGCAGTCCACCGGGATTCCGTCCTGTGCATTTCAAGTACGCCGTCGAAGCGGGCAAGCACATCTTTACCGAGAAGCCAATGGCCACCGACGGTCCGGGCGTGCGGTCGATCATGGAGTCGGTCGAGATCAGCAAGCAAAAGAAGCTCGGCATCTGCGCCGGCTTCTGCTGGCGCTACGACAACGCGAAGCGTGCGTTCTTCGAGCAAATCCAAAACGGTGCGCTGGGCGAGGTGAAGGCGGTGTTCGGCACCTATCTCACCAGCCCGGTGAAGCCGATGCCTCCTGCGGCGAGTCGGCCGGAAGGGATCAGCAACTTAGAGTGGATGGTGCGCAACTGGTACAACTACACGTGGCTCTCAGGCGATGGACTGGTCGAGCAAGCGGTTCATACGGTCGATTGGTTGGCGTGGGTTTTCCAAGATCAACCGCCTGTCAGTTGCACGGCTGTCGGTGGGCGACAGATCCCGCAAGAGGGGGGCAACATCTTCGATCACATCGAAGTGAACTATGTCTGGGCCAACGAGTCTCGCGGGTTCCTCGCTCAGCGACAGACTCCCGGCTGCCACAACGAGAACAACCTGTATGTCCTCGGCACCAAGGGGAGCGGCCAGCTCGGCCCGCGTGGCACGGTCATCAACGGCGAGAAGGAAGAGTGGAAGTACAAAGGCCCCGGCAACAACATGTATCAGACCGAGCACGATGAGTTCTTCAAGGCGATCCGCGACGGCAAGCCGTTCAACAACGGCGATCGCATGGCCAAGAGCACGCTCATGGGCATCATGGGCCGCACCGCCGCCTACACCGGCAAGCAGATCACCTGGGAGATGATGCTCAACTCGCAAGAGTCGCTCGCCCCCACGTCGTTCCCGGACGGCTGGAAGACGCAGGTCGAGATTCCCAAGATGGCGATGCCGGGCATCACGCCGTTTGTGTGATTCGAAAAAAGAAACCGGCGAGCGGGGCGGCGTCAGCCCCCCGGTTCTGCGCCGAATGCACCGGGGGGCTGACGCCGCCCCGCTCGCCAACTCACTGAGAAAATTCCCCGCTTTGGCAAATGCGAGCGTTGCTGCGCGTTCTTCGCCCGTACAATCGCCACACTATCGGAACGACTGGGAAAATCGGCATCATCCCGAATGACAACCCAACCATCGCCATCAAGCACGAAGCTCGGCACATCGTCTCAGAATCTGGCAGCCACGATCCGAGAACACTGATGGTGGCTTAGACCCGCGTCCTTTCCCAATCATCATCCTCTCATTGACCCGCACCGAACGAGAGGCCCGGACATGTCCACCGCCACCGCACCCGAACGCTCGCAGACTCCCTACGCCGAGCCGGATGAGTACATCGACTATCAGCTTCGCAAGACGCAGGCCAGCATCAAGCAGACGGACATGCTGACGGCGGCTGCGGTCGCGATCACGGTGTTGGTCGGGTACGTGCTGCTGTTCGTGCTGAGCGATCACTGGTTGTTTGCTGGCGGCGTCGGCGGCACCGCGCGAGTGTTGATGTTCCTGCCGGTGATCGGGTTCGTCGGCTGGTTGCTGGGAGCCAAGGTGATTTGGCCGGCGTTCAAAACCGTCAGCGGTTTGTATGCGGCCAGGACGCTGGAAGCGTCTTCTACGGACTTTCGCAGCAGCTTGGTGAATCTCGTCGATCTCAAGCAGGCGGGGCGTGAAGTCTCGCCGGTGATTCTAGCCACGATTGAAAAACGCGCGGCCGTCACGCTTACGAAGCTGAACGTTGAAGATGCGATCGACAAGCGCCCGTTGCTGCGGACGTTGTATGTGCTGTTCGGGATCGTGGTCGCGTTTTGTTTGTATTCGGTGCTCAGCCCGAAGCCGCTCGGCTCGTCGGTGCTGCGAGCGATCGTGCCGTTCACGGACATCGCCCCCGCCACGCAGACCGAGATCGTTTCCGTCGTGGTGACTGTCGGTGACAAACAAGTGCGTGCGGAGGAAGAGGTCAAACTCCGAGCGGGTGGCATGCTGCCCGTCAGCGTCCAAATCCGCGGAGCAATTCCCTCCGAGGTCACGCTTCTGTTTACGACCGCCGACCGCCGCTTCGTCGATGAGCCGATGCCGCTCGGAGTCACCACCGATCCGAATACGTTCGAGGGAACGCTCGGCCACGACGAGCACGGCCTTCTGCAAAGCTTCACGTATCGAGTCATCGCCGGTGACGCTCGCTCGCCGGAGTACCGCGTCGAGATCATCACGCCCCCGTCGGCCACCGTCACCGAAGTCCGCTACGAATACCCGGAGTACACCGAGCTCGACCCGCGCACACAAAAAGGGGGAGCGATCGACGCCTGGGAGCGGACCGCCATTACGATCACCGCCACCACGAATGTGCCGGTTAAGCGTGCCGAGTTTGAACTCGGCGAAACCGAGGATCAATTGACGGCGTCGGATTCAAAGTCTCCGTACCCCAGCCGCAATATGAAGATCCAAGACGGAAAATCGCTGAGCATTGTTTGGGAAGCGAAGGATTACGAGAAGTTTCCGAAGTTCTACCGTGTCATTGTGACGGGCACCGATGGCACAAAGGATCCCAAACCGGCGATCTATCCCATCAACGTCCGCCTTGATCTACCGCCGCAAGTCGTGTTGGTCGACCCGACGACCAACCTCGAAATGCCCGCCAACGGCACCGTCCCGCTGGTTGTCATGGCGCGCGATCAAGACTTCAAACTCCGCACCGTTATCTTGAAGATCTCTCGCGACGCGGACGACGTCACCGACGAAACGCTGTTCGACGGCTCGCAACAAGAGGTCTCGCTGAAACACGATTTTTCGCTGGAGCCGCTGCGTCTAAAGGACGGCGACTCCATTCGGATTTGGGTTGAGGCTCAAGACAACAAGCTGCCGACACACAACCTCGCGAAGACGGTCCCGATCGAGATCACCATCAAGAAGCCGCTGACCAAAGAGGAAGCCAAGAAGCAGCTCGACGAACAGAAGAAAGAGCAACAGAAGCGGATCGAGGAAGCCAACAAGAAGAACAACGAACAAGCCAACGATCCCAACGGGCAGCAGCAGCCCGACGAGAAGACCAAAGCAAACAACGATCCAATGCTCGCCGTCCGGCTGTTCGACGAGGAAACCAACCAGCCGATTGACGTCAACCAATATGCGCGGGAGATGGGCTTCCGAGCCGGAGAGCCGATGTTTCGCGGCTATGTGGCCAGTGACTTCAAGGCGGAATTCTGGCGTGTCAGCGGGATTGGTTCCCAAGACGGAGCACGCCGTCCGCTGGCTGCTCCTCGCCAAAAACTGGGGATTCGACAAGAGCTTCGTCAGCAGTTGACCGCCGAGAAATTGGACGAGGGCATCCTGCATGCGCTCCCTGCGTTCGGAGACTGCCGACTGGCACCGCAGCCCGCCGATCCCGGTCGAGTCCTGCAAGGCCGAGTGAACTCCGCGCTCTATCGCGAGAAGCCCATCTCGAACGGGCACGAAACGAAGTATGTGGTCTATTCCGCCAAGCCCGACCGAAACAATGTCCTGCCATTCCCGCTGGCCACGTTGGAAACGGACCTCGCCGCCAAGGACCAGGAGTTCTACTGCCAATTGCCGAACGCCTTGATCGACCTGCGAAAGTTCGCGCGACAAGCCGCGTTGAATCCCGATGGATCGCTCCCGGATCAAGTGGAAATCGCCAAGCGATTGCTGGCGAGTCTGGCTCAAGCGAAGTTCCGCTACAAAGACCCGGAACCCGGCCTGCCGCGCATTGATGATCTCGAAGAGTTCTTGCTGATCGGCCGAGAAGGAGACTGCAAGACGTTCAACTCCGCGCTCGCGTTGATGCTGCGCGAAATGAGAATTCCCTCGCGCATGATTTTGGGATTCAAAGGAGGCAAGGTTGAAAACGGCGAGCTCGTCGTGCGCGGGATGGGTCATGCCTGGGTCGAAGCCTACTTGAATGGTCATTGGCTGATCCTGGACGCCACTCCCACCGGCGGAGCCGGAGGCACCGAACAACAACCGAGCGAAGGGGACGATCCTCAGCGCAATCCGCCGAACGAAAATCCGCCGCAACAAGAGGACAAGAAACAGAAAGACAAAAACAGCGGAGCCGACAAGGACAAGCAGGATGGCCAAGGCAACAAGGACCAAGCCGGTGAGAAGAATCCGGGCAAGCAATCATTGAAGAACGACGGCTCGCAAGACCAACAAGCTCTCGAGAAGATCGCCCAGCGCGCGAAGAAGAACGGCGACTTGCCAAAGAAGAACGAGCAACAGAGTTCAACTCCACCGGAGAAGCAAGAACCTCAAGACAACTCAGCCAAAGCCCCATCGGATCAACCGATGCCTGGCGACGACAAGCCAGGCGACAAGCCCGGTGACAAACCAGGAGACAAGCCCGGAGAAAAGCCCGGCGATAAACCTGGAGACAAGCCCAACGACAAACCAGGGGACAAGCCCGGCGATAAACCAGGAGACAAGCCCAACGACAAACCAGGAGACAAGCCCAACGACAAACCAGGAGACAAGCCCGGCGACAAACCAGGGGACAAGCCCGGCGATAAACCAGGGGACAAGCCCGGCGACAAACCAGGAGACAAGCCCGGTGATAAACCGGGAGACAAGCCCGGCGACAAGCCCGGTGACAAACCAGGAGACAAGCCCGGCGACAAACCAGGAGACAAGCCTGGCGACAAACCGGGAGACAAGCCCGGTGATAAACCAGGGGACAAGCCCGGCGATAAACCAGGAGACAAGCCCGGCGACAAACCAGGGGACAAGCCCGGTTCAAAAGGGGGCAAGTCTGGCAAGGCCGGCTCGACTCCGGGAGATGGTGGCGCGGCCAGCCAATCGGGAGCCCCCAACGCGCCGACAAACTCGACGAGTTCCTCAAGTAGTTCCGGTGAACCAGAGGAAGCGAATCCGGAGTTCACCAAAGAGGCGGCGAACCTCGTGCTCAAGAAGTTGAAGAAAGAACTGGAGCGCGGCGAAGTCGATCAAGAATTGCTCGATGAACTCGGCTGGACTCCGGAGCAATTACAAAAATTCGTCGATCGTATGCAGAAGGAAGTCGAAGCCAAGCCGGACGACGCCTCACCACAAGCAAAGGCTCGGCAGCGTCAGTTCGAGGAGATGCTGAAGAACCTCAACCTATCCGAGAAGACTCAGCGCCGCGACGACACGAACAAAGAGAAGCAGGGTGGCGAGGGGATTGGCTCGGTGCGTCGGCCAGCTCCGCCGGAATACCGCGAACTCTTCGAGTCGGTCACGAAGGGCCTCTCGAAGAAGAAGGCCGCCGAGACGCCAAAAAAGTAAGCGACAGGCGAGCGGGGCGGCGTCAGCCCCCCGGTGAGTTCAACGAAGAACCGGGGGGCTGACGCCGCCCCGCTCGCCAATTTTTCCCCTACTTCTTTGTCTTCTTGTCTTCGTCCTTGCCGGAGGTCAGCCGGACCTTGTCCTCGTCGGCTGGCGGGGCTTTGAGTGGTGCGGCGAACGCGACTTGTCGCGGGACTTCGACCCACGGCTGATTCGAGTAGCGCGGTTGACCGCGCTCGACTTCTTTCTTCACCGTGCCGTTCTGCAAAGGGCCGACACCGAAAATGTACCAGTTGTTTTCATCCGACTTCGCCAGCGACGTGCCGCCTTGGCCGAGCACCTCGTGGGACTTCGCGTCGTAGGCGACCAAGCCGATCTTCGCCATGCCGACTTGGTTCACGCGATTGATCAGTTTCACTTCGGGTGTCGCGAACACGCCGGGAATCGAAATCTGCGGGATCCCCAAAAACGAATTCGATGAGTTCGTGCCGATCGCGCCGCTGCGGACTTCCAGAATGACGTCCGCCTCCTCGGCTTTGGGAGCGATCTGGCCCCCCTGCAACAGCACATGGTGGCGAACCGAACTCAAGACGTAGTTCTTGTCGACGCAGTCGAGGTATTTCTCTTCGAGGAACACTTTGCGCTGGCCGAACGCCTGGAAGTCCACTTTGCTCAGCGACTGATCGACGGCGTTGGAGACCAGCATCTGCTCAGTCGCCGTGCGAGCTGTATTCGAGGTGGGAGTCGAAGTGCAGCCGCAAACGGCCAGAGTCGTGGCGCAGAACACCAGCGCGTGAAATCGCGACATGAGTGAATCCGTGGAAATGAGGCGAGGGAGGAGATGAGGAAGGGGAAAGGCGGGGTGCGGTTCATAGATGTTTTCGCGAAAGCAGGTCAACGCCTTTCGCGATGCCAGCACGGCCATTCGTGCGCCATTCAGGCGAGCGGGGCGGCGTCAGCCCCCCGGTTCGTCGTTGAACTCACCGGGGGGCTGACGCC
>CAMDPX010000352.1 GCA_945905295.1 Planctomyces sp. SH-PL62 | reverse complement strand
TCCTGCATGGCGGCGCAGAGTTCCGCTTCCGTTGCGCGGATGTTGCCTTGGTTCTTGTTCCACAGCGGGATCGACGCGCTCACGCCGAGCGTATAGTCGTCGGAACGATTCTGGTTCTGGCGAACGTAGCCGCCGTTGACGCTGAGGTTCGGAATCGGCTCGGCCTTGGCTCGTTGGACGACGAACTTCGCCTTCTCGACGCCCCACTGAGCGATCTGAATTTCGGGGTGAACGCTGAGCACATACATCGGCGTGCTCTGAGCGTCGTAATCCGGGAACGAATAATCCGCGAGGCGGCCCGCGACTTTGGTGATCGCCAGCCGATGCACGCCCAACAGCGCGGCCAAGCGTTTGTACGCCGCCGTTTTTTCCGCCTGAGCCGAGTCCACGTCCGCTTCGTAACGAGCGAGTTCCGCTTCGACCGGCAACACGTCGATGTCCGCCAGTTGTTTGGCGTCGTCGCGCAAACTGCGGACGGTCTTGGTGACATCGCGGCCATAGCCGCGAATCTCGCACAGCAATCGCACTCGTTCTTGCAACGCCAACAGGTCGAAATACGCCGTGCGGATTTCGGACAACATCGCGTAACGCTCGGCCATCACGCCCCAACTGGCTTGCTCGACTTCCCGCTCGGCGGCGGCGCGGCTGAGCTTCAGCTTACGGCCCATCACGAGTTCTTGCGTCACCAATGGCAGCGTGTTGACGCCCGAACGACCCTGCTTGTCGCCCAGTTCATCCCACGTCAGCGCGACCAACGGATTGGGATACAGCCCGGCTTGATACGCTCGCCCGCGCGCCGCCTCGACGCCGAACGACACCTTGGCGAGTCGCGGATTCTGCTCCAGGCCGAGCGCGACCAAAGCGTCGAGCGTCATGCCGGGAGTGGTCGCATCCTCCGGATCGTCACACGGATCGATCGTCTCAGTTCGTCGCAACTTGCCTGGAACGACAACGTCTTCTTCGTAGGGGGCGGCCGACTTCTGTTCCGAGGCCACCGCCGGAGTCACCGCCGGTTTCGGCGTGGTGGCTGCGTGGACGGCGTGCCTCGCCGCGGAAGGTTGTGCGGCAGCATCGCTCACTGTGCGACTTGGTGCCGTGGAAGCCACCGTGACCTTGGGCTTGGAACTGCGCCACAGCTTCGGCCAATCGGCTCGCACGCCAGGCGCATCGGCCAGAATCGCCAATCCAAGAGTGAGCACACACGCAGCGAGTCGCCTCGCGAGACAACGAGTTCCCATGATCGCCCCTCCCTGGGCAGCCGCGCACGGCGGCTCATCGTTTTGTCGGATCGCCAGGCGGTGAGCTTGCGAAAAGTCTTCGCAAGCCTCACTGCCAAACACAGCTATTCCAGATTGACTCATGGCCGACGCTGCCAGCGTCGGCTGCGGACGCAAGCTGCGTCCGCCACGTTGGACTACGTTCCTTCTTTCTTTTCACCCGGAGCTTCCTCTTCAATGGCCGGCGGCTCTTTGCCTTCCTTCGCGCGGTACTGAGCGGCGAACTTCTCCTTCAGTTTCGGATCGCAAACGAAGCACTGCGATTTCGCGCGGTTATGTTCGTCACACCAGTCACCTTTCGCTTTGGAAGCGGTCTCCACTTTGGCCGAGCACTGGCTGCATTCGGCTTCGGGGACGCCGTGCTCGCCGCACCACCAGCCGGAGTGGTCGTGATCTTTTTTGCCGTCCTTGCTGTGATCGTGTCCGTCGCCGTCCTTGTGATCGGCATGGTCATCGTGCTTGTCGGTCTGAGCGACTGGTTTCGGCGCGGGGGCCGATTCGCCGCAGCCGTTCGCCGCGAACATCAACGCCGCGAGCAAGCCGCAAGCCGTCCAAAGTTTTCGTGTCGTCATCTCAAGTTCTCCTTCGTGAAACAGGGGGGAGTAGGATGGGCACTCTTGCCCGTCCCTTCAAAATTCCAAAATAGGACGGGCAAGAGTGCCCATCCTCCGAATCACACATGAGTCAGTTCCTCGTCGCGGGTGGTCTGGTGAGTCGCGTCCACTCCGACCAGCGGCGAATCGCCCTCTTCGTGTTCAACCAACAGGCCCAGCATCGGAGCCGTCACCGACTCAGACATGTGGCAGTATCGAATCAGGAACCATTGGATCGCGTGAGCGATGGCATCAAAGAACAAGTACAGCACGCGGAGCACCAGCAGCGACATGGCCATCGCGCCGATGACTCCGCCGATGACGACGGTCGCCAGCGGCCGTTGCACTTCGGCTCCTTGGCCGGTCGAGAGAGCCATCGGCAGGAAGCCGAAGCTGGCCACGAGCGTCGTCATCAAGACCGGTCGCAGACGAGTGATCGCCGCTTGGCGCACGGCGTCGTGAATCTTCATGCCTGTGCGACGGAGCTGCCGGACGTAGCTGACGAGAATCATGTCATCCAGCACGGCCACGCCGGACAGCGCGATGAAACCGATCGCCGCTGAAATCGAGAACGGCATGTCGCGCAGCCACAACGCGATGATGCCGCCGACCCAGCCGAACGGGACGCCGGTGAAGACTCGCAACGAGTCGATGATGTTGTGATAGGTGAAAAACAGCAGCGTGAAGATCATGGCAATCGCGACCGGAATCACGATCAGCAGCCGGTTGCGGGCGCGTTCGTAGTTCTCGAACTGGCCGCCCCATTCCAAGAAGTAGCGGCCGGGGGGCAGTTTGACTTTCTCGCCGACTTTTTGCTGAGCCTCAGCCACGAACGTCCCCATGTCCCGGCCACGAATGTTGGTCGTGATCGTGATGCGCCGTTGGCCCCATTCGCGGGTGATCGTGGATGGCCCCTCGACCATCGCGATGTCGGCCAGCCTCGACAGCGGAATCCGTTCGCCGGTCGGTGTCGCCACTTGAATCGTGCCGAGCGTCTCCGGGCTGCTTCGCAAGCGATCCGGCAAGCGCACGACCAGCGGGAAGCGCAACTGCCCCTCGACGACTTGCCCGACTTCCAAGCTGCCGACCGATTGAATCAAGTCGAGCACGGTCTGCGCGGCGATGCCGTAGCGAGCGATCTCGTCTTGCTTGATCTGCACCTGCAACACCGGCTGGCCGGTGACTTGCTCAACGGAGACATCCGCATTGCCGGTGATCGTCTTTAGTACCGCTTCGATCTCGGCCGCCTTCGCGACCAGCACGGTGAAGTCGTCGCCGAATAGCTTGATGCCCAAGTCGGCCCGCACGCCGGAAATCATCTCGTTCATCCGCAGCTCAATCGGCTGCGAGAACGCGACGCGCTGGCCGGGAATCAGGCGGACTTCCTTGTCGATCAGGCCGAGCAATTCCTCCTGCGTCTTGGCCCGCGTCCATTGCGAACGCGGATGCAGCGTGACGTACATGTCGGTCAGTTCGATCCCCATTGGGTCGGTCGCGACTTCCGCCGTGCCGACGCGACTCCAGACGTGCCGCACTTCATCGGGAAACTTTTCGAGGATGATCCGTTCCATCACCGAGTTCATGTGGTTTGATTCGCTGAGGTCCGTGCCCGCCAGCCGTACGACGTTGACCGTCATCGAACCTTCGGAGAGTCGCGGAATGAACTCACTGCCGAGATTCGGAGCGATCATGCCGAACGAAAACACCAGCACGCACGCCGCGAACGTGACGACCGCGAACCGGTGATCCATGCAGATTTTCAGAATCGGATTGTGAATCATGTGGGCCAGCCGCATCAGCCACGGTTCTTTCTCCGTCATGCGGCGCGGCAACATGAAGCTGGCCAGCACCGGCATCAGTGTCATCGACAGGACCATCGAACCAGCCAGCGCGAAGATCACCGTCAGTGCCATCGGCCGGAAGAGTTTCCCTTCGATTCCCTCCAGCGTGAGGATCGGTAGGTACACGATCATGATGATGAGTTCGCCGAACAGCGTCGGCTTGCGGACCTCGACCGCCGCGTCGCGCACGACCTCGATCTTGCTGCGGTTCCGCAAATCGCCGTGAGCGATGTGCCGCACGCAATTCTCGACCATCACGACCGAGCTATCGACGACCATGCCGAAGTCGATCGCGCCCAAGCTGAGCAAGCTGGCGGCAATGCCGAACTGCCACATGCCGCTGAACGCACACAGCATCGACAGCGGGATCGCGACCGCGACGATGGTGGCCGCTCGCAAGTTGCCCAAGAACGCGAACAGAATCGCGATCACCAGCAAGCCGCCCTCGAACAGATTGCGGCGCACGGTGTCAATCACGAAGTCCACCAACTCGGTGCGGTCGTAAACGACTTCGATCTCCACGTCGGCGGGCAACGTGGGGCGGAGTTCCTCCAAGCGCTTCTTGAGCGCCGACGTGACGACCTTGCTGTTCTGCCCCATCGTCATGAAACACAGACCGAGAATCGCTTCGCCGCGCCCCATCGCCGTCACCGATCCGCGACGGATCTCCTGACCGATACCGACCGTCGCGACATCCTTCACACGAATCGGCGAGCCGTCTTCCGCCGTGACGACGATGTTCCGAATCTGTTCCTCGTTGACCGTGCGGCCGAGTCCATGCACCAGCAAGAACTGGTTGTTCTGCTGAATGCCGCCACCGCCCGTGTTCTTGTTGTTCTTCTCCAGTGCTTCGATGACTTCGGCAAACGTCAGCTTGTGTTTGATCAGCTTTTCGGGGTCGATGCGGACTTGATACTGCTTCTCGAACCCGCCCCACGAATTGACCTCGGCCACACCCGGCACCGTGCGCAGCTTCGGCTTGATGGACCAATCGTGAATCGTCCGCAGATACGTCAGCTTCTCGGTACGCTCGGCCTCGGACGCGCCTTCAAAGTTCCAACCCTTGAGCGACACGATGTAGTGATAGACCTCGCCCAACCCGGTCGCGACGGGGCCGAGACTCGGCCGCTCGATCCCCGGCGGCAGCACGACCGAACCGAGCCGTTCGTTGACAAGCTGCCTCGCGAGATAGATGTCCGTCCCGTCCTCGAACGTCACGACGACTTGCGACAACCCAAACTTCGAGATCGACCGCAGAATTTGTAGCCGAGGCAATCCGCCCAGCACTTGTTCAATCGGAAACGTGATCTGCTGCTCGACCTCTTCCGGGCCGAGTGCCGAAGCTGTCGTGTTGATCTGCACCTGAATCGGCGTCGTATCCGGGAAGGCGTCGATGTCGAGATGCAACACCGCCACCGCTCCCGCTACCGCCAGCCCCACCGCCGACAGCAACACGAGAAACCGATTTCGCAGAGCAACATCAATGATCCAATTGAGCATGGCTCACACCTTCCCCATCTCGACCGCTCGCGGCCAGTAGTACATCAGGCAGACACCGACCAGCGCGATCGTTGCGCCGATGACATCCGCCGCATCAGGCCGGTCGCCGTCAAAACCCCAACCCCACAGCAGCGACAGCACGATGAAGAACCCGCCATACGCCGCGTACACGCGCCCGAAATGACTGGTCTGCAACGTCGGCACGATGCCGTAGAGAATCAGCACCAACGCCCCGGCCAAACCCCACCAGCTTGGTCGGCCATCGCGCAGCCACTTCCAAACGAGCCAGCCACCGCCGATCTCGCAGACTCCGGCAACGACAAACAAAATCACAGAACGTGTCACGGCACTGGTCACAATCAGCCTCTTCTTTCAACCGACTCACCTGGGGGAGCCGCCGCTACGGAATGACTCACTTCACGCGCCGACTCAAGAATTTCCCAAGCACCATGCAGAACGATCCCGACGGTCACCAATCCGATCAACAAATCGGGCAGCGGCGACTGAAAGTACATGACCGCGACTCCCGACAAGACGATGCCGGCATTGGCCAGCATGTCATTCGTTGTGAAGATCCACGACGCCTTGAGATGCACGCCACGTTCTCGTTGCGGCTTAAGCAGTCGCAGACAGACGATATTGGTGGCCGCGTTCACAATTGCCGTGACGATCATGGCCAGCCCGATCGGCTCGGAACGTCCGAAGTAGCGGCGCAGGACTTCCGCGAGCAGTCCCAGACCAACCAAGGTCAACAGCACTCCTGAGAGTCGAGCGGCACGCGCCTTCGCGGCGATGGATCGACCGACCGCATACAGACTGACGATGTAAACCGCCGCGTCGGCAAGGTTGTCGATCGCCGCTCCCAACAATCCGACCGAGTCTGCCAGAATGCCGACGGCTCCCGCGAGGCCGAATTGCGTCAGATTGATCCCCAGCACGCGCACGAGCGTCCGCCGTTCGTCGGCAGTGCCGACTGCGACCGAGGGTTCACTGCTTGTGTCGTGTGCTTCAATCATGTCCAAACTCACTGACATTGGTTGCGTTGCTCCAGAAACGGTGCGTCGCTTACGCGGCCCGCCTGGGACGAGCGCCTTTCTTCAATGGAATCCGAAACTCGTGAGCGATCTTCAACATCGTCGAAAGGCACACTGGCTCCGGCGCGTGAGGGATCGCTCCGCGTGCGCCGTGTTCGCGGATAAGTTCCGCGAGCGTCTCTCGTTCCCTGCCGACAAACTTCAACTTTCGTCCACGACGTTCGGGTGACGACATGACATACGCACCTGATGCAGAATGAACTTGCTCTCCTGAACGATTTGGCCTGCGAGCCGCCGCAACCTTTGTTGGGTTGGCGGTCCCCAAAATTGCGCCACCTGTTTGTGCGGATCGGACCAGGGCGGTCGAGCATGACGCAAGACGACGCACGCTCCAGGGATTGTGACCCGTGCAATCTCCGCCAGCGACTTGTCGCGCAGCGGCGTACGCTCGACGATGACCTGTGCGACGGACGCATCCGGTAACGGAATCGCTTCGGCACGTCCCGCGATCCGTTTGGGAATCGGTTGCCCAGCATCCGGTCCGAGCGTCTTCGTGGCGCGCGGATTGAGGTTCCACGCCTCGGCGTGGCGTCCTTCGCCTCCGATATCCAACTGATGCACGAAACAAATTGGTTGGTCAAACATGATTTTCGGTTCTGAATCGAGTTGCTTGGTCCTCAAGCCGCTTTCGTGGCGGGAATCTCGGTGGTCGTGACAAGCTCGCCATCGCACAAATGCAGTCGCCGAGACGCTCGCGCGGCGGCTCCGGGGTCGTGAGTCACCATGACGATCGTGCGGCCTTCGCACACGAAGTTGTCGAACATCGACAGCACGGCTTCGCGGCTGTCCGGGTCGAGGTTGCCGGTTGGCTCATCGGCGAGGATCAGTCGTGGGTTGTTGGCCAGCGTGCGAGCGAGAGCAACTCGCTGCTGCTGGCCGGTGCTCAGTTCGCTCGGCTTGTGCTCGATGCGGTTGCCGAGTCCGACTTGCTCCAAGAG
>CAMDPX010000351.1 GCA_945905295.1 Planctomyces sp. SH-PL62 | reverse complement strand
CTGCATTACGGGCCGGACCAGCTTCACTTTTATCTGATCGACTTCAAGAAAGGGGTCGAGTTCAAAACCTACGCGACGCACGAACTGCCGCACGCGCGAGTCATCGCGATCGAGAGCGACCGCGAGTTCGGTGTCAGCGTGCTCGAACGGCTGGACGCGATCTTGAAGGAGCGCGGCGATCTGTTTCGAGATATCGGCGTGCAAGACCTCGCCGGGTTCCGCGGCGCTCGGCCGGGAGAGGAGATGCCTCGCATCCTGTTGGTCGTGGACGAATTCCAAGAGTTCTTCGTCGAGGACGACAAGCACGCGCAAACGTCCGCGCTGCTGCTTGATCGACTCGTGAGGCAAGGCCGAGCGTTCGGCATTCATGTGCTGCTCGGTTCGCAAACGCTCGGCGGAGCGTACTCGCTGGCCCGCAGCACGCTCGGCCAAATGGCGGTCCGCATCGCGCTGCAATGCAGCGAGAGCGACGCGCACTTGATCCTCTCGGAAGACAACACCGCCGCGCGGTTACTGACTCGGCCGGGTGAGGCGATCTACAACGATGCGAACGGAATGCTCGAAGGAAATCACCCGTTCCAAATCGCGTGGCTGGAAGACGACCGCCGCGATTTTCATCTCGGGCGGGTGCAGCAAATGACTGAGAAGCGGCAAGTGCGAATGCCTCCCGCGATCGTGTTTGAAGGGAACATCCCCGCCGACCCGCGCCGCAACGTCGAACTCTCGCAACTGATCGACGCGCCGCAGTGGGATGCCACACTGCTCGAGCGCGTTGCGTGGCTCGGAGAAGCGGTCGCGATCAAAGACCCGACAACGATTCGCTTTCACTCGCAAGGAGGCCAGAACCTGCTGGTGGTTGGTCAAAGCGATCTGGCCACGGTCGGCCTGCTGGCGACCAGCATCATCAGCCTCGCCTGCCAAGTCCGGCCGTATGGGACATCTGATTTGTCAGATTTGAAATCTGAAATCTCAAATTTGAAATCTGAAAGTGACGTTCCGCAGTTCGTGATCCTCGATGGCAACTTCGGGGGCGTTTCCACCGAGACTTGGAAAGAACTGCAAGCCGCGCTGCCGCACACCATCCAGATTGGCGAGCCGCGAGATACGCCATCCGTGCTGGCGACACTCTCGGCCGAGATGACTCGCCGCGAGCAATCGGGTTCACGCGACGACACGCCGATTTTCGTCGTCATCTTCAATCTCGGCCGCTTCCGCGATCTGAAAAAATCTGACGACGACATGGGCTTCAGCTTCGGCGGCGGCGAGAAGAAGGTCAGCCCCAGCAAACAATTCACGGACCTGCTGAAGAACGGACCCAACTTCGGCATTCACACGCTGGTCTGGAGCGACACGTACAACAACGTCAGCCGCTGGTTCAGTTCGCAGACGCTGCGCGAGTTTGAAGTGCGGATTGTCTTCCAGCTCAGCGCGTCCGATTCGAGCAACCTGATCGACGGCCCGCTGGCCAGCAAGCTCGGCCCGAACCGAGCGATCCTGCACTCAGTCGATCAAGGGACGAATGAAAAGTTCCGCCCCTACGGTCCGCCGACGGCCGAATGGCTGGCCGACGTCGCCTCGCGGCTGCAACCTAAAGTCGTCGCCGATGACATTGCTGAACCGGTCGCCGTGGGTGATGACTTGTCGCAATTCACAATCCTGTAATCACGTCGTCCCGATCAGCCGCAGGGCGCTAGCCCCGGTTTGTGTCATCCGAACCGGGGCTAGCGCCCTGCGGCTCATAGCGGCTGGCCACTCACTTTTCGGAATCGTCCTGGAGTTCCGACTGTGCCGCCGGTTCGGCTGGCGGTGACTGTCCGTGGCGGGGGTTTTGTAATGACTCCGCTTATGCCGGAGTTGCTCAAGTTAGCTGTCATGTGCGGACAGTTTTGCGAACGCCGACCGGCCGGTCGGTGCGAGGCTAGGGGCGAGTGCCCCCTCATTCCGAAGACGATTGATGACGGCGTGGGCGCTGCGTCACGGGACGTCGGTGTGTTCGCGTCGCCCTCGCCAGGGAATCGTCGAGATGTATTCGCACAGTGAGAACGCCGCGGCCCGCACAGGCTGGTCGTCGCGAGTCAAACTGATTTGCTGGAGCGGAATGCTCACCGCAGCATGGCTGAGCTATTCGGCCTGGGCCGGTCCACAGACTCAAAATCCGTCGAGCCAGGTGACTCGATTCGATCAGCGAGCATCGGTGCAACTCGGTTTCATCGCCAATGAGGAACCGCAACACGAGCCGCAGCCATTTCCACAGCGAGCGGCCACGTTTGCTCCACCGCCAGAACCCGCCATCAGCCGCGGGGCGCTAGTCCCCGGTTTGGATGTGCGATCCGAGCGAGAGCCGGACGCGAGCGCGTTCCGGGTGATGCAACGTCAGCCACAGGCCGCCAATGTCGAAGACGACGCGCAGGTGCCGGACCTTTCGGCCGCGTGGTGGGCGGTCTTTGTCACTGCTCCGCTGCGTGAGACAGCGACCCCGATGGCGTTGACCATCGAAGACATCCTCATTCGAGCCATTCGTCATTCGTCGCAGGTGCGTGTCTTCAGTGACTTGCCGTTGATTCGCGAGACGTCGATCGTCGAGGCCGACGCCGCCTTCGACTGGACCGCGTTCCTCGACACCCGCTGGCAAGATCTGAATGACCCCATCGGTAGCACGCTGACGATCGGCGGGAGCACCCCCACCTTGGGACGATACAAAGACGATCATTTCACCGGCCAAGGTGGGTTTCGCAAAAAGACTCGCGACGGTGGCACGCTGCAACTCAGTGAGCAGCTTGGCTGGCAGCGGACGAACTCGACGTTCTTCACACCGAACCCGCAAGGAACTTCGCGGCTGGTGTTGGGCTACACGCATCCGCTCTTGCGCGGCAGCGGGCAGGTTTACAACGAGAGCCTGATTTGCCTCGCGCAACTTGATACCGCGATTGCCACCGATGAGTTCTCGCGCCAGTTGCAATCACATCTCTTGGAAGTGCTGCGAGCCTATTGGGGCTTGTATCTCGAACGCGCCAACCTCGCTCAGAAACTGCAATCGCTGAAACGGGCCGCCGACACGTTGGCGCTCCTGAAACAAAGGCAGCAGTTAGACGCGGTTCGCAGCCAGATCCTGCGAGCGCGAGCCGAAGTCGCCACACGGCGCTCGCAAGTCATTCGTGCTCAGATGGGGGTCAAGAATGGCGAGGACCGGATCCGAGCGCTCGTCAACGATCCGGCGTTCGGAGATTACGACACCGTCGAACTGATGCCGACCGAAACTCCGACTGTCCGCGAATCGCCGCTGAGCATGTCGCTGGCCCTGTCGACCGCTGTGACCACTCGGCCGGAGGTCAATCAATCGTTGCGGCAGATTCAAGCCGGCTGCACGCGGCTGAACATGTCGAAGAACGAACTGCTGCCGATGCTCAATCTCGTCACCGAGACGTACGTCGCCGGACTGCAACCGAGCAATGCGTTCTCCGCGTTCAACAACTCGTTCACCAGCGGTGCTCCCGGCTACACGGTCGGGGCGCAATTCGAGATGCCGCTGGGCAATCGTGCCCCGCAGGCGCGCCGCGAACGACGCGAAATGGAACTGCGGCAGCTTCGCAATCAGTACGAGACGACGCTCAACACGCTGCAACTGGAAGTCAAAGTCTCCGTCCGCGAAGTCGAGACGGCACTCGCCGAGATGCTCTCGCAATTCCGCGCCATGGATGCCAGCACCGCCGAGTTGCAATACCTCGAACAACGCTTTGAGCGACTTCCCGGCGAGGACGGCAATGCCAGCTTGATGCTCGACAACTTGCTGCTCGCGCAGCAGCGATTGGCGACGAATGAGTTCAACTTCCTCACCGCTCAAGTGACCTACAACCTCGCGCTGTGGAACGTGAAGAAAGCCACCGGCGAGCTGTTGCAAACCGAACAAGTTTCGTGGGGCCGCGCCTGCGTCGACGGTCTGCCGACGCTGATCGTGGACAAGCACGGCAAGCCGATTGAGTCCCAGCGCGACGGCCAGTACGTGCCGGCACCGGTCGAGGAAACGCCGCGCCGCGAACTCCCAATGCCACCTCCACCGCTGGAAGACGAACCCACTGGCCCAACTCTGAAGCCCACGGGCGGACGAGTCGAACCGAAAGCTTCCTTCTGGCAATCCACCAAAAACAAAGTCCTGCGCCGCGATCCGTAGCCGCGTTTCGCCAGAACGCGGGCGAACGAGCGAAGACCCGCGTTCTGGCGAAACGCGGCTACACGGCACCACACCGTCATCCAAAGTCCTCACTGTGCCGCAAACGACCTCCAACGTGCAGTTGCTCCCGTCCCCTCGAGCCTTCTCGCGGAGCGCCGATCTTGCGCGCGGACCGTCGAAGAAGGAATGGGACGTCGTTCAACAAGTGAAGCAGCGGGCGCGGGAACTGGAATCCGCGAGCGATCACGATCTCCGCAATCTCGCCGCGACATTGCGTGATTCGGCCGAACGCTTCGGTTCGACCATGTCGTCGAAGGATCGGCAGCAACAACAAGTCGCGGGGACGGCGCTCGTCCGCGAGGCGGTGCGTCGCACGCGCGGGCTGAGCTATCACGACGTGCAATTGCTCGCGGGTTTGGCGCTGGCGAATCGTCAAGCGGCGGAGATGGCGACCGGCGAAGGCAAGACGATCATCTCGGCGATCCCGGCGTTCTTGGCATGGCTCGATGGCCAGCAAACGCATGTCGCCACACCCAATGCGTACCTCGCCGAGCGGGATTGGAAACAGCTCCAACCGGTGTTCGAGAGGCTGGGGCTCTCCTCCGCGCTGCTTCCGGAAAACAACAACACGCGCGGCAAGAAGGCCGCCTACAAAGCCGACGTCGTGTACGGCACCGGTTACGAGTTCGGCTTCGATTACCTCCGCGATCAACTCACGCTGCGAGCACGACCGCGCGAGAAGTTGGGAGCCAACGTGCTCGATCAACTGGCCGGCCGCGAGTCGAATAACCAGGCACTGCTGCAACCGCGTCTGCAAGTCACGGTCGTGGACGAACTCGACAGCGTGCTGATCGACGAAGCGCTGACACCGCTGATCCTCAGCGAAGGGGGCCACGGTTTAGAGGTTCCAACACCGTACCTGGCCGCACGCGATCTCGCGGATGAAATGGTGCGTGGCGAACACTTCCATCTCGATGCGTCAAATCGCACGCTGCGGCTGACCTCTCAAGGCCAAGATTTCATCTTCGACGAATTTCAACGGCACTCGTTTTCGAACCTGCGCCGGCCGTGGGATGCGTTTGTGCTCAACGCGCTGCACGCCGAGTATTTGCTGCACCGGGGAGTCGATTACGTCATCCGTGACGGCGACCTCCAGCTCGTCGATCAAAAGACCGGCCGCATCTTCAGCGAACGCTCGTGGCGCGACGGGCTGCATCAGGCGGTCGAGGCGTTCAACCACCTCGCGATCAGCGCGGAGAAGAGTTCGTCCGCGCGGATCACTCGTCAGAGGTTCTATCAGATGTACGACTCGGTGAGCGGCATGACCGGCACTGCGGAAGGAGCGGACCAGGAGTTCTCCGAGTTCTATGGTCTGAAAACGTTGCTGATTCCCCGGCATCAACCTTGCCGGCGAGTCGATTTGCCCGACCGATACTTCGCATCGAAGGACGCCAAGCTGCGGGCGATCGTCGCCGAAGTCATCGAGCGTCACCGCTGCGGGCAACCGGTGTTGATCGGCACGCGCACGATTGCCGACAGCGAGCTGCTGTCGATGCTGCTGGGCTCGCTGAAGCTGAGCCACGAGGTTCTCAACGGTCTGCAAGACGCCGACGAAGCCGCGATCATCGCCAACGCCGGCCGCTACGGAGCGGTCACGGTCGCCACCAACATGGCTGGCCGCGGGACCGACATCAAACCGGACGAACGCGCGATTGCGGTCGGCGGCTTGTTTGTCATCGGTGCCGAGCGGAACGACTCGCGCCGCGTCGATCGGCAGCTCGCCGGACGAGCCGGACGGCAAGGGGACTTCGGATTCAGTCGCTTCTTCGTCTCCGGCGACGACGAACTGTTGCAGCGCTACGCCCCTAAGCTGGCGAGCCGACTCCGTAAGACCGCCGGCAGAGATGGCGAAGTCCACGACAACTACGCCCAGCTCGTTTCACAGTTCCAACTCCTGGCCGAACGGCAGAGCCTCAAACTGCGCCGCAAAATGGTCGAGCACGATCGCTGGCTGGATGATGTGCTGGCGGGAGTGCTGGGGGAGGAATCTTGATGATTGGAACGCAAATTTCAAATTTCAAATTTCAAATTTCAAATTGGAAGAGGCGAAGAGGCTCTGTCCTCAATTCGCAATTTGCAATTTGCAATTTGCAATTTGCAATTTGCAATCCCCTTCCTGTTTCTGCTTCTCCTCGGCGCGAACCGCATCGACCCCAAACGGTCCGAGGGCTTCACCGAGCCGTATCAAACCATCGACGTCGCCGCCGCCGAGTCCGGCATCGTGCAAGACGTTCGTGTCGAGCTTGGTCAAACGGTCAAGAAGGGGGAGGTGCTCGGTACGCTCGATGATGATGTCCTCAAAGCTTCGCTGGAGATCGCGCAGCTCAAGGCCAACTCGACCGCCGCCATCGAAGCGGCGACTGCGGAGCTGGAACTCAAACAGCAACGGCTCAACGCGTTGGCCGAGATCAATCGCACGGGTGGCGGAAGTCGCGACGAGTTTTCGCGAGCGAAAGCCGACGCGGAATTGGCGCGGGCGAAACTCAAGCTGGCAGAAGAGATGCTGGCCACCGATCGCCTGGAAGTGAAGAAGATCGAAGTGCAGTTGCAGCGACGCATGATCCGCAGCCCGATCGACGGGGTCGTCACCGACATCCCACGCGATCCGGGCGAGTTCGTCTCACTGACGGAACCGAAGCTGTTCACCGTCGTGCGGCTCGACCGGCTGCGGGCGAAGTTCTATGTCCCCGCCGAACAGTCCGTCCGATTCAGCAAAGCCCAGCGAGTGAAGCTGTCTGGCCAAGCCGACGACAAACCGCTGACGGGCGACGTCGAATTCGTGTCTCCGGTGACGCACGCCGAAAGCGGACTCGTCCGAGTCGATGTGATCCTCGACAACCGCGACGGCCGCCTGCGCAGCGGGCAACGGCTGACGCTCGCCGGGGAGTGAGATCATGCCGACGGTTCCGCCACCTACCGTGGGGCACGTTTCCAACGTGCCCGTCTCGATGCAAAGCGACGTGGAAGAACTATGTCGCCTTGCAGAAATCACCGCGCAGGCGAGCGGGGCGGCGTCA
>CAMDPX010000350.1 GCA_945905295.1 Planctomyces sp. SH-PL62 | reverse complement strand
CGTTGGCACCACTTCCTGGCTCGTTCCCATTGCGTGATGGGGCGGGAGTGGATTGGCTCGCCGTGGAGGAAGCGGTGGAGTTCTTGGGCGAGGGCGGCGGCGGTGGGGAAGCGGCGGGACGGGTCTTTCTCCAGGCACTTCAGGCAGAGCGTGTCGAGGTCAGCGGGGACTTGGCTGTTGAGCTGCGACGGCGGCGGCGGGTCCGCATTCAGAATCTGCTGCATGAGCAGCTTCGTGTCTCGCTCGGCGCGGAAGGGGCGAACGGACCCTCTTGCCGGATCGTTCGCAACTGGCGTAAATTGCGGTCGTCGTTTCGCGGAGCCAATGATGCAAGCTATTCATGCCAAGTTTCACGACGGAGTTTTCACGCCGGTTCTTCCCGTCGTCTTGCCGGAAGGGCAAGAGGTCACGCTGTGGATCGACGCCGGCGAAGAGATTCCGCACTTGCGCGACGAGGACCGTGAGTTTCTCAAGCAGCTCGTCGAGAAGCGCCGTGAAGTCTTTCGCAAGCTGGCGGAGTAGGTCGTGCGCTATCCCAGCTACGAATTGCTGGTCGAGTTGCACATCCACCTGATGCGAGATCTGTGGGGCGAGACGTTCTACGGCCCCTGTCGTCCCGAATTGTTGCAGTCCGCTATCGCTCGCCCGCGTCAGGCCGCCTGCTACGAACTCGCGAATGAACTCCGTCAGGCGGCGTATCTGTTTCAAGGCTTGCTGATGAACCACGGTTTCCTCCAGGGAAACAAACGCACGGCCTACGCGATGCTGGAATGGTTTCTGGCCATCAATCGCCTGGGCGAAATCGTTGCCGCCGATGACGATGTCGATCGCGTTTGTTAGGAGGCAGAGAATCATCAATGGTCGATCGACGACATCGAATCCTGGCTGAGGGCCAACGTCGAACCTCGGATTTGATGCGGCACCGTGAGCAGGACGAGGACCGCGGCCGCACTCAATGACGCGACCGCTGGGTTGCGCCGATGCTGGAGCTGCGCGGCCGATCGCGCTTCACGAGCAAACCGTTCGGCCAACTCCGGCGGCAACCGCCGCTGATGCGGACGCTTGATCGCCACGTCTCGGTCCAACTGCGGATCGTAGGCCCAAAAGACTTCGCCATAGGCTCCGCCCCCCAGCCGCTTGAGCAGTTGGAAACGCCCGAAGGCTTCGATCATCGACGGTCGCGGAGGCGCGGTGGGTTGCGTGGCCGGCGATGCGGAGGCTGTTTGCGATGTGGGAGGCAACGAGAATGGCAGCCCACTCGGTGAGGCTGGAAGTAAGGTTGTTTCTCGGCCATTACTCGCAGGCGGCACGACGAGTGGCTCGCTCTGAGTTCGCTCGGAACTGCTGATCCGGCTGCCGCACGACGGACAGATGGTGTCGCCTTCCGGCTGCGCTTCAATGAGCTGAATGGCAATCTGACAATGAGGGCATTGAATCTGCATTGGACGGACTCGCGCGGAGGTTCACGTCGGCCAATCGGCAGCGACGTTGTATCAGCGACATTGCCAACCGAAACGGGTCACTGTCGCTGAGTTCGTGGTGCGGCTAAGCGGACCATCATGCAGTTCGTCAAGCGACCTGCGACAACCTTCCGCGCGTGGCTGACGAACGGTGAGCGTCGCCGCTTGCTACAATCCGCCATCATGACGACACCGCTTTCCAAGATTCTTGATTTGACTCCGGCGAAACTCACCGACTGGATCGTCGCGCACGACTGGCCAAAGTTTCGAGCTGGGCAACTGCGACGCTGGCTGTTCCGCCGGCGAGCGACTGCGTTCGAGCAGATGACCGACTTACCCCAAAAGCTCCGCGAGCAACTGGCGGCGGAGTTTCAACTCTTCGCCGCCGAGGTCGAGTCGCATCAAGTCGCGGCGGATCGGACGGAGAAACTGCTGCTCAAGCTGACCGACGGCGAGCACATCGAATGCGTCGTGATGCGCGAACCGGAGCGAGTCACCGTCTGCATCAGCACGCAGGTCGGCTGTGCGATGGGCTGCGTGTTTTGTGCCAGCGGGATGCTCGGCCTGAAACGGAACCTTTCGGCCGGTGAGATCATCGAACAGGTCTTGCGGATGCAGGCGGTGATCGGTGCCGATGAGCGGATCACGAACATTGTCGTCATGGGGATCGGCGAGCCGCTGGCGAATCTCCCCGCGCTGCTGCAATCGCTGGAGGCTTTCAATTCACCCGATGATCTGGGTTTGGGAGCGCGGCACATCACCGTTTCGACGGTCGGCCTGCCGGCGAAGATCCGCGAGTTCGCCCGCATCGGCAAGGAGTACAACCTCGCGATTTCGCTGCACGCGCCCAACGATCAGGTCCGCGACAAGCTGGTCCCGGTCAACGACAAGATCGGCGTCAACGCGATCCTCGAAGCGGCTGACGAATACTTTGAGATCACCGGCCGCCGAGTCACCTTCGAGTATGTGCTGCTCGCCAAGGTGAATGATGAACCACAACACGCTCAGCAACTGGTGCAACTTCTGCGAGGCCGTTGCGCTCACGTGAATTTGATTCCGATGAACGGCGTCTCGGTCTTACCGTTCCACGAACCGGCCGCCCCACGCACTCAGCAGTTCGTCTCCATCCTCGAACAGGCTGGGATTCCCGTCACCGTCCGCAAGCGCAAGGGAGCCGACATCGACGCCGCCTGCGGCCAACTGCGGCTCAAGGCCGAACGTCCGGTGGAATAACACGGACATCCGATGGTCAGTTGGAACTCTGGAAGAGCCCGACGAATGTAAGGAGACGACGAATGTGCTCAGCATTCGTCGCCTCCTTACATTCGTCGGGCTCTTCTCCAGTTCATGGATTGCGGCGATTGAGCACCAGTGGGATCGCATTGGCATCGCTGGGAGGAACATCCGGAATGCGGCAGATCGAGAATTGCCATCGCACGGTTGAGTCGCCGACGATCCGCAGCGTTCGTGACGCGGACGATGGTTGCGGCAGTTCGATGACTGTGAATGCCGTGCCACGCACACTCAGCGTTTGTTCGAGATCGGTCTCTCCGCGGATCGTGGTGGGGCGAATTCCGTGCGAGCCGATTCGATTGAATGCAAGTTGCAGATCCAGTGAGGCGAGTTCATCCCCCGACGCGAGTGACAAGCTCCATTCGCGAAACAAGTCCTCGAACGTTCGGCCGGTCGCTCGTTCGAGGTTCAAAATGCCGCTGGCTCGCGATTCAACCAGTCGGCGGACGAGATTGGGGCCATGCCGGTCGGCGCACCAGCGTGTGAAGAGAAACGTGGCTCCGCGACAACCGGGGTTGCGCCACAAGCCGGCGCGATAGTAATCGGGGACGACCAGCGGGTAGCGCGATGGTTCCTCCAAAAACGCGGCGAGGCGATGGTCGAGGTTGGTCCAGCCTGGCTCCGCCATGTGGGCGAGCGCTTCGCTTAGCCAGTCCTCCTCCTCGGAGAGTTGGCCGTGGTCATTCTTCAGCCGTTGACTGATGCAGGCCGCGTGTGCGACTTCGTGCGACAACAAATCTCGCAATGCGGCATCGTTTGGGAGCGCGGAATTCAAGAAGAGCATGTCTCCGCGATTACCCAGCGGCGGCGGCACATCGACTCGAAAGTCGCTACTCCGAACCATTCCGCCGATCGACGTGCGGCCCCCTTGCAACCGCGATAGCCACGGCGTCAACACCACCGCGAAGCGACCGTCGTGATCCACATCCTGCAACGCGCCGAATTGAGATTCGATGCGCGGTATCACGTCCGTTTCCAGCGTTCGCACCAAATCCTCGATTCGTGACCGCGGGACTTCGCCCTCAGGCAATTGCTGATCGAGAAAGACGCGCACGCGGTGTCCGCAGGCGACGCTGCGAGCCGTGATTCGCGCGTATTGCTTCGGATCATCGAGATCGCCGTCGGTGACGTGGAGGAAAAAGTCTCGCGTTGTGCTGAGTAATGGAATCTGTGCAGGCGAGCGGGGCGGCGTCAGCCCCCCGGTTTTGTCGGAAACGCACCGGGGGGCTGAGGCCGCCCCGCGCGCCTGCACTGGGATTTCTGTTGGTCGACTCAGCGTCGGTTGATCCACACTTGGCGAAAGCCGGAATCGCACCGCGTATTCCTCCGCCGAGTCCCCCAGGCCGCCGATCACCAGCCGATACCGAGCACCGGCCGGCAGCTCGCAGAGGGCGTTCGAATCGCGATCATCCAGTTGATACCACGCCTGGTCCTGCCAGTTGGGCGAGAGGACGACGTCGGTGGCTCGTTCCGGTCGTGCGGCTCGCAGCACGAGCACACCGCTTGCCACGAGCAGCGTCGCCAGCAGAGACATCACAGTCCGACGTCGATTGCGGTGCATGAATATCGTGCGATTCGCCGGGAGTAAGTGTGGCCGTTGATGGGCCGGAGCAGGCGAGCCGCCTGCTCTACGAGGATTCATCGGGCCGGCGCGGTCGGCAGAATCAGGGGATTCCGGAGAGTTCGTGGCGGCGCATCGTCGCGATTGAGCACACCGGAGCTTTCATGCCTGCGACAGCGATTGCTCGGCGAGTGCCAGCGGCAGGTTGGCAAGTCGCGGTAATTTGGGGTCATCGGCGAATCTTCGGCAAAAATTGCATCGAGTCTGGCCGAATCACTGATTACGATGCGGCCGCCTTCCGCGCAGGAGATCGTCCGTCCGGACGCCGCCGTAACTCATCGGAATCAGGAGTGGCTCATGTCTCGTTCATCGCAACTGTTTGCTCGCGTCGTGTTGGGCTCATGTCTGAGTGTGCTGCCGATGGGCTTCGCCTGGTCGGCCGAACGTCCGGCCGCGGTGGCTTCGGGCAACGAAGTTTTGAAATACACGGCACCGTCCGGCGAGTCATTCGTCGCGATCGGTCTGAAGGCGAAAGACCTTCCCGAAGTCAAACAGACTCGGCATCACGTCGTGCTGATGGACACCTCCGCCAGCCAGTTTGGCGAGCACCGCGTGCAGGGCTTCGCGCTGCTGCAAGCGTTCTTGCGCGGCCTGCCCAGTGACGACCGCGTCAGTCTGTTCGCCGTCGATGTGCAAGCGACGCGGCTGACTCCAGAGTTCGTGGCCCCCAACAGCGACGCTGTTCGCGAGGCCGTCTCGGTGTTGCGTCAGCGAGCTCCGCTCGGAGCGACCAACTTCAAAGCGGCGCTCGACGCTGCGGCCGCGGCGCTGCCGAAAGATGCGGTCAGCACTGTGCTCTACGTCGGCGATGGAATGAGTTCCGTGAATCTGCTGACGGCCGATTCGTTGCGACAGTCCGTCAGCGATCTCCGTTCGCGGCAAGTGCCGGTGTCGAGTTATGCCGTCGGCCCACGCCGCGATCTGAAGCTGCTGGGCGTCTTGGCTCAACACACCGGTGGAGTCGTGCTGGTGGATGATGGTGGTGACTCAAGTTCGGCGGCCAGCGATCCGAACGTCGTCGGTCAAAAACTCGCCCAAGCCGCGACGTCGTCCGTCTTCTATCCCGAACAACTTGAGGTCGCTGGATCGGAAGTCAAACTGGCCACCGCGCAGCCACTGCCGCTGCGAGCTGATCGCGAAACGTTCGTGCTTGCTCAAGGACAACTCGCGAGCGACGGATCCTTGGTGGCCGTTGGTCAATTCGCCGGTCAGCCAATGAAAATGCTGTGGTCCGTGGATGGCCTGCGCAGCGAAACCGCCTCGCCATTCGTGGCGGCGGCGTTCCGCCAAGCGAACAAGGATGGCGGTTTCGTCCCGTACGCAGGTCGCGAATTGCTCGTCACTGCCTGGAACGAATTTGATCAACGCATCGAACTGCTGGCCGCCGAAGGGACTGCCGCGCAGACTCGGCATCAACAGCGCGACGCCGAACAGATTGGCCGCGCGATTCAGGAACTTGACCCAGACAACACGCAAATCAAGTTGCTGCTGTCTCCGCAGCCGACGTTGAAAACCAAGCCGGTAAGCCGTCAGGTGGCGCAGGCCGAAGAGAAGCCGGCCGAGGGCAGCTTGCTCAATCGCGAGGAACTTCAACCCAACGTCTCCGACGGACGCAGCCTGATCATGGACGAAGTGACGCGTCAGCAGATCGTCGGCGAGAAGCTGCGGCTGGAAGTCTCGAAGGCGATTCAAGAGGCGCGGGCATTGGGCAGCATCGAGCCGGACAACGCCATCACGCTGTTGAAGCGAGCCTCCGGAGCGGTGAAGTCCACCGTGGATGCTCCGATTGATTTGCGGCAGCAGCTTGCGAAGCAATTGCAGGGGGTCATCGCCGACCTCCGCTCCCAAAGAGAGGTCACTGAGAAAAAGCAGATCTATCTGCAAGAACGCATCGCCGTCCAAGAGGCCGAAAAGCGGCTGCAAGAAAAGTTTCAGTTGGAAGACGAGCGGTTGGAAAACCTGATCGACCGCGTGCGGTCGTTGCTGCATGAAGGTGAACGTGGCAATGACGCCGCCTATATCGAGGCGGAAGCGGCCGCGGAAGCGGCTCAGCAAATGAAACCGAACAGTGGTGTGGCGACCGCCGCGCGGTTCAACAGCGAGGCGTCTTTCCAGCTCAACATGGCCTTCCGCTTGCGAAACCTGCGGGCCGAGAAATTCCTCAAGACGCTCGAACAAGTCGAACTGTCTCATGTGCCGTTCCCCGATGAACCGCCCGTGCTCTTCCCGGCTCCTGAGGTTTGGAAGGCTCTGTCGGAACGCCGCAAGAAATACGCTTCGGTCGATCTGCACAAGTCCAGCAAGGCCGAGGAAAATATCGCGGCACAATTGGACAAGCAGACGGAAATCGCGTTCACCGACACTCCGCTGGACGACGTGGTCGTGTTCCTCTCGGACTACCACAACATCCCGATCATCATCGACCTCCAAGCGTTGCAGGACGAAGGCATCGCTCCGGACACCGCGGTCACGCGGACGCTGACCGGCGTGAAGCTGCGCAGCGCGTTGAAAATCATTCTGCAACCTCTGCAACTCTCTTACGTGATCGAGGACGAAGTGATGAAGATCACCACGGCCGCGAAAGAGAAGGAACGCTTGCAGACCCGCGTTTATCCGGTGGGTGACTTGGTCGTCATCCTGACTCCGGGTGGCGGCCAAGGTGGTCAGCAAGGCGGTCAGCAAGGCGGCCAACAGCAAGGCGGCCAAGGCGGCGGCGGTTTCGGGGGCGGCGGCCAACAAGGGGGCGGCGGTGGCGGTGGCTTCTTCAATATCCCGGTCAATCTGCCGGTTCGACAAGGCAACGCTCAGGCTCCCGCGTTCAACAACCAGAAGGTCAACGAGGCAAAAAAAAAGCCCAACGCCCGGAAATAATT
>CAMDPX010000349.1 GCA_945905295.1 Planctomyces sp. SH-PL62 | reverse complement strand
CCCGCCGGACTGTCGATCCGGAGGTTACGGGTTCGAGTCCCGCCGGCCTCGCTTGCTGAACGCTCGCCGTTAGTCACTAACGGCGAGCGTTTTTCGTTTGATGCCATGACTTTGCAGCCGAGTGAGTTTCCGAAGTTTGCGTCCGTCGGAAATGCGTTCAAAGTGACAGCCGTTGACTGCGAAAGACCCGAAAAGTCGGCGTCAGGTGTCACCGTTGGTGTCACGGAACACGGCGTCAAGTTCTCTGCCCCGGCTGCAATGCGTTGGCGGTTCTCCGTGGGGTCGGACGTGACGGACATCGACGGCAGAGATTCAACCGCGCCTTGGATGTCCAGCATTCGCGGGTCCGTGTAGACGTTCATCGTCATGTCGATCTTGCTGTGACGCATCGCCGCTTGAGCCGTTCGCGGCGAAACTCCGGCCTTGGATAGATTCGTGCCGAACGTGTGCCGCAATGCGTGAACGTCGATCGTGCGGCCTCGGTCGTCACGCTTGGGGATGCCGGCCGCCTGCAAGTCCCGGTCGAGAATCTTGCAGAACGCTTTCGGGATCTTGAGCAGCCGCGTTGAGGCAGGGAGTTCCGCGTCGCGGCGGAGCGGGATCGAATTCCCTTGCCGGTTCTGATGACCAATATCTGACGCTCGAAGTCCGACAGGATCGGTACGACGCCAACATCATTGAGCGACTCGATCAACTCGGTGAGCAGTTTGCCGACGAATTGGAACGCTGCACGGGCGACATTCTCTTGACCACCGACTTCCGCCCTCGACGGTCGCAACACGCCGTTTGATTGGAAACAGTACCTCGACTTGGCCCGCGAGCTTTCGCAGCCGACCACGAGCAATGCGGGCACGCAAGAAGCGCGGTTGCGGTCGGCCGTCACGTTCTGCACCGCTATCGGCGTCCCACACGCGCACCCCCTTGTCGTAGGAACCGCTGACGATTCGCCGGCTGTCGGGGGAATACGAGACGCTTCTTATCTCCTCCACCGGCACAGATCGACGTAATCCAGCCGGTGCAGAAACAGCGGAGCCGGACAGGCCCGAGCCAACACCGGCACGATCGGTCGCCGCAGTTCGAACTGCGCGAAGCTCCATTCGTCCAAACAGACGCTGTAGTCCCGGCTGACCTCCGATTCCCGCCGCACCGCATGTGGGCTGAGCAGCGCCACCACGAGCTGACAGCTTCGGAGTCCGTCCTCAATTTCGTGATGCCAGGCATTCGCCGCGCGAATCTCTTTGGTGTCCTGCCAGACACCAAACCCGTGCGCGGCCAAGTCGATGCACAGTCGATCGGCCAAGTCTTTGGCATCCGCTCGGCCATAGCTCAAGAAGACGCACGGCTTGTTTCCATCGAGCTTGTCGGAGTGTCGTTCGTTGGCAGCGGAGTCGAGACTCATCTTCAGACCTCGGTGGCTGAATGGAAACAGATCGCAATTGCGGACAATCTATCACGCTTTCATCTCCGATAGCGTCTTGAAGCAGTGCTACCTCGCCGGATCTCCGCACGCTCGGCTGTCCTCCAATGTAGCCTTCACCGCTCCGCGTGAAGAGAGCCGAGCGAGCCATCGACGCCGTTGTCACGCGAAACCATCAATCGCACAAAACGCCATCACTCAGAAAGTCTTCCGCGAGACCGACACGCTGGAAAACTCTCCAAGTCCACTGCGCGTTCGGCTGACTTCACGCGGAGCGATGAAGGCTACTTTGGAGCGGTTCGCGGCAGCGGCAGGGTTCGGCCGAGAGGACGGGATCTCACGATCCCTTGCGGCGGCGAATTTGGAACCAGAACGCCTCGCCCTTGCCGTTGAAGGCCAGGATCTTGTCGTCCACCAGCGGGCCGACCGCATTTCGGAACGGTCCAAAGACGACGAGCGATGTCGCGACGTCGGGGTCGGGAATGCGGAGAGATCCCGCGACGATGTCACACCGAGCCGCATCGTTCTGTACGCGGACAGACTGCCATGCGGCTCGCGCTTTTGGGGAAGCATCCGGGTAGGTCGCACGGCAGGCCCCTGTCCGCGCGTCCCACACCTTCACAGTCTTTTCAACAGACCTCTCCACAGACTCGTCAAAAGACGAGATACAACGCGACGTTTGCAACAGCCTCTGCTTTTCAACAGACCTCTTCACAGACTCGTCAAAAGACCCCGAGACGACCGTGGACCCGTCTCCGGATAGCGCCACGCTGTAGACAGAACCAATGTGCCCCTGGAGCGTCGCGCGGCAGACGCCCGTCCGCGCGTCCCACACCTTCACGGTATTGTCCCAAGACCCCGAGACGACCGTGGTTCCGTCACCGGAGATCGCCACGCTGAAGACAAAACTCGTGTGCCCCTGGAGCGTCGCGCGGCATTCACCCGTCCGCGCGTCCCACACCTTCACGGTATTGTCAAAAGACCCCGAGACGAGCGTGGACCCGTCCTCCGAGAGCGCCACGCAGGTGACATAATGCGTGTGCCCCTGCAGCGTCATCACGCAGGCCGGCTGTTGCCACTCGATCGGGCGATTGAGCCATTCCAAGAAAGTCGTAGGGACGAGCGAAGGCGACACGGACGTCGATTGCTCACGCGTTCCGTTCGCCAGCGCCCACAGGTGCTGGGCGGATTGGGAGACGAGACTTTGGATCGGTTCGTTGTACGCCTGCTGGAAGAACGACGCCGGATGCTCGCTCAAGAACGATGCGTTGCCGCGCAGGAAGTGGGACCAAGGGAGAAACGCCGCGCGATCCGCCTCGGTCAGGTCCTGCTCCGCCTCCTGGACATCCCGCACCAGATCAAACACCAAACCGGCCCGCGTCTTCGCGCCGAGCCAGTCCAAATCCTGGAGCAGTTGGAACGCTTCTGTGGAATGGCCCACCGACACGAGATGGTGTCGCAGATGCTCGAAGAAGTACCCATCGTTCGGACCGGTGGGCCAGCCGTGGGAACACTTCGCCCGGTACGCGGTCAGCAGCTTGTCGTCCAACGACGAGACTTTGACATACAGCGACTGGGCGCGACGGACGCAGTAATCGTGATCAGGTCGTGCATCGACACACGGCCGATGCTGGAGGAATCGGCCGTGCCGCTGGCCGTCACTTGAATGAGTGATCGCCGTTTGAGTTTGATCAGCAGTTGCTGCGTATCGAGATCATCCAGATTTCCGGTCTGCTCCCAGAGCGTGGCGATGGCGGCTTCGGGGACCGCCTCATCCTCCGGAAAGACGGCCAGCTCGACGAGTCGCGTTTGTTCCTCGTCGGGCAAGGCTTGGACGCTGATCTCGATCGTTTTCCACAAGTTGCGGTGCTGCGGTTCCGCGCTTTGCTCGTTCTCCAGAAACTCGAGCTTGTGTCGTTCAAACGCCTTTTGAAGACTGGCCCACGGCGTCCCCGCGACAACCAGCCCTCCGGCCAGCGCGACGGCGAGCGGCAGGCGACCGCAGTGTTGCAGCACCTGATGGGCCTCAGCGGGGAGTTCCGCCAGAGGCTTGTCGGCCGCCACGGCGAGCAGTCGCAGGGCTTCGGCATCGGTCAGCAGTTCGACCACATGATGCGTCCCTCCCAGCGAGGTGAGCAGCCCGGCATCGCGCGTGGTGATCAACGCCCGACAGCGCGGGCCGAGGACGTCGAAGGCATCCACATCCTCGCGTCGCCAGGCGTCGTCGATGATCAGCAACAGCGCCTTGTCAGCCAGCAGCTCTTTGAGCTTCAACTTCCCTTCATGCTCGGTGGCGAACGCGCCGTCACCGCCGAGATCCTTGTGGACGCGACGCATCAGGTCCGCCAGGATCGGCACGGAACCGAGACCCACCCAGACGATGCCATCGGGAAAGGCTTTGCGGATCTCGCGGTCGTGGGCCAGCAGGTTGGCGAGGACGCTCTTGCCGATCCCTCCCATGCCATGCACGCCGACCTGCTTGGAAGTCCCCGCGATTCCGTGGAACTGTTGCCGGGCCGCCGTACCGCCGAAGGGAGCCGCAGTGTCGAGACCCGAACGGACGGCATCGCGCAACGGGATCAGCCGGTCGGTCCGCGACAGAAAGTGCGCTGGCAGCGACGGAACTCCGATCAGTTTCCCTAGCGTTGACGGTGGGTCATTCAGAATGCGGATGAGTTCCTTGAGATGGACCGCATACTGCGAGTCGTCACGAAAGTCCTCGGCGTGGAGGAGCGCGAGTTCCGGGATCGCGAGCGGATAGTCACCCTGCCGCAGAATGGGAGTGATGACCTTCTCGGCCTCAAACCAGGCGAACTGCCATTCTTGCTGGACGTATTCGGACGAGGCCGCCTGCGGTCCGACGACCAGCAGCAACCGATCGCACGCGGCAATCGCGTCACGAATCTCCTGATGGAACGTCAGCCCTCGCGACGGCAGCGACAAGCGGTCGAACCAGACATCGAACTTGGCTGCCGTCAGATCGCGAGCTAATCGCTGCACCCATGACGTCGCCGGATCATTCCGCTGCACGTCATCGCCGCGGGCGTAGGACAGGAAGATGTTCGTCATGGAGAGGCTCTCAACTTCGCGGGAGAATCTGCTCGTGTCACAGATCGCAATTGAACTGTCGGGGAGCCATGCCATCTGTGGGGATCATCGGTCTGAAATTCACGATTTGATCAGCAGGCAGCCAGCGCGATCACGCCGTTGAGCCTGACACAGTTCCTCGCAGCCATTACTTCGTCATTCATCGGGGCACCGGCGCACGACGTAGGTGGGATAGGTGCCGTGGTGCTTGGCCCATTCCAGCAGCTTGACGTACTCGCACGCGAAATTCGTGACTTTCAGTTGCGCGGCTAGCGCGGCGAAGGCGTCGCTGGCGTAGACCTCGCCGGGAGGGGTCTTGGGTTCCAGGCGAGCGGCGCGGCTGACGTGCGAGCCAATGCACTTGGGTAGGCCGGTCACGGGGTCTTGTCCAAGTTGCACCGGGCCGGCGTGCAGGGCGATGCGAATCTCGATCTCGCGTGAGAGCCCGACGTCCTCGATCCAACGGGTCTGTCGGATCGAGTCACACAGATCGAGCGCGAAGCTTCCCGCGCAGGCGACTTCTTGAAAGGCGAAATACAGGCCGTCGCCCCAGGTTTCGCGGATCGGCACGCTCGTCTGGCTCCAGTCGTGATTCGCATTTGCCACCGCGGCCGAGTGCTTGGCCACGACATCGGCGACCAATTGCAAATAGCGCGGAATAAAGAGACGCACCTCCTGGTCGGAGAGTCCACTGAAACCGACGGCGTCGGCAAACAACATCGACATGACCGCCTCGCGAGGATCGCTGTCGCGGTCACGGTGTGGAGAACGAACGGGAAGGGGACACTCCGGGCCTTCACAGCGAACGGGCAAGGCTTGCAAGGCGTTGCCGTCCAATTGCGGTGACGAGAGGTCGATCGTGTAGACGGTGAGGTCTTGGTCTCTCCAATGAGCCACCGTGTCCCCCGTGCCGCCGGGACCATCGCCGGGTTGACCATTCCAAACCGCTAAACCCAGGAGGCTCGTTTGAAACTCTTGCTGGCAGAGCATGGCTTGCCCCAGCAGGACTCGGTTGGCGTAGGCGAACGGCGTTCCGGCCGGGCCGATGCGTTGGGGAGACGCGATGATCACTTGAGCCGCCTTCTCCAAAACGCGGTGATACAACTCTTTCCAATACGGCTCGCCGGCTCGAGCGACGCTGTCAGGAATGAATTGTTCCTCAGCATACGGCAGCACAACTCGCGTGATGCTGCCCGGCAGAGCCTGCAAGGCCTCCAGAAACAGCAGGTCCGCCCCGCAGGCGGCCGAGCAGAACCCAATGCGGACATTGTGTTCCCGAATCCACTGCGAAATCGCCGCTCGCACCGGCTCAACCATGACCGATGGAAACCGTGGCGGCTGACGTCCGGGTTCGTCGATGCGATGACCGGTGAATACGGCGATCTTGGGAATGGGCAGCCACTCGTCGACCAGGCGGATGTCTTCCCCCAGCGCCTCCAATAAGACTTTCAACTGTCGCCGGGACGAGTTCAGATTTCCGGCGCGCCCCGCCGAGACCGAGGCCGCTTCGCGATACCAATGCTCGGCTTGCTTGAGGTCGCACTGATCGAGATACGCTTCGCCCAAGGTGGCCCACAGCCAATACGGATCGTCGGGCTTGGTAGTCTCGTCAGCAGACTCTTTCTGCTTCTTCCGCTTCTCTTCCGCCTCAAGGCACTCCTTCGTGATCTGACGGGCGACGTCCAGGGCTTGTGCGCGTTCGCCCATCAGAAAATGCAACGTCGCCACATTGATGCCGGTCCAAAACGTACCGTCGTCCGCAGTCCACGCTTGGTAGTACAGGTTGCGTGATCTCCGAAAGTGGATTGCGGCAGCCTCTGGTTGCTTTCGCGCGAGATCCGCCAGGCCGAGATCTTTTTCGATCCGCGCTTCCAGGCCGCTCAGTTCTTCATTGCGTTTGATGTGAGCCAGCGCGGGATATTGCAGCACGCGCAAGGCTTCCTCGACGGCACCGGACCGTGCCAGCGCCAGGCCCTTGAGGTGCAAGAGTTCCGAGTCCGGGTTCTCCGCGTCCAAAGCCAACCCGGCCGATGCGACTTCACGAGCCGCGAAAGGCGCACCCTCGACGATCAGTCGTTGAGCCAGCAGGCGATACGGGACTGGCGATTGCCACTCCACGCGCTTCACATCGTGAGTCCGCCAAATGCTCATGATCTCCGCGGCGTGCAGTTTGCCTCGCTGCAAGCTCTCCACGAGCGCTTCCGTCGCGGGGACACGTTGAGAAACTCCGGGACTGAGGGGGACGCCGTGTCCTTCGAGAGCTTGAAGCACCAGCGCGATGTGTTCGGGCGAGACCTGATTCGTCAGTTGCGCGGAGAGCAACAACTGGAGGTTCTCGGTCTGGCTGACAACAGGCATGAGAGTGTCTCCCTGAGGCTCACGTTCGAGAATCGACGGAATGGACTCGGTCCGCTGCGTCCTGGCCACTCGCGATTGCGAACGACAGGCGGCGGCGTTTGGGGCGCACCAAGTGTGACTCAAAGAGCGTAGGAAATTCCTCGCCGCAGCGACATGCTCCCCGGAGGGAACTCCACCGAGACAAGGTCGGTGGGGACGTTTCTGAAATTCGCTGTCGGGATCAGCGAGAAGTGTCATTAATTCCGCTCGCGAGTCTCAGCCTTCTGCCGCAGCGTTCGCGCGTGAGCCGCCGAATCCGTGATGTCCCAGCGACTGCCGACCAATCCCTCGCGCTGCTAATAGGCGAGCAACTCATACGCGTCCCGACAATTAGCCGCGCGGCGCTAGCCCCGGTTACACCGCATGAACCGGG
>CAMDPX010000348.1 GCA_945905295.1 Planctomyces sp. SH-PL62 | reverse complement strand
CCCCGGTGGTTTTAACCGCACACCGGGGGGCTGACGCCGCCCCGCTCGCCTGCGCTGGTTTCAGTCGATGATCTTGTTGATGCCGTACTCGACGATGCCGCGAGCACCGGCCAGCTTCAGCGCCGGGATGATCGTGCGCACCAGCGACTCATCGACGATCGTGTTGACATCCACCCAATCGGGATCGGACAGCGACGAGACGGTCGGCATTTGCAGCGCCGGCAATTGCTTGAGCACGTTGGGCAAATCCGTCCGGCGGACGTTCATCATCAGGCCGACTTTGCCCTCGGCATTCAGGCAGCCGGCGAGCATCAGCGAGATGTTGTCGATCTTGTTCCGCTTCCAAGGATCGGCGGCGGAGGTCTTGTTCGCGATGAAGCGCGTGGTGCTCTGCAACAGTTCTTCGACGATCCGCAGATTGTTGGCTCGCAGCGAACTGCCGGTTTCGGTGACTTCGACAATCGCGTCGGCCAGTTTCGGCGGCTTGACCTCGGTCGCGCCCCAACTGAATTCGACCTTCGCGGTCACACCGTGCTGCGCCAGATACCGAGTCGTCAGGCCGACCACCTCGGTGGCGATCCGCTTGCCTTGCAGGTCTTTGACCGATTTCACCGGCGAGTCATTCGGAACGCACAGTACCCAACGGACCGGGTTGCGGCTGACCTTCGAGAACATCAGCTCGCAGATTTCGACGACGTCGGCGTTCGTCTCCTGAATCCAGTCGAAGCCGGTGATGCCCGCGTCGAGCACTCCCTCCTCAACGTATCGCGCCATTTCCTGAGCGCGGATCAACATGCACTCGATCTCTGGATCGTCGATCGTCGGGTAATAGCTGCGTGACTGAAACTTGATGTTGTAACCCGCACGCTGAAACAGCGCAGCGGTTGCCTCTTGCAGGCTGCCGGCGGGGATGCCGAGCTTGAGAACGTTGTCTGGCATAACTTCGTGGGGCACGTTTTCAACGTGCCCGCCTCTTAATGAGAAAATGTTTGGCGTGGCCGGGCACGTTGGAAACGTGCCCCACGACTATTTCTTGTAAACCACTTTCGGATCGAACACGCGGTCGCCGATGACGGTGACGTTGCCGGTCGCCGGATCGACGCGGCGGAAGAAGCAACTCGTGTAGCCTTCGTGGCAGGCCGCTCCGCCGATTTGATTGACCTTCACCAGCAGCGTGTCGGCGTCGCAATCGAAATAGAGTTCTTTCAACTCTTGGACGTTGCCGCTCTCTTCGCCCTTTCGCCACAGCTTCTGGCGGCTGCGGCTGTAGTAGCAGACGCGACCGGTTTGCAGCGTCTCCTGATAAGCCGTTTGATTCATGTAGGCCAGCATCAAGACTTCGCCGGTCTTCACGTCTTGAGCGATGACCGGGATGAGTTCGGACTTCGAGAAATCAGGTCCAGCAGACACGGGACACTCCTAAGAATGAAACAAACCCCACCGAGCTTGCCTCGGTGGCTCGCGGGCTTTTGCACTACGTCGGCGAGTAGTGCAAAAGCCAAAAATCCACCGAGACAAGCTCGGTGGGGGCATGGCAACAACTACAGATATTCGTTGATGATGTTCTCGATCATTTCCTGCCGACCGCTCTCGTTCGGGTCGGGGTTGCCTTTGGCGAGCATGTACTTCTCCAGCTCGGCGAAGCTCGTTTTGCCTTGATCGATTTGCTTGCCGATGCCGCTGTCGTAGCTGCGGTAGCGCTGCTTGACGATGTCGGCCAGTACGCCTTCCTTGCGGATGGCGGCGGCGATCTTCAGGCCGCGAGCGAACGCATCCATGCCGCCGACGTGCGCGTAAAACAGATCGAGCGGCTCGAAGCTCTCGCGTCGGACCTTCGCGTCGAAGTTCACACCGCCGGGCGCGAGGCCCCCCTGCTTCATGATGACCAACATGCACTGCGTCGTGAGATAGATGTCGGTCGGGAACTGATCCGTGTCCCAACCGAGCAGCAGGTCGCCGGTGTTCGCGTCGATGCTGCCGAGCGCACCTTGGATCGAGGCGTATTCCAGTTCGTGCATCATCGTGTGACCGGCGAGCGTCGCGTGATTCGTTTCGATGTTCAGCTTCACGATCCCTTCGAGACCGTTGGCTCGGACGAAGTTCAAGCACGCAGCAGCGTCGTAGTCGTATTGATGCTTCGTCGGTTCCTTCGGCTTGGGCTCGAACAGGAACTGGCCTTTGAAGCCGATGTTCTGGGCGTGCTCGTGAGCCATGTGCATGAACTTGGCGAGATGATCGAGTTCCCGTTTCATGTCGGTGTTGAACAGGTTCATGTAGCCTTCGCGGCCACCCCAGAAGACGTAGTTCTCGCCACCGAGCATGTGGGTGATCTCGATGGCCTTCTTCACTTGGGCCGCCGAGTACGCGAAGACATCCGCGTTGCAGCTTGTGGACGCACCGTGCATGAAGCGCGGATTCGAGAACAGGTTGGCCGTGCCCCACAGCAGCTTGATGCCGGTCTTCGCTTGAGCCGCCTTGAGCTTCGTGGCGACCTTATCCAGGATCTTGTTGGTCTCCGCCAAGGTCGCGCCTTCCGGGGCGACGTCGCGGTCGTGGAAGCAGTAATACGGCGCATCGAGCCGGCTGATGAAATCAAACGCGACATCGACTCGCTTCAGAGCATTTTCGACCGAGTCGCTGCCGTCGTCCCAAGGCCGGGACATCGTGCCGGGGCCAAACGGGTCCGAGCCGGTCCCTCGGAACGTGTGCCAATAGCAGACGCTGAACCGCAGCCAGTCGCGCATCGTGCGGCCTTCGACGACCTTATCCGCCTGGTAATGCTTGAATGCCAAGGCTCCCTTTTTGGCCTTGGGGTCGAACGGGATCTTGGCAGGGATCTTCGAGAAAAAGCTGCTGGCCATGAGGTGCTCTGCTGCGAAAAGTGGGCTGTGAATGGACGTTGAAACCGAGCGGTTCCGCGCGGGTCGAGAGGGTAGCGGCGGGCTTTCGGACTGCCAACGATCCCACCGAACCGATCACGAAGATTTGCCTTGCTGCAAATTTTGCCGATGAGGTACAAGCCCGACGCCCCTGTAGCCGACACGTCCCGTGTCGGACGGATGCGAGACGCATCCGCTACGACTTGGCAAGGATGCCCAATGCAGAACTCGCGATGGTGGAATGCGATCCTCGGCGGTGTCAGCGGACTCGCGCTGGTTGCTGGAGTCAGCCAATTCTGGCTCAATGCAGGAACGTCGCTGCCGGCTCAAACCGCGTTATTCGCAACGTTGCTGGTGGTGTTGATCACCCATGCCGTGATGCCGGCTCGATGGCGAAACGGACTGCTGTCCCAGTCCGCGCGGTTGTTTGTGCTGTCCGCTGGAACGGTCGTGTTGCCCAGCCTGTTTGAGTGGTCTTGGAAGCTGCTCGGTGCGACGAGCGTTGACCTTTCGAGTTCACTGACCGCTCAATGCGTTGGGCTGACGGCAATGGCGTTCGCAACATTGGGCTTGCCGATGTTCTGCACGCTGGGGCTGAGCTGCTCTGGACGTCAAACGGTCTTTGGAATCTCGTTGGCTCTCGCGATCGGAATTGGTGGAGTCGGACTGGCCACGTTCATCGGCCCAGACGGTTGCGGACTGTTCGCGGCGGCGTGTGGGTTGGTCTCGTTTTTGATGGCGATGATTGTTTGGAATCGGCAACGACAAGTGGTGCGGGATGCGAAGTCGATTGTTGCTTCTGAGCCACAGGTATTCGGGCACGTTGAAAACGTGCCCCACGTTTTGGCGCTGCTGGCGGTTGGCGTTCTGTGGTTGATCGGCCAGCGATTGGTTCGGCAACTGGTGCCTGATTCTTTCGCTCTGATGGCGGTGGAATGGGGAACGCTCGTGGCTGGTGTCGCGGTCGGCCGCTGGTTGGCTCGCGAAGATCGGCGCGGCGGTCTTGTGGCTTGCGGGCTGGGGCTGTCGTGTTGGATGTGGCTGTGCCTCGCGTTGTTTCCGCTCGGCGTGCGGATGGTGTTGTGGGAGAACGCGACGATCTCGCAGGTCTGGCTGTTGCAGTCGCTGCGGTTGACGATGGTGGGACTTGTGCTGGTTCCGATTGGAATCAGCGCTGGAGAATTGGTTGGCCGCAATCGTTCAGTCGTGAGCATCGCCTTGACGGTGTGCTCGGCAATGGTGGCGAGTTGGCTTTTGCCAGCCGTTGGCGTGTGGAGCTTCGCGTTGATGGCGACCACGGTGTTATTGCTCGTGTCGGGTTGGAGTGAAATTCGGATTTCCAATTTCAAATTTCAAAGTTCAAATCTCAATCGTCGCAATGACGTGAACCAACACAGAAGAATCTCACTCAAGTCACTCGGTCGAGTGGCGATCGCCGCGGCGTTGCTCTTTACGCTGACCGCTCCCGCGTGGGTTCGGTATCGGCCGGAGTTGGCCGCAAAAGTGTTGTTCGATACCGGCGTGTTTGTCGCATCTCGGTCGGAGGCTCCGTGGGAGCAACTGCCGGTGCTGGATGAAGGCCGCTCAGCGCTAATCATCGAAGGAGATCGCGGCACATTGACGGCGTGGAAGTTTTCCGGTTCACGATTCTTGGTGCGAGAGAATGGAATCCCGAAAGGGACGTTCGCCGCGAACGCTCAACTGGCTCCGCGATTCGCGCCGGATGTGCTGCCGACGGTGCTGCCGCTGGTGACTCACGAGCGGCCGCAAAGCCTGTTGTTGCTCGGCCTGCGAACGGGTGAGCCGGCCGCGATGGCCGCGCTGTTCCCGTTGCGGAGAATCGTCTGCATCGAAGCGGATCGCGGTGTCCTGGCGTTGAGCCGGTCGCTGCTGTCGAGCAGCAATGACGTCTCGCCCCTGAGCGATGACCGGCTGGAGACGCGCGTTTGCGATCCAGCTCTGGCCGTGCGAACGATGTCGGAACAGTTCGATGTGATCGTGGCCTCGGCGGATCAGCCGTCGTTGCCACAGGCGGCGAACGGGTTCACGGTCGAGTCATTGCGAGCCGCGGCGGGATGCTTGAACGATGACGGGGTGTTCGCGATTCGGTATCAGCACATTGATCTCGGCCCGCGGTCGGTGCGTGGGCTGGCGAAGACGATGTCGGCGGCGTTTCGCGAAGTCGCGGCGGTTGAGATCGCGCCGGGAGAATTGCTGTTCCTTGGCACGAATAGCGAACGTGGATTGGCTCGCGAAGGATTCATCGAGCGCTGGCAGCGTCCGCATGTGCGGCAGTTGTTGGCGTCGGTCGGCTGGGACTGGAGTACTCCGCTGCGGCTGCCGATGCTGAGTCACGAGGCGCTGCAAGAACTCGTGCTTCAGTCGGGAGGCGTCGTGAATGTCGCTTCCCGTTCGACGTGGCCGTTCCGGCTACCGACCGAAGTCATGCGTTGGGAAAACAAGCTGCAACAAGTGCAGGCCGAGCTTGCGCCGCACGAGCGTTTCCTGATGGCCTGGGGCGGCGACGAGGCGAACAACGCCGACGTGGCTGCGCGGCTGAGCGAATGGGAACTTTCGCGAGCGATCATCCGCCGCCACTCGGACGAGTTTTGGGCGTATCGCAAAAACGTCAAAGAGCACATGACGAGCGCGCCGCGGGCCATGATTCAACAAGCCGGTCACAGCTCGGCGGACTCCGAGTTACACGCGGATGATCGCCGGCGATTGCGTTACTTCCGGACGATCGGAGAACTCGCGAAGAATCCGGCCCCGACGGAAGCGGACCTCGATCGAGTGCGCCAATTCGAGTCCCCCTTCGATCCGCTGGTCAGTCCGTTCCTGCATCAAGAGCTGGTCGAGTTGACGCCGCGCTGCTCGGATCGCGACGCCGTTGCCGAGCTGCATCATCGGCTCGCCGCGATCTACTTCTCAACGCCGGCCGACCGTTCGATCCGCAACGTCGCCGATGCGCTGCAATTTGTGAACTCGACCCCGGCTTCAATTCCCGACAACGTCGAGCGGTACGATCATCTCAACGCGCTGTTGCAGATGCTGATGGCTCGCTGGGGTGCGCGCGGCGAGTTTCGGCCCACGTCCTCGCGTGTCGCTCTCAACGACATCGAACGGAGCATCGCGGCTGCCGAGACAACGTTCGCGACGCTCGATGCGCTGTCAGCTCAAGGGGTCGTCCCGGCTGCCGAATGGCAAGCTCGCCAGCGGCATCTCGAACGCCGGCTCGTCCGCCCGCTGCGAACCTATCGCGGCCAAGTCTTGCAGCACTACGTCAAGAACGAGCGAACCAAAGAGATCGTCGAACAGAACGATGCGTTGAATTCGCTGCCGGAATGAAGTTGAGTCCTTCGCGATTCGTGTTGGCTGCGCACACGGATGCGAGAGGCACACACGGATGAACGGCTCGTTTGCCCGCCTCCATCTGTGTGCGCCTCTCGCATCCGTGTGCGAAGCAAAATCATTCCGAGTTTTCGACGCACGAGGTTTCCCATGCCCGCGTCCGATCTAACTCCGCCCCCCGAATCGCACCGCTTTGACTCGGGTAGCCCGGTGGCCGAGCGGAACACATGGCGGGTCATCGGTCTGTCGGCATCGATGATGGTGGTCGAGATCGTGGCCGGCTGGTGGTACGGCTCGATGGCCCTGCTGGCGGATGGCTGGCACATGAGCACGCATGTCGCCGCGCTGGGAATCACGGCCGGAGCGTATTGGCTGGCTCGGCGATACGCCCACGATCAGCGGTTCGCGTTCGGGACATTCAAGATCGAAGTGCTCGGCGGCTTTGCGAGCGCGATCCTCTTGGGACTCGTCTCGCTGTTGGTCGTCGTTGAATCGCTGGAACGGTTCTTTGTGCCGCGTTCGATTCAGTACGACCACACTTTGATCGTGGCGGTGATTGGCCTGCTGGTGAATCTCGTGAGCGCCTGGCTGCTCGGCGACGAAACTCACGCCGCGCTGCATGGTCACGACCACGACCACGACCATGATCACGACTCACCGCACGAGCATCACGATCTCAACCTGCGAGCCGCCTACTTGCATGTGCTCGCGGACGCGGCGACGTCGGTGCTGGCGATCGTTGCCTTGCTGGGCGGCAAGTATGGGAATTGGGGCTGGCTCGACCCACTGATGGGCGTCGTCGGGTCGGCACTGATCGGCCTCTGGTCCATCAGCCTGATTCGCGTGACGAGCATCGTGCTGCTCGATCGCGAAATGGATCATCCGCTCGTATCCGAAATTCGCAAAACGATTGAAGCCGATGGGCAATCGCAGGTCAGCGACCTGCATGTCTGGCGCGTCGGCCGATCACGCTTCGCCTGTCTCGCCCTGATCGAGACTCGCGAGCCGCGCACCGCCGCGGACTATCGCCAGCAACTGCGGGCTCATGAGGAACTGGCACACATCACGATCGAGGTGGTGCAGACCGCGTAGATCACACAGGCATTCCGGCGAGCGGGGCGGCGTCAGCCCCCCGGTGGTCACGACGATCGCTGTAAGACCGG
>CAMDPX010000347.1 GCA_945905295.1 Planctomyces sp. SH-PL62 | reverse complement strand
CGGATGAGAGGCACATTCCGTTCGCCTTCATCCGTGTGCGCCGCCTCGCATCCGTGTGCGAAGTCCCTTTCAAAGAAGGAAAAACCATGAGCATCTGGCGCTGGACCGACCTAATCGACTTCGTCCCCGAACAAGCACGCATCACGCTGGGGGAAGGACAGACCCCGCTAGTCCGCTCGCGCCGCATCGGTCCAAGCGCCGGCCTGAACAACCTCTGGTTCAAGCTCGACTTCGTCAGCCCAACCGCGTCCTACAAAGATCGCTTCGCCGCCGCGACGGTTTCGCACATGGTCGCCGCCGGTAAGACACGCTGCATCGCGACTTCGAGCGGCAACACCGGAGCCTCGCTCGCCGCGTACTGCGCGGCGGCGGGGATTCAATGTCTGATCGCGATTGTCGAAGGCGCACCGCTCGGCAAGTTGCAGCAGATGCTCTGTTACGGAGCGACGCTGTATCGCATTAGCGGCTTCGGAGCCGATGCCTCCACGACGTCAGCCGTCTTCGATCTCATCCTGAAGTGGGGCAGCGAACCGGACGCCGCCGTGCAGGTCAGCTCGTACAAGTATTCCGCTCCCGGCATGACCGGCGTCGAGACCGTCTGCTTCGATCTCGCCGAGCAAGTTTCGTTTTCGATCGACCATCTCTTCTGCCCCGCCGGTGGAGGTGGCCTCGCCGTCGCCGCCGCGCGAGGCTTTCGCAAACTCGTCGAACGCGGAGTCATCGAAAAGAGTCCCGCCATCGAAGTCGTGCAACCCGAAGGAAACGACACGATGGCCACGCCGCTGCGCGACGGACACGCTCAAGCTCGCGAAGTGACCAGCACGACGCGGATCAGCGGCCTGCAAGTCCCGACGGTCAACGACGGCCACTGGGCCGTCACCGAATGCAGAGCCACCGGCGGCAGCGGCCACGTCGTCACTGATGCCGAAGTCTGGGAAACTCAACGCCGCCTCGCCCGCGACGAAGGGATCTTCACCGAACCCGCCGGAGCCGTCGCCCTCGCCGGTGCCCTGCGAGCCGCTCGCGAACGCCGCCTCGCCCCCGACGCCCACATCATCTGCATGATCACCGGCTCCGGCTTCAAAGACCCCCACTCGGTTGAAGAGGCGGTCGCCGCGACGGCCGGTGCTCCGCTGGTCAGTCTCGAAGAGTTTGCTCGGCTGAGCGACTCATAGTTCGGACGCCGACGTTCGGACGATATGTTTGCCGGAGCCGCATGTACCTTATTTAGAATTCTGACTGACGCGTTTCCGTTGAGAACGAGCACCGAAGCTAACAGATCAAGAGGTGGCAAGTGTCGAGCAACAGCAAATCCGGTCGACGGCAAAAGAACAAAGACGGCTTGTATGCAAAGGATCTCGTCTATCAAGCGTTCCTGGCGAAGCACGATGCAACTCTTGAAGACGCATATCAATTGGTCCGGGGCATTGTGGAAAAAGTGACAGTGAGAAAACTGGCTGAGTCACGCAAAGCGACTATGGAAACTTGGCGTCGAACGCGATGGCCCCATCAACGTCCCAGAACCAACAGTAGAAATATGGCTAAGCGCACTTCGCCGGGAACAAACGGGCAAGCCGAACACGCTGCAAACTACGCCAAGGCAATCAGACCACCCTCCCGTGTCGCCTTCAAATCAAGCACGACCTGCGACATCTGCGGAATCCACCGTCAGCCAAATACAAAATCCTGTGCTTAATGAAGAGCTTGTACTCGATCCTCCCGAAATCCTTGATTCAACGGAGATGAAATCGCTTTCTGACGCGCTCGATGAGTCCGAGTATTTTGATCCGAGAGATACTGCCGACGCTCGAAATCGCGTGTTGCGAGAGATCGTTCAACGGGCCGGTCAAAGCCGATTTCGAGAACAATTGCGCGATGCCTATCGGGACCGGTGCGCGGTGACAGGTTGCAGCCTCGTTCCAGTTCTCGAAGCGGCTCATATTCGGCGGTATCTCGGAGAGCACACGAATACGGTTAGAAACGGTCTCTTGCTTCGCGCCGATATCCACACGCTGTTCGATTTGAATTTGCTGGGGATCAACCCGAATGATTTTACGATTTCGGTCGCGGCATCCGTTGTTGGAACGTCCTACGAGAAACTCGACGGTCAACCGCTTCGACTGCCGCATGACGATAGCTTGAAACCGTCAGCGGAGTTGTTGCGAATTCGCTGGGAAGATTATTGGGCCAACTCCGGCGAGCGTTGAAAACAACCTCCACACCCGACCCCACGTTTCTCCAAACTCGCGCATCGCCACTTCGGTTCATCGCTTGGGCGTCCCGTGCAGATAATGGTCGTGCTGAGCCGCCAAGTCCTCAGGCAACCCCACCGCTTTGCCCGCGTGACGCAGCAACATTTCGCCGAGCGATGGTGAGGTCTGGGCGTCTTCGGCCTCCAAAGCGTCGAGCATCTGGTAGGCTTCGTCGGCACAAAGCCGACGCTCTTCGATCATTTCGGCTTCGTCGTCGAGTTCCAAAAGACGATCCAGAATTCGTCGCCGCTCATGCGCTGAGAGCTTGGGCAGCTCAGCGATGATTTCTGTCGTGCTCATAGTTCGGTCCTTAATTATTCAAACTGAGCGGTTTTGTTTTTGTCCCGACAGGGACACTCGAAAATAGCCCAGCACTTCAGTGCTGGGAATTGGATGATCTCGAATTGGGAAGTCCCGTTAGGGACGACAGACAACAACGAGTTTTCTTTCGTCCCTGACGGGACTCTCGCACAATTCCTGGACCTTTCCCCAGCACTCAAGTGCTGGGCTATTCTCGCACCGTCCCTGACGGGACTCAAAAACTGCTCAGTTTGAGTAACTAACTTCGGTTTCGCGTCCTTCGTAGCGAGACTCTCACGAGACCGTGTCAGTCGATCAGCCCTGGCTTTCTAATGCCGGAGCCAACTTGCTTCATTGCCGTGTCGCCGAGATCAGCGCGGGCTTTCTCCGCAAGCACGGTCAATCGTGCAACGGCTTCGGCGTGTTGATCGGCGACGTTGGTGGTTTCGTTTCGATCCTTTTCGAGGTCGAACAACGCGAGTTCGATCTTCTTGTTCGCCGGTTTGCCGGGGCGTGAGTCTCCGCCGACGTTGTCGGGCGTGGTCGAGATGTAGTCGTGTGGGAAGTGCAGCTTCCATTTTCCGCTGCGGACGGCTTGCAGGTGTTGGCCCCAGTAGAAGTAGAACGCTTCGTGAGGTGACTTCGCGTTCGGTTGGCCGGAGATCAGCGGCCAGATGTCGAGGCCGTCGATCGGACGCTTCGGCAACTCCGCACCGCTGAGCTTGGCGAGCGTCGGCAGGATGTCGATCGTCATGGCCGGCTCGCGACAGACAGAGCCAGTCGGAATCTTGTCGGGCCAGCGCATGATGCAGGGGACACGGACGCCACCCTCCCAAGACGTCCCTTTGCCTTCGCGCAGGCCGCCGGACGAGCCGGCGTGATTGCCGTAGGTCAGCCACGGGCCGTTGTCGCTCGCGAAGATCACCAGCGTGTCGTTCGTCAGTCCCAGTCGTTCGAGCGTTGCGGTGATCTGGCCGACGGACCAGTCGATCTCTTGGATCACGTCGCCGAACAAACCTTGCTCCGACTTGCCACGCTGCTTGTCCGAGACGAACAGCGGCACATGCGGCATCGAGTGCGGCACATAAACGAAGAACGGTTGAGCTTTGTGCGACTCGATGAACTTCACGGCCCGCTCGGTGTACCACGTTGTGAGGTTCGGCTGATCGTCGGCCGTGACGCGCGGGTTGATGATTTTGTCGCGTTCGATCAGCGGCAGATGCGGCCAGCGTTTCAAGCGTTCTTCCTCCGACAGATTGGCGACGCCCGGATGAAACGGCCACATGTCGTTCGAGTACGGCAAACCAAAGTATTCATCAAAGCCGTGCCGCACCGGCAGGAAGCGCGGATGATGGCCGAGATGCCACTTGCCATAGATCGCCGTCACATAACCTCGCGGCTTGAGCACTTCTGCAATCGTGGTCTCGTCGTCGTGAATCCCGTTCTTGCTCTGCGGCCCCAACGCGCCGAGGATGCCGACTCGATTCGGATAACAGCCCGTCAGCAGCGCCGTGCGCGACGCAGAGCAAACCGCCTGAGCGACGTAGAAATCGGTGAACCGCACGCCGTCCGCTGCCAGCTTATCGAGGTGCGGTGTCTTCCAACCCTTTGCTCCATAACAGCCGAGGTCGCCGTAGCCGAGATCGTCCGCGTAGATCAGCACGACATTCGGCGGACGCTCGGCGGCGAGCAGCACGGTGACGTTCAAGAGCATTGCAACGAGGCTGGCAAAAATTGAGCGGGGAAGCATGGCGGGATTCCCAAAGAGGATTATGAATGTCCGGCTGAGGGCCGTTGGCTGGAGGCTGACATTCCAGGCGGACAATACGGCGTATCCAGCGAGTCGAACGGCCAAGGGTCAGCCTGGAAAGGCTGACCTACTTGATCTCGCGAATGCGCAGTTTTCGAAACTCCAGCGCGGCTCCTTCGGCTTGCAGGCCGATGTAGCCTTCCTTCGGTTGGATGCCGGTTCCTTCCCACGCGAGTTCGCCGTTGCACCAGAACGTCACCTTCTCGCCAACGACCAACACGCGCCACTCGTTCCATTCGCCGGCTGGCTTCTGCAACTTTGGAACGGGCATTGATCCTGTCAGCTTGCCGCCGATGAAGGCTCCTTCGCTCCCTTTCGCGAGATTGATTTGGTTCGATCCCACCTTCTCGCCGCTGCGAATGAAGAAGCCGCTGTTGTATTTGTCTTTGACGGCGCGCCATTCAAACTTCATCTCGAAGTCGGCATACGCCTTCGCACTACCAAGGTTGGGCTTTCCACCTCCCGACAGCTTGATGAGGCCGTCGGCCACCGACCAATTGTCGGGCAGCTCTTTCGGCGGCGACTCTTTGCCTTCGAATCGCCAGCCGGTGAAGTCCTTGCCGTTGAACATTGAGACGAATCCCGCGTCCTTTTCCTCTTTGCTGAGAGCATTGAAGTCAGCCGTATCATCGGCCATCGCATGGCTCACAATCAGCAACATCATGCAAACGAAGAAGCGTGCCATCGTGGTCTCCTGAGGCGAGTGATCGAAGGGACGCTCGCAAGTCTGCCGCCGTATTCTCGAAGTCGCAAGGATCGTCCGGCCGAGAGCCGTGAGCCGTTGGCCGATGGCCGTTATCCTGTTTCTCTGTCGCGAGACATCCAAAACTGAAATCGGCTTTCGGCTTTCGGCCTTCGGCTCACGGCTGTCGGCCGGCCAATTCCTTTCGGAGAACCAGCCATGAGTCGTGCTTACTTCGCCTGCGTGTTGGTCAGTCTGCTGTGTTCCGTGAGCGTGGCTCAAGACGAACCGCTCTTCAAGGAAACGCTCGACGTCAACATCCCGCACGTCTCGACCGATCCGTCGGTGAAGGTCGATTACGACATCGTCTATGTCCGAGCCGATCGCGCGGGAGACAAAGTTCACAAGCGGTTCTTCACGGACTTCTCACAGCCCGTGACGATGGAGCCCGGTGCTGACTTGATGCTGCTGCATCCGGATGGCTCGGAAGAAGTCTTGGTCGATGGCGGTAAAGGCTCGGTGACCGACCCGGTGATCTCGCTCGATGGTGAGTCGGTTTACTACTCGTATTTGTACGACCTCGAAAAGCACAGCCAGTGGTCGCCACCGAAAGCCGGGGCGGACATCTTCAAGCTGAATTTGAAGACTCGCAAAATCATCAAGCTGACCGATCAGACCTTCACGCCCAACACCGGAGCGGCCAATTGGTCCAGCGACTACCGGAAGTCAGAACCGGGCAAGACGCACTTCGATTACGGCGTGTTCAACATGGGACCGTGCCCGCTGCCCGGTGGCCGGATCGCTTTTACCAGCAACCGTGATGGCTTCCGGCCGTCGAAGGGGTATCCGACCGTCGCCCTGCAACTGTTCGTGATGGATGACTCGAACGAAGGACTCGGCCAGAACATTGAGAAGATCGGACATCTCAATATCGCCGGGGCGTTGCATCCGGTGGCGCTCAAAGATGGCCGGATCATGTTCAGCACGCTCGAATCGCAGGGGATTCGCAGCGAGATCTCTTGGGGCATCTGGACGATTCATCCCGACGGCACGAACTGGGCTCCGCTGATCAGCGCGTTCGATCCGGGCGGCGCCTCGAACGGCTTCCACTTTCAGACGCAACTCGGCGACGGCTCGCTGGTCATCGAGGAGTACTACAACCAGAACAACAGCGGCTTCGGAGCGTTCATCAAACTGCCGCCGACTCCTCCGGACGGTTACGCCGCATTTGGTCCGGCGTTTATGAATGATGCTCGCAACAAGCCGTGGCGATACGGCCGGCACGACAATGGCAAAGGGATTTGGTATCGGATGCCGTTCATGCCGACCGGTTCGGTCTCGCTGACGCCGTTCACGCTGGGCTTTGAAGGCCCGGCCAATCCGTCGGTGCTCAAGGACAAGGACTCGCCGAAGGTGGGCAAGTTCACGCATCCGTCGGCCGCGCCGAGCAATCATCTGTTGACGTGTTACTCGCCCGGCCCGGTCAATCATCAATACACCTACCTGCCGCAGTTGGACGGCGGGATTTACTTGCTCAAGAACGGTGAGATCGTCGATCAGCCGTCACAGTTGCGGCTCATCAAGAACGATCCGAACTACAACGAATGCTGGCCGCGAGCGGTCGTGCCATACTCGCGGATCTACGGCATGAAAGAGCCGCGCGTGTTGAAGGCGTTGGCGAACGACGGCTCACAGTCGAAGCAGTTGCCGGAGGGAACTCCATTCGGCTTGGTCGGGTCGTCGAGCCTCTACAAACGCGAGAGTTATCCAAACGGAGTCGTTCGTGACGGCGAAGTCACCGCGACATATTCCGGCGGACGCGATCCGTGGCGCGGGCTCGATGCCTTCACGAGCCACGGGAACGGCATGCCGCTCAACTGGCACAATCAAGGAGCGGATGTCGGTCTCTATTCCAACGAGGACATTCACGCGCTCCGCATTATCGCGATGGAACCGACGACTGATCGCCATCGCGGCGAGAACTCCGGCCGCCGCTTCTTCAATCACGCCAGCGAACGCTTTCGCATTCTCGGAGAGATTCCCGTTCGCAAGGTCGCCGCCGATGGCACGCAGCCGCGCGATCCCGATGGCAATCCCGACACAAGTTTCCTGGCGAAGATTCCGGCCGACACGGCGTTCACGTTTCAGACGCTCGACGCGCGCGGACTCGTGCTGAACTCGGCACAGACGTGGCATCAACTCCGCCCCGGCGAGATTCGGCACGACTGCGGCGGGTGTCACGCTCACAGCCAGAAGCCGACTGAGTTCTCGCTGACTGCCGCCGCAAAGCCGGATTACGCGGTTTGGGATCTGGTGAATACGACGCCGTTGCTTCGTGGGGCACGTTTTCAACGTGCCCG
>CAMDPX010000346.1 GCA_945905295.1 Planctomyces sp. SH-PL62 | reverse complement strand
GTCCCGTTCGTCGATTCCGTCTCAGCCCGCAATCCGCTGGGCATTTTCAAACCGAGCATCCCCAACGAACTCAGCCGCAGCAATTCGCGACGGCTCACGCAACGGTCGGCTCGATGTGCTGAGACGAGTGAAATCATTCCCGACCTCTTTCCAAGTGGGATAGGCTTCCAGCCTGTCGCTTTCGTAACGCTTTTATCAACGTATCACAGGCTGGAAGCCTATGCCACGAAGTTGATCAGCAGGCTGCTACGGTTCCAACGGGACAAACGATGCCAGTTGGTTTGCCAGCCAACACCAACGCCGCGCGGTGTCCGGAGGAAGCGAAGCGAGGCGGCCATAGATGTCTTTGAGCGCCGCAGGAATCTTGCCTCGATCGCTCAGCAGGCGAGCGAAGCGGAGGAAGTCGCGAGCGTTGTCTGCTCCGCCCAACAGCGGCACGGCGATTCGCTGTTGGAAAGAGTCGAGATCGGCTTTGAGGTTGTCTGTTCCGCCGTAGTCGGCCAGTGCGAGGTAGTTCAATTCCGCGCCAGAGTGAAACGGCGACACTTCGCCGAAGAGAGAAATGCCCTCAAAGCCGGAGGCGATGCTGCGCTGCACCAGATTCGCGAGCCAATCGACCGCCAACTCGCCCCGATTTCCAAACCACGAGGTCGCCAGATGCGACCTCATCACATGGCGGTGATCGCCCTTTGTAACTCGCCCTTCGGCCGTCCACGCGGGCGTGATCTCGCCGTTCTTCATGAAGTAGTCGGCCACCCATTGAACGAAGACGCCGCGAGGAAACTTGGCTAACTCGCCAGCGGCCCACGCCGGCATGGTGTCGCCAAATTTCGGCGGCTTGTCCGGCCCGTGATGTGGCTGCGGATGCGAATACGTTTCGCACACGACCCAGGCGTCAGGAGACACCGAACGCGCCGCGTTCGTGGCCAACGGGTACATCAGCCCCATGTCTTCCCACGAGAGCCACGAGAAGTCGGATGCCACAATTCGAGTTACGGCCGTGGCCAACTCGACACGGCCTCAATTCACCTGGGGATTCCGTTGCTCATAGAATTGAGCCATGACGAAGCCTAGGCTCTGAGAATCTTGCAACACGGAATACCCGCGATGAATGAAACGAATCTGACGAAACCTCGCAGCTTGTGCGAAAGTTGTTTGCACTTGCGCGAAGTGATTTCGGGAAAAGGGTCTCGGTTTCTGATGTGTCGCTTGTCGCAGACGGATCACCGTTTCCAGAAGTACCCACCACAACCAATCATCCGCTGCTCCGGCCACAAACCTGCTGAACACAAACCTGCTGAAGAAGCGGAGCGGTCATAGCGGCTATGCCAAGATGTCCTGAACGACTTCGCCATGCACGTCGGTCAAACGAAAATCGCGGCCGGAGTAGCGGTAGGTCAGGCGTTCGTGGTCGAAGCCCAGCAGGTGCAGCAGCGTGGCGTGCAGGTCGTGGACGCTGACGCGGTTCTCGACGGCGCGGAAACCGAATTCGTCAGTCGCGCCGTAGGCCAGGCCCCCTTTGACGCCACCGCCGGCCAGCCACATCGTGAAGCCGTAGTGGTTGTGATCACGGCCGTTGCCGCTTTCCGAGACTGGCGTGCGACCGAATTCGCCGCCCCACACGACGAGCGTTTCATCGAGCAGGCCGCGACGCTTCAGGTCGCGCAGCAGCGAGGCGATCGGCTGGTCGATCTGACGGCTGCTGCTGGTGATCGACTTGTCGATGTTCTCGTGATGGTCCCAACCCCCGAGTTCCACATGGATGTAGCGAACGCCGCGCTCCACCAGCCGACGCGAGATCAGGCAGCCGCGCGCGAAGGAACTCGATCCGTATTCGTCGTGAGTCGCCTGCGTTTCGGAGCGGATGTCAAACACGTCTCCCGCGGCGAACTGCATCCGAAACGCAGTCTCCATCGCACGAATGCGAGCTTCCAGCGCGGGGTCATCTCCCGACGCCGCAAGCTGGCGTTGGTTGAGCCGCGCGATGAACTCAAGCTGCCGCTCTTGTTGCTCGCGATTGAGCGTCCCATTCCGCAGGTAGCGGACCATCTTCTCCGGGTCTTTCTCGGCGATGTTGATCGGCGTCCCTTGGTGCTCGCCGGGGAGATAGCCGTTACGCACGTAACGAGACGCGGTCCCGCCATCGCTCAGCGAGACGAAGCCGGGGAGGTTTCGATTCTCCGTTCCCAACCCGTAGGAGACCCACGAGCCGAGCGACGGATGAATCTGATCGATCCGTCCGGAAAAGAGATGATTCGCCGCCGGCACATGATTCGGATTACCGCCGACCATCGACCGCACGAGACACAAGTCGTCCGCACAATCACGAAGATTTGGAAGCAGGTCGCTGATGAGCAACCCGCTCTCACCACCGGGCCGAAATTCCCACGGAGCCGGCAACAGTCCGCCGGTGACACGCTCCGTCCTCAGGTCGGCACCGGCGGGACGCTGCCCGGCGAATTTCTTCAGGATCGGCTTTTCATCGAACAGATCGATATGCGAAGGGCCTCCGGCCATATAGAGGAAAATGACGTGCTTAGCTTTCGGCACATGCGGCGTCACGACACCGGACGTTGCTTGGTCCGCATGGAGCAGATCAGCCAGCGCGAGTGTCCCAAAACCAGCACCCAGCGAGCCCAGCAACTGCCGGCGCGAAAGACTGACTGGCGGATGTTCGAGAGTCGGGGGCATCGGTCTATCCATTGATCCGGGGTCTGGTGTTCGGTTTTTCGGAATTGGCGGGAGGCAGCGTATCTTGCAAACAGCGGTTTCATCCCGCCAATTCCGAAAAACCGAACACCCGACCCCTGCACGTAAGACTATTCGACATACAAGAACTCATTCGTCGCGAACAGTGAGTGGGCAAGGAACGCCCAGCTTTCGCGTGGCACTTCACCGGCTTCGTTTCGCACGAGACCAATGGCCTCGCTGAGTTCATCAGCCGTCGGGTCTCGCAGCAAGATCCGGCGGAACAGGTTGCGGATGACTTCTTCCGGCCTCGCAGAATTTTCATTGAGTACGACACGAACGATCGCCTCCGCCTGCTGTTGCAGGAACGGACTGTTGAGCAAGTACAACTGCTGAAGTGGCGTCGTTGTCGGCAAACGATTCTCGGTGTGACGCTTGGCATCGGGGAAGTCGAACAACCGGAACAGGTCCACCGGTTTCTGACGGCTGACAATGCCATACACGGTGCGTCGGCGGAATTTTTCTTCGTCCAGACTGACCGATGGACCAAGCATCGTCGTGTCGAGTTCCATGCTCGCCGACAGCACGGTATCGCGCCACGCTTCGGCTTCCAGGCGGCGACGATTCATGTGCCACAGCCAGCGATTGTCGGGATCGCAATCGTGATAATTCGTCGGCGAACGGCTGGCCTGCCGCCATGTGGCCGAGAGGACGATCTCGCGATGAAGCCATTTCAACGACCAGCCCGACTCGATGAATCGCGCAGTCAGATCGTCGAGCAATTCGGGGTGCGACGGAGCGTCGCCCAGCCGACCGAAGTTGCTCGGAGTCGTCACCAGCGGCCGATCGAAGTGCCAGCCCCAGACTCGATTCACGATGACTCGCGCGGCGAGCGGTGCTGAGTCGCGAACGATCGCCTCTGCCAGCTCGCGCCGCCCACTCCCCTGTTGATACGGCTTCGCATTGCGCGGAGACAGCACTTCGATAAATCGACGCGGGACAATTGGGCCGGGGTTCGCCGGATTGCCCCGGACGAAGATCGACAGATCGCGCGGGCGGCCCTGTTGGTAATCGAGCAATGTCCAAGCGGGATCGTCTCCGTTGATCCACAAACCGGCATCGCGCACGCCGGTCGCGATCGGGCCGTCAAACAGTTTGACCTCCTTCAACGCTTTCAACGCGGCTTCCCACTTTGTGACCTCCGCATCGAACGGAGCGACATCGACTCCCTCCGCCTTCGGTGTCTTGCGGTTCGTCCTCGCGTAATCGAAACGCAACTCGACATCGATAATCTGCCGTTGCACTTCAGTCAGCGCGGCGGCCACTTCGGGACTGGTTTCCACGAGCGGCCATTCGACCAACTGCGTGCTGGCCATGACTCCGGCGAGCGCGTAGTAGTCGTCGGTTTTGATCGGATCGAACTTGTGGTCGTGACAGCGAGCACACGCGACGGTCAGCCCCAGAAAGCTGCGTGTGACCGTGTCGAGCCGCTCGTCCCACTCGTCGGCGACGATCACCGAAATCACGTCGGCCGCGAGCTTCGGCTCCTTGTGATAGACCGGCGAAAGACCGAGGAACCCCAGCGCCGCCAATTCCGAACGAGGGACATCCAGCAAATCGGCCGCAAGCTGACGGCGAACAAACTCGTCATAAGGCAAGTCGTCGTTCAACGCCTGAATGACCCAATCGCGATACCGAAACGGAAAACGAGGCGGCATGCAGGTTCCCTCCGACGTCGGATGGTCTTCGGCGTATCGAGCCACATCGAGCCAATGTCGTCCCCAACGCTCGCCGTGATGCGGTGATGCGAGGTAACGCTCCACGAGCCGCTCGTAAGCATCCGCCGCTTCGTCCGCCACGAATGCTTCCGTCTCGGCAAACGTCGGCGGCACACCGAGCAGGTCGAACGACAGCCGCCGAATCAGCGTCCGTCGATCAGCCTCGGGCGCGGGCCGCATCTGTTGACGATCAAGTTGCTCGCGCACGAACGAGTCGATCTTCCGACGCGACCAACTCGGATCAGAGACCTGCGGTGTCGGCAGCGTGCGAACCGGCTGGAACGACCAGAACCCGCGCCCCAGCTCAACATCCACCGCGCGAGGCTTCGCAGCCACCGGTGTCGAGTCTGCGGGGAACACTGCCCCGCGCGCGATCCACTGTCGAAAATCGGCAATTACGCGGTCAGGCAACTTGCTATCGGGAGGCATCTCCGACACCACGCCGGACCAGGAGAGGGACTTGATCAGCAGGCTCTCGTCCGGCTTCCTCGGCACGACGGCGGTCCCGGAGTCACCGCCGTCAAACACACTCGCTCGACGATCAAGCCGCAGTCCGCCCTTCGGTTTCGCCGTCTCTCCCGAATGGCATTTGTAACACCGCTCGACCAACACCGGCCGGATCTTCTTCTCGAAGAATTCGAGTCCGTCATCAGCGTCGGCTGTTGGAACACCGAACGCCAAAATGATCACACACAAACCGCGCAGCAAAACGTCAACTCGAACAAAGGAATGAAGCCTTGGCATCTGCACGGTGAATGTCTCTCCCGGAGAATCTCGCGGTCACTCGTGCTGGCGAAAACCGCCAGAGCTGCAAGCTGTGCCACCCGCGATGAGCGAGTCCTCGTTATGACACCACCGTCTATCCGGCCAACCGAGCCATTGCCCCTTGTTGTTGATCGAAAGTGCAGAACTCGGTGGCTCCGAGTTCCGTCGATTTCCAGCTTCAGAGCTTGAGCGGCGTTCATGGCAAGCGAGTCTATGACGCTCGATAATTCACGACAAGCGTTGACCGAAGGTCTTCTCATTTCCAACGGACCGCACTCAGCAGCAGGCGGCCGTTGATGGCCCGGTCGTTTCTCTATAGCCGTCATCGCTCCGCGTGACGAGCCTTTTCTCGTTTGATCCCAACCAAACCAACTCGCTTCCAACACTTCGCAACCTTCAGACGGCAATGAGTGTCGTTGAGTCACGAATTCACGTCGCTCGCCACTTGATACTCAACCGCACGTTCTCTTTCGCCGCGACGTCACACAAACGCTTGGCCGCTTCCAAGCCACCGTGGCTGTCACGCAACAGACCCCAGACGACAACCGCGTCGATGTGGTGCCGCCCGCACCAGCGGAGCAGAGCCGTGTAGTCCTGCACGAAGGAGTCCGTGCTGCGCCCATACTCATTGCAAGATCCATGCGTGTGTGCGCCCGGACGATTCAAAGCCCATTCGGTGCTGTGGTCCCAGGTCCAAAACATCCGCGTCTGAATCGGCGTGTCACCAAAGGCATCGCCGGGCTGCTGCTGCTTCTGCTGCGTATCAGCCCCGAGTGCTTGATCGGAGAACGCCGCCTCACCCATCACCGCTCCCATGCCGCAAGCGGCGCTAATCTGAATCATTTCGCGACGACTGAGTGCGCTCATGTGGCTGATCTCTGGGTGTTGTTGCTTTTGCCTGTCACAGAAGCTGTCGATGACAGGCGGCTGGTCCGCTTTGCCGTTGATGGGTCACAGCAATTCCCCGATCGGTGCGCCGTCGGGAAGGAGGGGAATCGGCCGGCCGGCGTTGGTCACGGTGTGCCGGGTTAAGTCGATTCCCAAGTGGCGGTAGATCGTGGCCAGCACGTCCGTGGGCGAGACCGGTCGACTGGTGGGAACTTCGCCGTTGGCGCTCGAAGTGCCGATCACCTGACCGACCTTCAGTCCGCCTCCTGCCATGAGAATGCTCATCAGCGAGCCCCAGTGATCGCGACCGCCGGTTGCGTTCACGCGTGGAGTTCGGCCGAATTCGCCCCACACGACCAGCAGAACTTTGCGATCGAGGCCCCGTTCATAGAGATCCGCGATCAAGGTCGAGAGCATCTGATCGAGCGGCGGCCCGGAGATGTCCATGCCGCGAGTCGGGCCGTCGGAACCGTCGCTCGGCCGGGTGTCATTCACGATGTTGCGGTGCCAGTCCCAGCAGAGCGAATCCGGCGCGGTGTTGAGCGTGACAAAGGTCACTCCCGCCTCCACCAACCTCCGCGCCAGCAGTCCCATCTGCCCCCACCGATGTCGCCCATAACGATCGCGCGTGGTCGGCGATTCTTCATTGAGATCGAAGGCTCGGCGCGCGGCACCGCTGGTCAGCATGTCGAAGGCCGATTGCGTGAAGCTGTCGATCCCGTTCATCGCACGAGTCGCATCCGCCTGACGTGCGAAACGATCCAGGCCGCTCAGCAGCGACCGTCGATCCGCGACGCGCGACAGCGTGAAATCGTCGGCGAGTTTCAAACTGGATGCCGCGTGCCGAACCTTGTCCTGCTGAAAGCTCTTTTGAAACGGGTCTTGCATGATCGTGAACGGAGCATGTTGAGATCCGAGATACGCGGCTCCCATCACGGTCGCAATCTCCGGATTCCGAGTCTGCTCTTCGGAGAGCAACACATAAGCTGGCACGCCGAGATTCACCGCCCCTCGGAACCGCGAGGCCATCGCACCCGACGACGGATGCGTGCTGCGATTGGTGTTGCTGGGATAACCGGTGGAACACCAATGGGCGCCGCGGAGATGATCGTTCGTGGCGTGTCGGACCGTGTGAATGATGGCTGCACGATCGAGAACCATTGCCGTGCGCGGCAACGTCTCGCAGAACAGAATCCCCGGCAGCTTGGTTTGGATCGCCGAGTACGGCCCGCGAATTTCGACGGGAGCTTCTGGCTTTGGATCGAACGTCTCAAATTGACTTGGACCTCCACCCAGCCAAATCTGAATCACGGACGTGTCCGCCGTCGATTTCCCAGT
>CAMDPX010000345.1 GCA_945905295.1 Planctomyces sp. SH-PL62 | reverse complement strand
TCAGGTCGTTGGCGAAACGGCGGCCTGAAAAAGACTCCCGACCCCGTGACGCGGCAAGGACCGTGCAGATGTTCGACACACGAAAACGCTGGATGAACCGACTCGGATGGCTGGCGGTGTGTGTCGGCCTGTCGTTCGGAATGAACGCCGGTTGCTCGAAACCGGAAGCCGCCAAACCGCCGGAAATCTCAAAGTCAGCCGCGAGTCAGTCGCTTCCAGTGCAAGCCGACGAAGCCGTGCGGCGAGTGCTTCACGGTTTAGAGAAACGGCAGTCGCGAGCGTTGTGGGAATTTCTACCACCTTCGTATCGCCGTGATGTTCAACGGCTCGCGCGCGACGTCGCCGAACGCCTGGACGAGAAATCGTGGGGACCGTTTGTGGCCACTTGGCAGAAGGCTCGCCAAGCCTTGCCGAAGAAGTTGAGTTCCCTCACGCCGGCGAAGTCAGACGACAACGAACGCGGCGCGGGAACGAACTTGCCATTCGATCCGGCAGCACTGACGCAACTCCTGGATGTCATCGGCGACAGCGAACTGAGCGACTTGCAGCGACTGCGGTCCATTGAGCTGGATCGGTTTCTCGACCAAACGGGAGATAAGCTGTTGGCCACACTGGGACGAATCGCGGTCGGCGATGCCAACGGCTTAGCCGATGATCCGTTTTCGCAGTTCGGAAAAGTCCAAGTCGAGTTGACCTCGTCGTCGGTCGGCAGCGGAGTCGTCAGCATTCGCTGGCCCGAGCAAGAACCGACGACGCAGGAATTTGTCTGCATCGAGGATCACTGGATTCCGAAGTCGCTGGCCGAGGCTTGGCCAGCGCAGTTTGCAGAAGTGCGCGAACGGAGTCTCGCTTGGGCGAATCGCGTGCGCGAGCATCCTGACGAATGGCACGCGCGCTTGCGGGACATCGACCAATGGCTCGATGAGTTGGCCGCAACGAAGTCGGATGCCGACGCACGACAAGTGTGGCAATCGGGGGTGTCGCGACTCGCGATCGCCTGGTTCGGAGCCGCGTCGCCTGCCGACTCAACGCCACGCGACGAAGCAGCGCCGCCGAAGCCCGCTCGTGCTAAACGGCCGGAGACGGAAGTGCTACTGCCGGATGAGCCGGGAAAGTAGTCCGACAGCGCATGCTCGCTCGTAGTGACCCGATTTATCGGGTCCGGGTCGCGCTCGACCCCATCAATGGGGTCACTACAAGCGAAGTCTGGGGTCACTACAAGCGAAGTCGTTCTGCTCTCCGAGGCTACTGCTCGCGTGGGTCAGCGGTTAAAACTCGCCGCTATCCACAAAAGTTGTCTCCCCGGAGCCGCCGCACATGGCTGTCTCGAATAACGGTTTACAGTTCCTCCACGAATTGCAGCAAAAGCTCAAAGGGGTGCAGGAGGAACTCGATAAAGGCCCGCGGCTCATCAAAGTGAAAGAGAACGCGCTGGCCAAGCGGCAAGTCGAACTGGATGAAATCAAGGCTCTGCACACCGCCCAACGCAAGCTGGCCGATCAGAAGGGCCTGCAACTGAAGACGAATGAGGCGAAGCTGGCGGACCTCAATGCCAAGCTGAACATGGCCAGTACGAACCGCGAGTTCGATATCCTCAAAGGACAAATCGCCGCCGACAAAATGGCCAATAGCGTGCTCGAAGATGAAATCCTCGACTGCATGGATCAGGTCGATAAGCTGAAATCCAAGGTCGCGGACGCGGAGAAAATCGTTGCGGACGCCAAAGACGATGTCCGCAAAATGACCGAACAGGTCGCCGCCGCCGAAGCCGGCCTGAAGGAACGAGCGACAAGGCTTCTGCCAGCCGTGGCCGAAGCCGAATCGATTATTCCCGCCGAGCACATGGCGACTTACCGCCGCTTGGTGATCGCTCACGGAGCCGACGCGCTGTCGTCTGTCGAAAACAGCGTCTGCACGTCGTGTTATGTGTCCCTCTCGCCACAGCAATGTGTCGAACTGCGCGGCGGGAAATTTATTTTCTGCATTAGCTGCGGCAAGTTGATCTACGCACCCCAGGCGTAGTCGATGTCCGAAAGATTCCTGGCGGGGAGTCTCGGTTTCTGCGACAGTCCGTGGTGGTATCGAGTTGTGCTCGATCAACAAGACTTCAACCCCTCCCCGTCGCTGGCTCAATGGCCGTGACCGGACTGATGGGCTTTGCCAGGAGATTGCTCGGTGGACTTGAATTCAATGGATTTGCTGGCTGCGTTCGATCTTTCCAAGTTTGCCTCCAACGCCCTGAATTGGTTGTGGGTGGCGATCGGCTTGGGCTTTGTGATTTTCTTCCACGAACTGGGGCATTTCGCCGTCGCCAAGTGGTGCGGCGTGTTCGTGGAACGCTTCAGCATCGGCTTCGGTCCGATCCTGTGGAGCTTCAAAATCGGGGACACCGAGTACGCCCTCTCGGCGATCCCGTTCGGCGGTTATGTGAAGATGCTGGGGCAGGACGACATTGATCCCAGTCAGCTCAGCAGTGAAGAGATCGCTCAAGACCCCCGTTCGTATTCGGCGAAGGCGGTGTGGCAGCGGATGGCGATCATCTCGGCCGGCGTGATTATGAATATCTTCACCGGCCTGCTGTTCTTCGCGATCGCATTTCACAGTGGCGTCGAGACCAAGCCAGCTCGGATCGGCGGCGTGCGGGTCGGCAATCCGGCGTGGCGAGCGGGACTGCGGACCGGAGACCAGATTACGGTCATCAACGGCCGCCGGGCCTCCGAGTACGTGGATATCATGGTCGGCGTGGCGTTGACTTCTGGGGCCGTGGAACTCGAAGGGATCACGGAAAACGACAAAAAGCCATTCCACTCGAAGCTCACGCCGGATAGTTCAGAGACGCGCCGTTTGATTGGCGTGACCGCCAACAAGGATGTCCGACTGGTGCCAATGCTGCGGGCCGACGGCCCCGTCGCCTTCCCCGGAATGCCGGCGGCTGGTGCGGCGTTTCGCGATGGCGATCGCATCGTGAAGGTCGGCGATCAGCCAGTGAAGAGCTTCCCGGAATTGCAGGCGGTGTTGATCGCGCGCCGGCACGAGACCTTGGACTTCGTCGTCGAACGCCCGGTCAAACCGGCGAAGCCCGGTGAGCAGGCTCCTCCGCCGGAGTTCGTCACGATTGAGGTCGGGCCGAATCGGTTCCGAAATCTGGGCCTGTCGATGGACATCGAAAAGATCGTCTCGATTCAGGACGATTCTCCAGCCGCTCGCGTGGGTCTGAAGACCGGCGACAAAATTGTGGAAGTCGATGGCCAGGCGGTCGGTCACACACTCAATCCGGTCGATCTGGGAGATTACTTTCAATCCCGTCACGGCCAACCGGTGAAGGTCGTGGTCATGGACGGGGTCACCAAAAAGGAGTTTGAAATCACGCCGCTGGACCGGTCGGGCTGGGTCGATCATTGCGACTTCCGAACGTCGCCGCTGTCGGTCCCGTCCATCGGCATCGCGTTTCAAATTACGTCGCAAGTCCTGAAGGTCGAGCCGGGGAGTCCGGCCGATGGCAAGATCGCCCCGAATGAACGCATCACCGCCGTTGAGCTCTTTCTGCCTCTCGGAGCCGAGCCGGACGGCTACGGCGACAAAAACGGAAAGATGAAGAAGTTCGAAGTCAGCGATGGAGCCGAGGGGACCATTTGGGCGCAGGCGTACTGGATGATGCAGTTGGCGGCGACGCGACACGCGCGGCTCACGGTCATCGGCGAAGGCAAGACGCACGTCGTGGAACTGGAGCCGACTCGCGATCCCAACGGAACGTCATTCTTCCCGGATCGCGGCTTCATTCTCCGCGACGAGGGAATCACCCAGAAAGCGGATTCGGTCGGAGCCGCGCTGACGATGGCGGCGCATCACTCCAGCAGCAAAATGTTGGAGGTCTATCTGACGCTCCGCAGCCTGTTCCGCGGCGACTTGTCGTTCAAGGAACTGCATGGCCCGATCGGCATTGCTCAGGTAGCTCACGACGTCGTCGCGCAGGGGCTGACCCCCATGCTGCTGTTCCTCGGCTTCTTGAGCATCAACCTGGCCGTACTGAACTTCCTGCCGATCCCGGTGCTCGACGGCGGCCACATGGTCTTCCTCTGCTGGGAGGCGGTGACTCGCAAACGCCCCAGCGAAAAAGTGCTGATCGGCGCGACCTATTGCGGCATGGCCTTCGTCTTGGGCCTGATGGTCCTGGTGATTTACCTCGACATCTTCGTCCACGGAGGGGGACCGAAGTAGTCGTGCTCAAGTCGGGATCGCAGCATGTCGGGTAACAAAGGCAAAGACAGCGGAAGCGAAGCGGTCGCTTGGCTGGCGACTGGGGCCGTTTGTTTTTTCGGCATCGTCTTCATCGGCTTCATCATCTTGGTCTTCGCCAACGAACCGACGAAGCCGGTGCTGGTTGTTTCCGGGCTCTTTCTGGGATTGGCGATCCTCCTCTTTCTGCTGCGTGAGAATCCGAAAGAGGTTGTCGCTGCCGAAGAAGAGAAGTGGTTTGGGATCTTTCGTAAACCGAAGGCGATGACCCGTTACAAGGTGACGCGCCAACGCAAGCCGAAGATCGTGCAGTTCGGCACCAACGAACCCCCGACGGCCGAACGCATCCGCGAGATCAAGGAAGTCTCCGACGGCATGAAAAACTGGGTGCCGCCCAAGACCGACCCACAGCACGATGAGCAGTCGTGAAGCGCGGCCGGAACTGATACAGGCGAGCGGGGCGGCGTCAGCCCCCCGGTTCCGTGGCGAATTCACCGGGGGGCTGACTCCGCCCCGCTCGCCAGAATGAGTTCGCTCGGTCGCCACAACCCTTTGAGCTCCCCGCGCGTGTCGGGTGAGAAGTCGAGCCACGAATCCAATGGTAGTTCCACCTGCGCCAGCGCGGCGGTGGAGACCGTTTCGCGGCGACCGATCAAACGCGTGAGCCAATCTTCCAGGCCGGGGTTGTGGCCGATGATCAGCACGCTGGCGAATCGGTCGGGAACGTGCGACACGATGGCCACCAAGCTCTGCGGATCGGCGTGATACAGGGCCGGGACGGTCTCGACTTCACCGAGAAACTTCGCCGCCTCCACCGCGAGTTGAGCAGTCTCCAGCGCACGCGCAGCGGACGAAGTCAGAATGTGATCCGGGACGAGATTCAGTTCGCTCAACAAACGGCCCATACGTGGGGCCGCTTCGCGGCCACGCTTTTTGAGCGGGCGATCATGATCGGACAGCGTCGTGTTCTTCCAGCTCGATTTGCCGTGCCGGAGGAGAAGTAGAGTTTTCATGATTCTCCGCTGGCGCGATGTGGCTCGAAAACGGTGCGACGGGAGTTCTCGGCAAGCCGGCCGATCTCGCAGGTCTCGCGAAACAAGACTTCTTGGGAACGGTGAGGAGCGCTCTTGCCCTGTTTGACTCTTGAATAGCTGCCATCCGAATGCAGCCGGCGAGCCTTTACGTTGTCATCAAAATAGTTTTCGAGAACGCTGATCAGCCGCGTCCGCAGCGTTCGGTCTTCGATCGGGACCAGCAATTCGACGCGGCGTTCGAGATTGCGGGGCATCCAATCGGCGGACGAAATAAAGACTCGCTCGTCGCCGCCGTGATAGAAGAACATCACGCGGCCGTGCTCCAGGAAACGGTCCACAATGCTGACGACGGAAATGTTTTCGCTCAGCCCTTTGACCCCCGGCCGCAGACAGCAGATGCCGCGAATGTTGAGCTTGATCTTCACCCCCGCCTGCGACGCTTCGTACAGAGCGTCGATGATCTTCGGGCAGACCAGCGAGTTCAGCTTGGCGAGAATCACCGCCTTCTGCCCATGCTTTTTCCGCTGCGTCTCGGCTTCGATCATTTCGAGCAGCTTCGGCCGCAGACCCAGCGGAGCCATGTCGATCTTCCGGAACTTCATCGGTTGCGAGTAGCCAGTGATCGCGTTGAAGAAGCTGGTTGCGTCGGCACCAAGTTCCTCATTGCAGGTCAAGAAGCTGACGTCGCTGTAGAGCCGCGCGGTCGATTCGTTGTAGTTGCCGGTCCCGAAGTGAACGTAGCGGACAATGCCCTGCGTCTCGCGGCGGACAATCACCAAACACTTGGCGTGCGTCTTCAGCCCTTTGACGCCATAGATAACCTGAGCTCCCGCCAGTTCGAGGCTCTTGGCCCATTCGATGTTGCGAGCCTCATCGAAACGGGCTTTGAGCTCGACGACCACCGTGACGTATTTGCCCTTCTCGGCCGCGCGTTGCAGAGCGGCCACGATCGGACTGTTGCGGCTGGTGCGATAGAGAACTTGCTTGATCGCCAGCACCTGCGGATCGTCGGCCGCCTCTTCGAGCAATCGCAGCACCGGCTCGAAGCTTTCATACGGATGCACCAGCATCAAGTCTTGCCGCTGCAACACCTGAAACATGCTGCTGCCTAAATCCACGCTGGGGGACGGCTGCGGTGGCCACGATTCGTAGCGCAGATGATCGAACCCCGATCGTTCGCAAAGCTGCATGTACGCCGACAGACCCAGCGGTCCGGGAGCAACATAGACCGATTCATTCGACACCTTCAAAGCGTCTTGCAGGAAGGCCAACAGGTGAGTGGTCACACTGTCGGAGACCTCCAGTCGCACGCACGCACCGGTTCGGCGAGTCTCCAGAACTTCTTCCATCTCGGCCAACAGATCCGCTGCAAGGTCTTCACGAATGCTGAGGTCCGCGTTGCGAGTGATGCGGAACGGCACGCACTCGCAGACCTTCTCGCCGGAAAAGAAGCGTTGTGCGTGCTGAGCGATCACATCCTCCAACAGCATGAACTCATAACCGTTGTCGGCCGGCAGCGAGACGAATCGCGAGGTCAGTTTGCCGAACGGGATGATCGCGAAGCGTGGCGTCTTCGACTCGTCGTTGGCCGCCGGATCGAGCCGCACACAGACGCTCAGCGATTGCGTCGCGAGCAACGGAAAGTCTTCGGAAGACGTGATTGCAATCGGCGTCAGAACGCTCGACAGCTCGTTGTCGAACAGTTGCTCGACGAGCTTGGCTTGCCGTGGAGCCAGTTCCGCGGCGCGTCGCCGCCGCAGACCCGCTTCCGCCAGCTTCGGTTCGACCTCTTGCAAGAAGCATGTGTATTGATCGTTCGCCATCTGGTGCGTGCGCGTGCCAATGGCCTGAAGCTGCTGCTCCGGCGTCATCCCGGCGGGATCGGTCTTCGTGATGCCCTGTGCCAGCAGCATCTGCAAGCTGCCAACGCGGACCATGAAGAACTCATCCAGATTCGACGCGGTGATCGCCAGGAACTTCAGCCGTTCCAGCAACGGCACGCCGGCGTCTTGAGCCTCCGCGAGCACGCGCTGGTTGAATTCCAACCAGCTCAGTTCACGGTTGAGGTATTTGGTGTTGGTCGTGGTGTCAGTCATGGGGCCGTACCGTAGCGGACGAGTGTGAAGAGCCAAAGTCTCGCTACAATCTGTATTGATCTAGGCGAGCGGGGCGGCGTCAGCCCCCCGGTTCCTCGCGAATGCACC
>CAMDPX010000344.1 GCA_945905295.1 Planctomyces sp. SH-PL62 | reverse complement strand
GATCGGGATGCTCCTCGGCCCCGCGACACACCTCGCACTCACACTCATGGACTTCCAACTCGACCATCGCAATCCCTCCTTCCCTGGAGACACGCGATCTGTAACATCAACAGACAATTTCACGAAGACATTTTTCCAAGCCCCCTAAGGCATGTGGTCGTACCACACGGGATCGTGCAGGCAGAGCGACTTGTAACGCTTCCGCCACGAATCACCGGGACGCGGATTCTTCTCGATGATGATCGTCGGCACGTCGAGGCGTTTCAGTCTGGCTGCCAGTCCGATGCCTCCTTGTCCGCCGCCGATGATGACGCAGTAAGGTTGAGTGACATCACCCAATTCCGCTTCGTCCTGAGTCTTTCGCTCCAGCCAAGTCTTCCGATACTTGAAGACACCGTGCTGCGTTCCGAAACTGCGAGTCGCCTCATGCTTCTCTTCAAAACCTTTGAGCTCCGTCATCGTGGTCAGCAGCGTCCAGCATTTGCCGGCCTTCAGACGCACGTAGCCTTTTCCTCGCGCGACAGCGGTCTCAAAAGTCAGCCAACCGGAGATCACGCCGTTCTCGTCGGCTGCCTCTCCCGCGATCTGCCAGCGACCGGGTTGCACGTCGGCAATCGTCGCGGCCAACATCGCTCGGATTTCGTCTTTGCCTTCCAGAGTCTTGATGTTCCAAGTGAAGGAGACCAAATCGCGCCAGTAGCACTCGTCTCCGAACATGTCTGCCGCGGCGGACCAATCCTTCTGATCCACTGCGGTGCCAAATCGGGACAGCCATGCGGTGACTTGCTGTGTGGGAGAACTCGCACGATCCATCATGCCGACCCCAATTCGAGCAGATGTTCCACCGGTTGCCCTGTGCTGGCTGGGCGCGTGAAACCATCCAGTCCCAGTCGCGTGCCAGGGTCGATCCCCAACGCGCGATACAACGTCGCGCCGAAGTTCTCCGGAGACACCGGACGCTCTTGGACGTACGCCCCTTGTTTGTCCGACGCGCCGTAGACCATCCCGCCGCGCACTCCGGCACCGGCGAGCAACGACGAATAGCAAGCTGGCCAGTGATCGCGTCCCTGATTGGTCACCTTCGGCGAGCGGCCGAACTCACCCACCATCACGACGAGCGTACTATCCAGCAGTCCGCGCTCAGAAAGATCTTCGAGCAACGCGGAAACCGACTGGTCGACGCGCGGCAGCGCGAACCCCAACCCATACGAACCTGTTCCGAAGATGCTGCCAATGTGCGCGGCCACCGGGCCGTGCATGTCCCAAGTTTGGACATTGGTGAATTTCTCCCCTTCCGCCAGGCCGCACCAAGCGGTCACGTTCACCAACCGCGTCCCTGCTTCGATCAAGCGCCGCGCCATCAACAGATTCTGGCCGAGCGGATGACGGCCGTAACGATCGCGAACCGTGTCGGACTCATGGGTCAGATCGAAGGCCCGGCGCGCTTTGGTTCCGGTGACCAGATCGAGAGCCTGTTCCTGAAACCGAGTGAACCCGGGAGACAGTGTTGTCTCGCCACTTGATACGGAGGACTCCAGTCCGCGCAGCAATCGCTGACGGTCGAGCAGTCGTTCGGACGTCGTGCCGGCAGGTGGATCAAACGCTGTGAACCGAAACTTGTCCGCGCTGGGGTTATCCAGGTCGGTTCCCACTCGCAACGGGCTGAAAGCCGGGCCGAGGAATCCGCCACGGAGGTATCGCGGCTCGACATCCCCCGCCAAGTTCTGCAACCAGACATAACTCGGAATGTTTTGCGTTGCCGGTCGAACGCGAGCGACGACCGAACCGAAATACGGCGTGTCGGGAGTCGGGACCGAGTGGCCGGTCATGGCCACATGCATTCCGCCATCGTGCCCGCCATTCCCATGCGTCATCGAACGCACCACGGCGAACCGATCGGCCTGCATGGCCAATCGTGGCAGCAGCTCGCACACGTTGAGACCCGGAGCGCGTGTCGAAATCGGTTGGTACGGACCGCGGATGTCCGCCGGCGCATCCGGTTTCAAATCCAGGCTGTCGATATGACTTCCACCACCATATTGCACGATGAAAATGCACGAGCGCTCCGGCCCACTCGAGCCGCCAGCGTGCAAGAGCTCAGGCAAGGTCAGTCCCAGCGCACCGATCCCGCCAACTTGCAACAACTGCCGACGCGAGATCGGCGGAGAAAGCAGCGTGCCACGCATGCGAGAGTCTCCCGTCAAAGAAGAGGCCGATTAAGTATCAGTTTCATAGCAGTTCTCTTCAACGTTGGATGCGCCCGCGTCCCGGCATTCACGCCAGCAACTCTTGCACGACCTCGCCATGCACGTCGGTCAAACGAAAATCGCGGCCGGAGTAGCGATAGGTCAGCCGCTCGTGATCGAAGCCCAGCAGGTGCAGCAGCGTGGCGTGCAGGTCGTGGACGCTGACTCGGTTTTCGACGGCGCGGAAACCGAACTCGTCGGTCGCGCCGTAGGCCATCCCCCCTTTGATGCCGCCGCCAGCCAACCACATCGTGAAGCCGTAGTGATTGTGATCGCGGCCGTTCCCGCTTTCCGAAACCGGAGTGCGACCGAACTCGCCGCCCCACACGACCAGCGTCTCATCGAGCAGCCCGCGGCGTTTCAGGTCGCGCAGCAGCGCCGCAATCGGCTGGTCGATTTGACGGCTGAGGCTCGTGATCGACTTGTCGATGTTCTCATGATGGTCCCAACCACCGAGTTCCACATGGATGTAGCGAACGCCGCGCTCCACCAGCCGCCGCGAGATCAAGCAACCGCGCGCAAAGGAGCTTGATCCGTATTCCTCATGAGTCGCCTGCGTTTCCGAGCGGATGTCAAACACGTCCCCCGCAGCGAACTGCATCCGAAACGCGGTCTCCATCGCACGGATGCGAGCTTCCAGCGCGGGGTCATCGCCCGACGCCGCGAGTTGCCGACGATTGAGCCGCGCGATGAACTCAACCTGCCGTTCTTGTTGCTCGCGATTGAGCGTTCCGTTGCGCAGATAGCGGACCATCTTCTCCGGATCTTTTTCGGCAATGTTGATCGGCGTCCCTTGGTGCTCACCCGGCAGATAGCCGTTGCGAACGTAACGGGACGCGGTCCCGCCATCGCTCAGCGAGACGAAGCCGGGCAGGTTGCGATTCTCCGTCCCCAACCCGTAAGAGACCCACGCTCCGAGCGACGGATGAATCTGATCGATGCGTCCAGAGAAGAGATGATTCGCCGCCGGCGCGTGATTGGGATTGCCGCCAACCATCGACCGCACGAGACACAAGTCGTCCGCACAATCGCGAAGACTTGGCAGCAGATCGCTGATGCGCAACCCGCTCTGACCACCGGGCCGGAACTCCCACGGTGCTGGCAGTAATCCACCGGTGACACGCTCGGTCCGCAGGTCGGCACCGGCGGGACGCTGCCCGGCGAATTTCTTGAGGCTCGGCTTTTCATCAAATAGGTCGATATGCGAAGGCCCTCCGGCCATGAAGAGGAAGATGACGTGCTTAGCCTTCGGCGCATGCGGCGTCACGACACCGGACGTTGTTTCATCCGCATGCAGCAGATCGGCCAGCGCGAGCGTTCCGAATCCAGCACCCAGCGAGCCGAGCAACTGCCGGCGCGTATGGCTGGCTGGAGGGTGTTCGAGAATTGCTGTCATTGATCAATCCTACTTTGATGAATTCAAGTGCCCGACGAATCGAAGGAGACGACGAATCGAAGAAACATTCGTCGTCTCCTTTCATTCGTCGGGCCCTTCCTCATTCGACATACAAAAACTCATTCGTCGCAAACAGTGAATGAGCAAGGAACACCCAGCTTTCGCGGGGCACTTCACCGGTTTCGTTTCGCACGAGACCAATGGCCTCGCTGAGTTCATCAGTTGTCGGCTCTCGCAACAAGATCCGGCGGAACAGACGACGGGCGATTTCTTCCGGTCTCGGCGGGTTCTCATCGAGCACGACACGAACGGTTCCCTCCGCCTGCTGTTGCAGGAACGGACTGTTGAGCAAGTACAACTGCTGAAGTGGCGTCGTCGTCGGCAGCCGAGTTTCGGTGTGACGCTTGGCATCGGGGAAGTCGAACAACCGAAACAAGTCTGCCGGTTTCTGGCGGCTGACGATGCCGTACACGGTGCGTCGGCGATGCTTTGTTTCGTCCAGACTGACCGATGGGCCGAGCATCGTCGTGTCGAGTTCCGTGCTCACCGACAGCACAGCATCACGCCACGCTTCCGCTTCCAAGCGGCGACGATTCATGCGCCACAACGAGCGGTTATCAGGATCATGATCGTGAAAGTCGGTCGTCGAACGGCTGGCCTGCCGCCATGTCGCCGAGAGGACGATCTCGCGATGCAGCCATTTCAACGACCAACCCGACTCGATGAATCGCGCAGTCAGATCGTCGAGCAGTTCAGGGTGCGACGGAGCGTCACCCAGCCGACCGAAGTTGCTCGGAGTCGTCACGAGCGGCCGATCGAAGTGCCAACCCCAGACGCGATTCACGATGACTCGCGCAGCCAGTGACGTAGCCGAAGTCGTGAGACTTCGGTCCGAACTCTCACGAGTTCGGCTACCTCGGACAGCCCCGACAATCGCCTCGGCCAACTCGCGCCGCCCGCTGCCCGATTGATACGGCTTCGCATCGCGAGGCGACAGCACTTCGAGAAATCGACGCGGGACAATCGGGCCGGGGTTCGCTGGGTTGCCTCGGACGAACACAGGCAGATCGCGCGGACGGCCCTGCTGGTAATCGAGCAACGTCCAGGCGGGATCGTCTCCGTTGATCCACAAACCGGCGTCGCGCACGCCGGTCGCGATCGGTCCCTCAAAGAGTTTCGTTTCCTTCAAAGCTTTCAGCGCGGCTTCCCAGCGAGCCACCTCGGCATCGAACGGAGCGACATCGACTCCCTCCGCTTTCGGTGTCTTGCGATTCTTCTTCGCGTAGTCGAAACGCAACTCGACATCGATGATCTGCCGCTGCACTTCGGTCAGCGCGGCGGCCTCTTCGGGGCTGGCCTCCACGAGCGGCCATTCGACCAACTGCGTGCTGGCCATGACTCCGGCAAGCGCGTAGTAGTCGTCGGTCTTGATCGGATCAAACTTATGGTCGTGACAGCGAGCACACGCGACGGTCAGCCCCAGAAAGCTGCGCGTGACCGTGTCGAGCCGCTCGTCCCACTCGTCGGCAACAATCACCGAGATCACATCGGCCGCGAGCTTCGGCTCCTTGTGATAGACCGGCGACAGACCGAGGAACCCCAGAGCGGCCAATTCCGACCGAGGCACATCCAACAGATCAGCCGCAAGCTGACGGCGAATAAACTCGTCATAAGGCAAGTCGTCATTCAACGCCTGAATGACCCAATCGCGGTACCGAAACGGAAAGCGCGGCGGCTTGCAGGTTGCCTCGGACGTCGGCTGGTCCTCGGCATAACGAGCCACATCGAGCCAATGTCGTCCCCAGCGCTCGCCATAGTGCGGCGACGCGAGGCAACGCTCGACAAGCCGCTCGTAAGCATCCGGCGTTTCGTCCGCCACGAACGCTTCCGTCTCAGCAAACGTCGGCGGCACACCAAGCAGGTCGAACGAAAGCCGCCGAATCAACGTTCGTCGATCAGCCTCCGGCGCGGGCCGCATTTGTTGACGATCAAGTTGCTCGCGCACGAATGAATCAATCTTCCGCCGCGGCCAACTCGGATCAGAGACCTGCGGAGCCGGCATCGTGTGAACCGGTTGAAACGACCAGAACCCTCGTCCCTGTTCAACATCCACCGCTCGCGGCTTCGCGGCGACCGGTGCCGAGTCGGCAGGGAACGCCGCCCCGCGCGCGATCCACTCCCGAAAATCGGCAATGACGCGGTCAGGCAGTTTGCTATCGGGAGGCATCTCCGACACGACACCAGACCAAGAGAGGGCCTTGATCAGCAGACTCTCGTCCGGCTTCCTCGGCACGACAGCGGTCCCGGAGTCACCGCCATCGAACACGCCTGTTCGACGATCAAGCCGGAGTCCCCCCTTCGGTTTCGCAGTCTCCGACGAATGGCATTTGTAACACCGCTCGACCAGCACTGGCCGGATCTTCTTCTCGAAGAACTCCAAGTCGTCGTCAGCACCCGACGCCTGCCCCGTGACCGAGACAACCAAGATGGTCAGCCCAATCCACCGAACGCCGAGCCGCACAGACGCATGAAACTTCAGTAGAAGCGGTTTCAAAACCGTAGCCGCACTCGCCAGAGTGCGGGGCAATGCCGAGCGAACCCGCGTTCTGGCGAACGCGGCTACGTCCAAGCCAGGTTTTGAAGCTGCTTCTAACAACACAGTCACTCCTGCTCTTGGTCCGGCAATTTGATCGGACGGGACAACGGAAGCGACAACATCCTAACTGGTCACGAAGAACTCGCGAGCCAGCATCCGCTCTCGTCGCAAGTTTGCCTCGCCACGTTATGATCGCTCCCTATGAAACGACGCAACTTTCTTCAACTCGGATTGGCCGCCTCATTGGGAACACCGCTCCTGGCCGCGTTGCGACAAGATCGCTTGGACGAGGCGGCCGAGGTGCTGACTCGCGCGATCGCTCAAGGCCAAGTGGCCGCCGCTGTGTTGCACGTCAGCCAAGGGCGGACATCGTTCACACGCGCGTTCGGCAAGGCTCGCGATGAGCACGCGATGTTTCTGCTAGGCTCGATTTCCAAACCGATCGCCATGACGGCGCTGATGACGCTCTTCGACAAAGGCGCGTTCAAGCTCGACGATCCCTTGAAGAAGTTCCTCCCGAACTTCACCGGCGAGGGGCGCGATGAGGTCACGCTGCGACATCTGCTGTCACACGTTTCGGGACTGCCCGATCAATTGCCTGAGAATGACGCCTTGCGGAAGAAACATGCTCCGCTGTCCGAGTTCGTCGAGCACGCGATTCGCACGCCGCTGAGTTTCGTCCCCGGCACCAAGTACCAGTATTCGAGCATGGCGATTCTGCTGGCCGCTCACGTGGCCGAACTGCTGAGCGGCACGGACATCCTGACCCTCGTTGATCGAGCCGTCTTTCAACCGCTAGGGATGAAGCATTCGGCCCAAGGACTCGGGCGGTTCAAGCTCGAAGACTTCATCCCCGTGCAAACAGAATTCGCTGCGGTCGAAGCCGGCGGTGGCGATCCGACGGCGAAGGATTGGGACTGGAACAGTCCGTATTGGCGAAAGCTCGGAGCACCCTGGGGCGGCACGCATGCGTCCGCGCCGGACATTGCGCGATTCCTCGGCGAGTTTCTCTTCCAGAAAGGGGCCGTGGTGAAACCAGAGACGGCTCGGCTGATGACGAGCAACCACAATCCACCCGGTCAGACACAGCGCGGTTTGGGTCTGAACGTTGGCAAAGCGGCTGGCAGCGCGGGCTGCTCAGAGAAGACCTTCGGCCATACAGGCTCGACGGGGACTGTGGCGTGGGCCGACCCGGCGCGCGAAACGATTTGCGTTGTGCTGACATCTCTGCCCGCGCGAGCCGTCCAG
>CAMDPX010000343.1 GCA_945905295.1 Planctomyces sp. SH-PL62 | reverse complement strand
GGAATCGTCGCCATCGCCGCCGAGGACCACATCGGTTCCGCCGCCACCGGCCAGCGTGTCGTTGCCGTCGCCACCCAGAACGGTGTCGTTGCCGCTGCCGCTGTTGATGTTGTCATCGCCGTCCGAGCCGTTGATCTGGTCGTTGCCGTGATCGCCACGGATGAAGTCATTGCCCGCACCGGCGATGATCGAGTCATCGTTGCGTCCGCCATCGAGCGAGTCGTTGCCATCGCCGCCGAGCAGCGTGTCTTGGCCCAGGTCACCGAGCAGCGTGTCCGCTCCAACGCTGCCATCCAAGCTGTCGTCGCCCGCTCCGCCCAGGAGCGAGTCGTCGCCGTTCTGGCCGAGCAGCACGTCGAAGCCGTCGCCGCCATCGACGGTATCGTGGCCGTCGTTGCCGCGAAGGCTGTCATCGCCGGCGTTGCCTTGAATGCTGTCGTTGCCCGCGTCGCCGAAGACGTTGTCGTTCCCATTGCCAGCGACGATGGTGTCGTTACCGCTGCGACCGTTCAGCCGGTCGTTGCCGTCGCCGCCGGTGATCGTGTCGCCATCTTCGCTGCCGACGATGGTGTCGTTGCCGGCATCGCCGTTCAGCTCCAGTCGCACGTTGCCGAGGAAGGCTCCCGCCGCGCTGATGATGTCGTTGCCATTCCCCCCGAAGACTTCGAGTTGCACGCCCGCGACGTCTTCCAGGTTGCCAATCGTGATGATGTCGTTGCCGTTGTTGCCGTTGATCGCGACACGATTGAAATCCGGGCCGACGGTCACGGTCTTGCCGGACTCGGTGATGGTCAACAGGCTGTCAGCGTTCTTACCAACGTTGAAGTTGTTCGCGGAACCGGTGCCGTTGACGAGCAGCGTGTTATCTCCGGTGGGGTCGGTGAGCGTGTCGTTGCCGCCACCAGCGCCGTCCCAAACTGCGGTGTCGTCGCCATCTCCGCCCTGGATGAGGTCCGTGCCCCCCTGGCCATTGAGCGTGTCGTCGCCGACTTGTCCGAAGATCGTGTCGTTCCCCGCACCGCCGAGCACGCTGTCGTCGCCGGCTCCGGTTTCGATGTAGTCATCACCCGAACCACCATTGAAGAGGTCGTCGAATTCGCCGGCCAGCAGCGTGTCGCTCCCGTCGTTGCCGATCAGCGTGTCATTCTGCGGACCGGGGATCGGCGGCAGTGGTGGTGGTGGCGGTGGTGGTGGTGGTGGACCGACTCCAACGGCACCGGTGATGCCGGCCACAATCGCGGCGGCCAGTCCGGCCGCATCACCTGGATTGATCCGGAAGAACAACGGCTGCCCCGGTTGAATGTCGTCGGCAGATGGGCCGGGAGTGATCCCGTTCTCCAGCGGAGTCGTGGTGGTATTGATGGCTCCGGTGAGGATCGACAAGCCTTCCAGTTGCGGTCGCGGGGTCGCATTCGGACCACCACCGCTTAACCGCTGGTCGCCCAGTCCGACCACTTGGATTCCGCGTGCGATGAGTGCGTTGATCGTGTTTTGAATGGTCGCACCACGGCCACCAGGACTGTTGGCGGTCCCACCTTGCGTGATCTGGATGGCGGGAACGGTCACACCTCCGACACCGGTGTATGTCGCTAATCCGTCGGGCTGGTAAGTAATCGCTGCGTCGGTCGCCAACAGCACGATGTGTTGCGCGCCGGGCCGGAACCCCATTCCGTCCGCGGGTGTGGCCGTGACTGGAATCGTCGGCGGAAGCACGTTGTTGGGGAGATCGGGCATGAAGGTGCTGTAGGCCGGGACGTCGCCACCAGCTCCTGGATTCGTTTGCGTCAGGGCTTGGCCCGCGATGCCGCTGTCGGTCGTATCGCCATCTCCGTTGCCATCGAAGCCCGCTCCTGTGGCGAGTTGGAACAACGCTTCGATATCGCTTTCCGGGAGACTGCCGCCACCACCCGGACTGATCCGGTTGAGCGCCGCATTGATGGCGTTGTTAAAGCCAATCGTGTCATCCGTGATGATCGGCTGATTCAAAATGTACGGTCGATCCGTGGCACCGGCGTAATCCTCGAACTTCGAGACGCCGAACGCAAAGTCGCCGCCGGGAAATTGCGTCAGCAACTGCGTGATGATGGTCGGGAAGCTGGTCACCAAGGTCGGACCGGCACCAGAGAAGCTGCCGGTGTCATCGAACAGCAAGACCACGTCGAGGATCGGCGGCGGCGGAATGACATCGTCGTTGATGATCCGCCCCTCTCCCTGTGGGTCGTTGAAATTCGCGTTCACCGGATTGGACAGATTCAGGAAGAAGGTTTCGTCACCCTCGATGACCGTGTCACCCAGGATGTCAATGGGAACCAGCTTGACCGTCTCGCCAGGCAAGAACGTGAGCTGGTTGTTGGTCGAGACATAATCGGTGTTAGCCGTGGCCGTGCCGCCCAGCAACGTGCCGTCGGAGGCGGTGGCGTAATTGACGGAAACGGTCAAAGCGCTGGCGACGGTCAGCCGCACGGTCATGAAGACCGTGTTCGTGACGTCCCCTTCGTTGAAGATGAGATCGTCGACGACCAAACCGGAGATGCGTGTGTCGAGCAGATCGTTGCCGACGCCGCCGATCAGCAAGTCGGGACCGCCGATCCCGAACAGGGTGTCATCGCCCGCTTGGCCCAGCAACGTGTCAGCTCCGCTGAAGCTGTTGACCTGGAGTTCAAAGTCGTCGTACGCGAGATCGTCACCCGCTCCGCCGAGGATGCTGTCGCTGCCGATGCCTCCCTCGATGGTGTCGTTGCCGCTGCCGCCGTTTGCGATGTCGTTGCCATCGCCCCCTTGGAGGCGATCGTGGCCGCCGTCGCCGAACAGGCTGTCGTCCCCGGCCTGACCGTCGATGGAATCATTGCCGCTCATGCCGCGAATCACGTCGGCACCCAGTCCGCCGTTGATCGTGTCGTTTCTCTCGCCGCCGATGATCGAATCGTTGCCGTCATCGCCGTTGATGAGGTCCGCACCGCCATCGCCATTGATGGTGTCGTCGCCGAGTCCGCCGTTGATCGTGTCTTCGCCGTTCTGGCCATTCGCGACGTCATCGCCATCGCCGAGATTGACGAGGTCCGAGCCGTTGCCGGCGTCGACGTTGTCGTTCCCCGCTCCGGCGTCGATGTTATCTGCCCCATCGCCGCCGCTGATGATGTCGATCACGGCTCCACCGCGAATGACATCCGGCCCGTCGGCACCGTCGAGCGTGTTGGCACCTCCCTGTCCGTCGAGCGTGTCGGCACCGTCGCCCCCCAACAGGCTGTCGCCGAAATCATTGCTCCCCAGAATCGAGTCGTCGCCATTGCCGGCGTTGACGCTGATACTCGTCAAGGCGGTGAAGTCGGCCGACGTCACACCGCTCAAGTCGATGTTGTTCTCCGCGTCGCCGCCGGTGATGACGATCGACTGCACCGAACTGGCTGGGAACGTGCCAATCGAGACCGGTTGTAACTGCCCGCCGTTGGGGCCGATCTGCACCACCACGTTGCCGCTCAGCGAACTGACGCTGACGTTGTCGTTCGTGTTGAGCGTGATGTTGATCTCGGTGCCGGCCACAATCAGCACGCTGGACGAAGGCAGAACGCGAATTTCCAAGTGCTCCACAGCCGACGCAGCGGTCCGCGTCTGAGTGCTTGGTTTCCGGCGACCTGCCGCTGCGGGCCAGTTCTTCAGCCATGAAACGAATTGCACGATCAAGCCTCCCTGCCAGATTTCAAATCTCAAATCTCAAATCTCAAATCTCAAATCTCAAATCTCAAATCTCAAATCTCACAGTGCATCCAAAATCGTTCGCAGCGCCGCCGACAGCACGAACAGTTCGTCGATCTCAGCGATCGGATCGACAATCACGTCGATCCCTTGGCCGCCAGCGACGGTATCGCTGCCACCTTGGCCGTCGATCGTGTCGTCGCCGTCTTGGCCCAGGATCAGATCGCTGCCGGCTCCACCTTTGAGAAGGTCTTTGCCATCGCCGCCGACGATCGTGTCATTGCCGGCCATGCCGTTGACGATGTCGTCGCCGTCGCCGCCGTCGATGGCGTCGTTGCCGGTGTTGCCGGTGATCACGTCGTTGCCATCGCCGCCATTGACCGTGTCGTTGCCGTCACCGGCGTCGATCGTGTCGTTGCCGTGATCGCCACGAATCTTGTCGTCGCCGAGTCCACCCACGATCGAATCGTTGTTGCGGCCACCGTCGAGCACATCGTTGCCGTCGCCGCCATCCAGCGTGTCGGCTCCCAGTCCACCCAGCAGCGTGTCGTTGCCGGCACCCCCCAGCAGGCTATCGACGCTGTCGCCACCATCGAGCAAATCGCTGCCGTTGCCCCCCTCGAGCGTGTCGAAATCGTTGCCGCCCAGGAGTGTGTCATTCCCCACGCCGCCGCGCAGCAAGTCCGCGCCGTTGCCGCCGTCGATCGAGTCGTTGCCGGCTTCGCCATCCACGAAGTCATCACCGTCGTCGGCGCTGATCGTATCGTTGCCGTTGCTCCCCTTGAGGTTGTCGTTGCCGATACCCCCGGTGATCGTGTCATCCCCCAGCGTGCCGCGGACCGTGTCATTGCCGTCGCCGCCATCCAGCAGCAATCGCACTCGGCCGATGGGGCTGCCGGTCCCGCTGATGAAGTCGTTGCCGGCTCCGCCATGCACTTCGACCACGATCGGCGGCACCTTCGAGATGTCGCCAAGGTTGATGGAGTCGTTGCCGTTGTTGCCGTTGATGATCGCCAGAATGAATGTCGGCCCGGCCGTGACACTCTTCCCCGCCTCGGTCACGGTCAGCAGACGGTCCACCGATTGTCCGATCGTGAACGTGTTCGCCGCGCCGCTGCCATTGACGATCAGCGTGTTGTCGCCGTCGGCGTCGGTGAAGAAATCGTTGCCGCCGGCGGCTCCGTCCCAGATAAACGTGTCATCGCCGAGTCCACCGTCGAGCGAATCCGTGCCACCCTGTCCATTGAGCGTGTCGTTGCCGGCTCCGCCGAGCAGCGTATCGGCCCCAGCCCCTCCGAGAACGCTGTCGTTCCCTGCGCCCCCGTCAATCGAATCGTTGCCGGCACCACCGCTGATGAGGTCATCGAAATCGCCAGAGAAGATGGTGTCGTCTCCGTCACCGCCCACCAACGTATCTCCCTGCGGTCCTGAAGGCGGGATGGGTGGTGGAGGTGGGGGCGGAGGCGGAGGTGGAATCGCGGTCGCACTGCCCGTCACCGCATTCACGATCGCCGTCGCCAGACCCGCCGAGTTCCCAGCCTGCACTTCAAAGTACAGCGGCTGACCCGGAGCAATCATCCCGCCCGCTCCGTCGGAGATCGGGTTCATCGTGTTGTTCAACCCACCGGTCAATTGGGCAATCGCGGTCAGTTCGGCACGCGGCGAGGTTCCGAATCGAGTGGAACCCAAACCGACCACCTGGATGCTTCCCGCGAGCAACGCATTGATCGTCTGCTGAATGCCGACGGCCGCTGCGGGGGTGGTTGTCCCTGCTCCTCCGGCGAAGACAGTCGCCGGAACCGTGACTCCCCCAATGCCGGTGTACGTCGCGAGACCATCATTGTTGTGGACCAGAGTCCGGCTGTCTGACGCGACCAAGATGATATGCCGGGCTCCGGGACGGAATCCAATTCCGTCCGTCGTATTCGCCACGCCGACGGTCGGCAGCAGCACCGGACCGGTCGGGTCCGGCAGGAAGGTGGCAAATGGGGGAATGTCGAGCCCGGTGTTGTTTGCGGTTTGCGTGCTGATCAGCCCGGCGGGACCGGTATCCGTTCTGTCACCGTCCCCGTTTCCATCCAAGCCCACGCCGGTGGCCGACTGAAACAGGGCTTCGAAGACCGGTTCCTGTCCGGCCCCCCCACCTGGAGCGACTCGCGCCAGCGCGGCGTCGATGGCCGCTTGAAATTGCGGCGTCGTCGTCGTGATGATCGGCTGATTCAGAATGAAGGGCGCGTCACCCCGATTCCCCGTGGAGAAAGACTCAAATCGTGCGATACCAAACGCGAGGCTCGCCCCCGGGAAATTCGTCTGGAGTTGCATGACCACACTGGCAAACGCCGTTTGAACCGTCGGTCCGACGGCGCTAAACGAAGCCGTGTCATCAAACAACAGTTCGATGTCCAGATCGGTGACCGCCGCGCCGTCATCATCGATGATGCGGCCATCGCCGAGGTTGTCAAAGATCGTCGCATTGACGGCCGCCGTCAGATTCAGGAAGAGGGTCTCCTCATCCGACTCGTCCAACACATCGCCCAGGATGGGCACGTTGACCGTTTTCACCGTCTCGCCAGGCGCGAAGGTCACGGTTCCCGTGACGGCGAGATAGTCTTGATTGTCCTGCGGGCTGGTGCCACCAACCGTGCGTGTCGCGGTCCCATCGGACGTCGCAAAGTCCACCGTGACGATTCGGGTGATGGGCGTTGACAGCGTAATCGTGAAGACCATGTTGGTCGTGCCCGTATCCCCTTCGGGATCGAGCCGTGCATCGCTCACCGAAGCGATGGTGGTGCGGTTATCGATCAGGTCATTCCCCGTGCCTCCATCCACGGAGTCCGGTCCGTTCGTCGCAAAGATGGTGTCATCGCCAGCCTGGCCGAGGATCGTATCGGCACCGAAGGGGTCGCTCGCACCGGCTTCGGAGTCGTCGAAGATCGTGTCATTGTTATTGCCGCCGAGGATGCGATCGCTGCCCACGCCCCCTTCCAAGGTGTCGGCCCCCGCGTTGCCATTCACGATGTCGTCGCCGACCCCACCTTGAACGCGGTCGTTGCCATTGCCTCCCGACAAGCTGTCCGCACCATCCCGGCCGTCGATCACGTCGTTGCCCGATTGGCCATCGATCGTGTCGTTGCCGTCACCGCCGAGCAGATTGTCGGCCAGCTCGCCCCCCAGAATTCTGTCGTTGCCGGTGCCGCCGATGACGGTGTCGGCTCCGCCATCTCCGTTCAGGAAATCGTTGCCGGCACCGCCGTCGACGGTGTCCTCGCCATTGCCGGCCATGACGGTGTCGTCGCCGTTGCCGGCATCGACGATGTCCGAACCGTTGCCGGCTTCGATCGAATCCGCGCCGTCGCCGCTGGTGATGCTGTCGGCTCCGTCACCGCCACGAATGCTGTCCGTCGCCGTGCCACCGGTGATCGTGTCTGCTCCATCGCCGCCGTCGAGCGTGTCGTTTCCTCCCTGACCGATGATCGAATCGTTGCCGTCTTCGCCAAACAGACTGTCGGCGAAGTCCGGGCTGCCGGTGAGCGTGTCATGTCCGTTGCCGGCATCGACCACAATGCTCGTCAGCGAAGTGAAGTCCACCGCGAACACGCCACCCAGGTCGATGTCGTTCGCTTCATCGCCGCCGGTGATGAGGATGGTCTGAATCGCGCTGGAGCTGACCGTGCCAATGTTGGTGGAAGGGGTGAGCACTCCGCCGCTGGTTCCGGTCTGCACGACGAGGTTGCCGGCGATCGAGCTGATCCGCACCGCTTCATCGCGGACCAGCGTGATATTCAGCTCGCTGCCGATCAACAGCACCGACGCCGACAGCAGTTCGCGATTCTCCAGTCT
>CAMDPX010000342.1 GCA_945905295.1 Planctomyces sp. SH-PL62 | reverse complement strand
GCCGCAGGATCGGGAACCGCTTCAGCCAACTGTGCTGTCTGGCACGGCCACGTCCGCCGCGCTGGTTGGTTCGAGTCAGAAGCGACAGACGTTGTTGTCCTGATTTGGACCACGTTGCGTACAGCCGTCGCAGAGTTCTCGACGAGAATCGTGCTCCGTTCGCGCAGAGTTGATCGGCGCGTATTTGAAAGTCCTCGTCGGTCGGCTTGTGGCCAAGGGCTGTCAGCGGCTCAATGGCCTGCCATCGAGCGACGAGTTGTGCTTGATCGGTCTCACAGAGATCGGGAAAAACGATTGGTGTGAGGTTGGAGGTTTCATCTGTAGATTGGCCTGTTGTGTCCGCGAATCTCAGAGCGCCGGAATTGAATCCGCCCAGGATGTCGGACTGGGACTGCGTTTGCTCGACGTTGAACTTCACGTCAAGGACAGCGAATTGATCGGAACCGAGTTGGCGGACGATGCGAAAGGCTCGACCGTCCTGGAGCCACTCGGTCCCCACACCGAGTCGAATGGTTCCCATGAGATCGAACCTCCCGGATGGAGAAGAGTGGAATTGGAAATCGGTTCAAGACGCGGATCAATGTCGAGCCGCCCCGTGACGACCAAGTGCAGAACCGCTGTTCGGACTTCGTGCAGGCGATCCGGTGATATGAAGTGTGCGCAGAGGTTACCCAACGAAGTTGGCTGTTGAGCGACGAGCGCGGGAATCGCGTCGAGCAGCGAAGCATCGGCGATGAGCCGTCGGTAGCGGCTCAATAGCCGGAGATTGCCGAGCAGAGAACCACGCTTGAGTTCACGTTCCGTCACGACCAGAAAACGCCAACCATTCTGATCGGCGAAGCGTTGCGCGACAGAAAGTTTTCGCTGCACGTCTGGCTTTTGCAGCTTGTCGGCGGGTTTGATTTCGATGAGTCGCGTGGTGCCGTCGCTGCTTTGCACCAGAAAGTCCGGCACGATGTAAGTGCATCGCCACGGAGCACCCAGCCGCGCCGGGCTGTGCTGCGCCAGCAACTGAATCACCGGACCAGACGCAGTCTCGCGCCAAGCGTAGTGGATCTTGAGCGGTTGCTCTTTGATCGACGTGACGGTGGAGCAGTTGGCGAGGATCACCGCCGCCGCAGCTTCGAGTTGCCCTTGGCAGCGAATCGAGCGACCGCCTTTTGGGAACGGAACCAACACAAACGAGCCCGGTGTCCGGCGGCGAAGTCGAAATGTCGAGACGGAATAGTCCGCGGTGTCGCCGGAGGTTGTTGAAACCGATCGGGTGGTCATGAATACGCGATCCTCCGAGGTAATTCGGTCACGCCGCACGACCAGAGCGCGGCGTTGGGGTGCGGCGAGGGGCTGATTTGGCCGGCGACTCTTTGACGACGACGGCCGGCTTTTTGTGCTGACGAGCAGTCACCTTCCGACACACCAAGTCGGTCAGCTTCTGATCGAAGTCATCTTGGAAATCGGACCATTCAATGGGTTTCCGCAGCGGAGCGAGAGACGCTGAGAGGCGTTCGACGTCGGTCAGCGCAGGTGATTTGGGTGCCTCGAATGCGGGACAAGCTCGCCATTGCGCCGGCCAGTGAAGGACGTGCAACGCCAAGCGTTGATCCACGACTCTCAGCCCGATGAGTTGCTGCCGATCTGACATCACCAGGCGGCCGAGCCCCCATTCATCGGCTCGTGCCAACGCGGTGACGACCAGTTGATAGGCGTCGGCCGCCGCCGCGTGCGCGGGAATCAAATTGAGCGTCCGCCCCGACAGCAGGAAGAGGTCCAATTGTCGGGCTGACAACATGCGTTCGACGTGAATGATCTGATCATCATTGGGCTTGAGCTGGTTCAGCTCATCTTCCGTGAGCACGATGTCATCATCCGGCGCGAACTGGAAGGCTTTGACGATCTGCTCCGAGGAAACCTCACCGTGCTTCGGGCATCGCCTCGGCTGCTGAATGCGACTACCGCATCCTGCATGGACCAAGTGCAGCGGGCTATCGCGCTGAGTCACAGCGGCCGAGTAACCCTTCAACGGAACGGTGATCGCGCCGAGCTTCAGCGTTCCCGACCAACTGCTCCGACTCGCCGGAGGCACGAACGAGGGATTCTTGATAACAACTTCTGATGATGCCGAGGATGTTCTCGGCCGCTTTGCGCAGGATGTGGGCATGAGGGTTCCTTTCCGAAATGTGGGGACAACTGGTCGTCAGCGGTGACGACATCGACAGCAACGGCTCCATCGGTGGCCAGCCAGTGAAACGGCTGTCACCGAGAGCAACTCTCACAGGCACAAAATGTGGTTCAAAAAAATCTGCGACGCGATGCCGGATCATCGCTACTCGGTTCGCGTGGGATCAGGCCGGTTGTTTTGCCCTTTAAGTCGGCCGATCACGACCAACCTCAAAATGATCCACCAGACATAGATTGCAGTCGTGGACTGAAACGATTCAGGATAGAGCAAACCATGCGCGAGGAGATTACGGAGGTTTGATGACCGCTGATCAATCAACAGCCCACGAAGCTCGAAGACAATGTCCTCACCAAAAATGTCGTCAAGCACTTCCTCATTGGAGTCAAATATCACGTTCAAAGCGGACTCCATCTGGATGCCGTGAGAACTGAGACCGGAAGTGATCTCGCCGTGCTCTTCGAGCACATATCGGACGGCGTTTTCGATCTGAGGAATGAGAATATGAAGCGCTTCGACGAGATCGCCTTGCAATCCAGCACATAGTCCGCGTGCAAACAGAGACTCGCGTCCCGGTGGAATCAGCGGATTGAATCGGACGAATTCAACGAAGTCGTGAATTCGCACCGGATGCTCCAGCAAGATGTGAAGCCGCATCGGTTCTATTCGCCCGACGACAGCAATTTGATGGTGGATTCTCGCCTCCCAAAACATCTGGGACAGGACGACCTCTTCATCAGGAGTCCCATCGCTGGGCACAGTTGGTCCATGACGAGCAACGGTCTTCCCCACTCGATTAACGGTTGTCGCAGGCCAAAGAAATTGAAGTGGGAACGTCCGGATCGATTCGGTTGCCGTAGTCTTCAACTGTGACTTGGACGGAATTCCGCCGGACAATGCCAGGATTTCAATGGCCTTTTCAAGAGGCCGACCTTCGACTGCCTCACGCGCCTGACGAACCAAATCGCTGACATCCAATTCGTTGGCAGGCGATGGAAACATCTCGGAGGGAATTTGCTTCTGGTAGGTGATCAGCAACTGGTGAAGCTCGTCGCGCCGAGCCTTACTTCCGGGGATTTGCCGATAGACGTGAATCGCCGTCTCCACAAAATGAGCGGCAACCATGCCTCCACCTTGTGGACGATACAATGCCTCTGCCGCTTGTCGAACGAATGATTCGGCATGATTCGTCGCTGCCTCTAAAGCCGCCTCTTCGTCTTGAGTTCGTCGGAAGCAACGTGCGGCAAGGTCGAAGAAGCGTTGCTCCCAAATGAGAGTTGCCTCCGAACTGGTTGCAAAAGATAGAGCTCGGTCGGCAATCTCTTTCGTCATCCCAAGCTTGTAATCAAGCATCAACTCGATCGCTTTTGCCACGACGTGCCGAGGTGTGCTCGCTTGAAGTGCGAGTTCGCGAAGGTCGTCTTCAGCGGATTGCCTCAGTTTGTCATTTCGTAACGTGCAGGCAATTTGAATGGCACGTTCAAAACGCTCGCTCCAGTAAAACGAGTGTTCCGATGCCAGGACTCGTTTTCCTGTATCAACGTAAGCGGGAACGGCCAATTGCGCGAGTTGGAAGTTTCGTGCTCGATCCCAACAGAGATCGCACAGTCTTGCTCGAAGTTCGGAGTCAGATACTCCGGGCGCAACAGACGCAATGGCATCAATCTGATCATTCGACAAATTGTCGATCCAAGGAACTACGGGCTGGAACGGTTCGTTCGGATCATCAAGCTTCAAACTCAGCGAGCAGATCATCGAAAGCAAACGAAATGCGTGGGCTGCGTTGTTCTGACACTGCTCAATCAGCGCGTCAGCCCGTTTTCCAAATGGCACAAAGTAGGCATCGCACCGACGCCATTCCTGCGCCTCGTGGATGCGCTCTGCGATTGCATCGCGAAGTGACTCTGCGGTGACAAGAAGTTCTGAAACATCCATTGAATTGGCTCGCGGGTGGCCGCCGCAGCAACAGGCATCTCATCGCGAGGTCGCTTCCTCAACGAGGGCGATTTCGGAGTCATTCAGGCCGTACAGTTCGTAGATGAGTTGATCGAGCTGCCGGTCCACGGTCGCGATCTGTCGTTCGAGGATTTTCTTGTCCTGATCGGTCTTCGCCTTCGGCAACTGCTCATGCAACGCCAGCAGCCGTTCCACCAGTTCTACCACGCGGTCGTGTTGCGCCTTGTCCGGCTTCTTCGTGAAGTCGATCACGCGGATTGGTAGCTGCGTTACCACAGATGCGCTGAATCGGGTGTAGCCCGATAGTTTTGGCGGGCAGACGCCACAGAGGTGGTACGTCGCCAATCGCGAATTGAGCAGGCCGAGAAAGTAGGAACGCGAGTAGTTGGCTTGCGCCGTCAATATGACCGAGGGACAGTTCGCACCATCGAATGCAGCGTTCTGTTTCAAGAGTCCTGCGCAGCAGCGACGCGCGATGCCCTTGATGACGATCTTTTCGGGTCGAATGTACTGGAATGATCCAGGGCGAAGATGCCGATACCAGTTCGTTGCGGTTGCGTAACGTCGGCGACTGTCCTTGCGTTGTCTGAGTTCCGCTTTGAATTCAGACAGATACTCATACGCCTTCGGGAATTGGTCCCGCAGATCATCCTCGGCGATCAATTCGGGAGACTTCGTTCCTGTATCGCGATACGGGTAGATCAGGACGGAGTTGGGCCGTGCCCATGAATAGCGTTCGATCTCACTCCCATCGAGCGCGTAGGGAAGAAGAATCTCCGGTTCAAGTTTGAGCTCGCGAGCGGTTCGGGCCTCCATCACGAAGACGGAATTCATCCCACTCTTCGCGCCGATGTAGGCGCGACCGAACGCGCTCAGCGGCTGCCACGAGAGCCGCTGTCGATCCATCGTGTCTGAGAGCCGAAAGCGTCCGAGACTCCACGGCGTTTCCGAGAGATTGCGAAAAGGGATTTCCAGAACGGACGCAGCTTCAATGCTCTGACAGTTTAACTGTTGAGCATCCGTCATGCGGCGATACTTCAACGTGGTGGACTTCGTCGGACTCAATACAAAAATCGCCGGGTAAGTGCTGGCTTTAGTGAAGACCGGCAGGCTTCCAAAGTCGGCGATTTCATGGAGGCGGCCGTCGCGGAGCATGTTGCGAAGATTTCGCCCGTAGTCTGTTGTCATCCACTGCGACGTGCAGATGAAGCTCACTCGGCCAGTTCGCGCCGCGAGTTCGAGACCCTTTTCGAGAAAGACGAGCGACAAGTCCATCTTGCTCGTGGGAGCCTTGTAGGTCGCGAACAGATAGTCCGACTCGGCGTGCTCGATGCGTTGAATCCTCACATACGGTGGGTTGCCGATCACGGCGTCGAAGCCGCCGGACTTCATGATCGGCTGGAACTCCGCCCGCCAGTCGAAGGCGTTGATGCGGTACTGCTCGTCGGCATCGAACAGGCTTAGTTGCTGGCCGTCGTAGAAGTCGGGGCCGATCAGCGAATTCCCGCACTTGATGTTGTCTCCCAAGTCCGGCAACGCGCGTTGGTGGAACAGTTTCTTCTGGCGTTCAAGCGTCTCGCGGTTTTCTCCTTCGAGCACTTTCAGCAGCAATGACAACTTCGTGACCTCGACCGCCTGCGAGTCGATGTCCACGCCGAAGATGCTGTTGAGCAAGATCTCCTTGCGCTTCGCCGTGGTCAGTCGCCAGCCATCTTTCGCCGCGTAGACCTCTTTCGGAGACTGTTCGGGATTGTGATTGGCGTACCAGTCACGATGCCAGTCGAGCAGAAACTGATACGCGCCGATTAGGAACGATCCGCTGCCGCAGGCGGGGTCGAGCACCTTCAGTTTCGCTGCCTGCTTCGGCGTCTTCCCGTCGAGCAGCCGCCCCACCGTCTGTTTGACGATGTAATCGACGATGAAGGTCGGCGTGTAGTAAACGCCGCCCGCCTTCTTGACTTCGGGTTTCTCTTCGACCTTGGCCTGATGTCCGGTGGTGAGCCGAATGACTTTGCCGAGGAACTGCTCATAGACCTGTCCAAGAATGTCGGCCGGAAGGACCGAGAATTCGTATGGGCTATCGGGGTAGTACAGCTTGCGCACGATCTCTTGGAGAGTGTCGTCGTCGATCTTGAGTGACAGCGTGAATTCGTCGGGCGGCTCATGCCGGCCCTTTTCCGGAGTGAAGTGGAACAGTCCTGAGTTGTACCGATCATCGGCCGCGTGAAACTGCTCGGCCAGCCGCCGGTAGGCCTTTGTGCCGGTCAGTAGCTTCTGTAACTGGCCGTAGTCCTCAATGCCGCGATCCTCGGCGATTCGCAGAAAGACGATGCGATCAATGATCCGCTGCACGGCGAAGTTGAGACCACGCTGATCGATGCCGGGATTACGGAGCGCGAGATTCCGTGCCAAGGTCAGTCGCCAGTTTTCAATTTCATTCAAGAACTCGCTATCGACTTCGGACGTGCCGCGTTTCGATTTAGTCGAGTCGGCGAAGCGGTCGAACGAGCCTTTCAGAATCGCGTCGCGTGAGAAGATCGCAGCGATCTCGTCCCAACGGTCGAGATACTCGTCGAACCGCAGAAACTTCACGCGCCCCAAAGAAGCCTTGTCGTGAACCTGCGGCTTGACGCGGCAGTCGTAAACAGCGAACTCCTCGAAGTCGGTCAGAATCGACAGCGGCAGCTTGGCCGACCAGGCATATCGTTTCAGTTGATAGGCGTGCTCTCGGTCGTCCGCGATGTTCTCGGCGGGTTTCTTCGCTTCGACGAAATACTTCCGCGTACCGCCAATCCGAAAGCAGTAGTCCGGAGCCTTCGTGTGCCCGCCGATCTTGATGGCATCTTCGTGAATGACATCCTTGTACGCCTCGGCAAAACCCTGCTCGTTGTCGACGTCCCAGCCGAGAGCCTTGAACATCGGATCGATGAATTCACGTCGCAGTTGAGTCTCGTTGTAGTTCCCGGTGAGATATTCCACCCGGTGGAGTTGAAATCGCTCGACAAGCTTCTGGATTTCGGCGGGTGCTGGCACAGCGAAAGCCTCATCAAACGGGAACCTCACGGAGCGGCGGACTGCTTCGCATGTTTCTACTTGGAAGCGACGAACGAGTCGAGCAACACTGTCGGCGAATCGTCGTCACGCAACAGCCGAGGCTAACAAGGAGGGATCGTCAATGGCGCGAGCGCGCCGCCTCAACAGAAGTGAGATCAAAGCAGGTCGTGGATGCTTTTTTTCGCTGGGACGAACGCCGAGCGTTTCTGGTGGCTAACGAACACCACCCCCAGGCGGTCCTTCATGACTGCCAGGGGGCGGGGGTTGATTCAGACCTGTTGGACTCAATCTTCGACGGGGGCAATCGCCATTGCGTCGCGTTGGAGTTGCGTTGGTTCGTCGCCGAGCAACTCGGCGACTTTGGACCAGAGATCCTTGATCTGCTTGGGCGAACTCGCGAGCCAGACTGAATCGAGGAGACCATCTTTCTCGACGCGCAGATTCAGGATGCGCCGGCCGATCTCACTCTCCGTCAGGAGTTCGTCTTCGTG
>CAMDPX010000341.1 GCA_945905295.1 Planctomyces sp. SH-PL62 | reverse complement strand
CCGGCTCCGCAGTCGGTGATCGAGCTGTACAGGCCGCGGTCGCGAGCTTGCAGGATGACGTCGGCCACCATCTTCTCGGTGATCGCGTTGCCGATTTGGACCGCTCCGCCGGAGATCGTTTCGCTTTCGTGAGTCAGTTCGGCGGACGAGAACGTTGCACCGTGAATGCCGTCACGCCCAGTGCGTCCGCCGACGGAGACGATGTAGTCGCCGGGCTGCGCGTGCTTCTCGCACTTATCGACCGGGATCATCGCCACGTTGCCGCAGTAGACCAACGGGTTGCCGAGGTATCGCTCGTCGAAATAGATCGCACCGTTGACCGTCGGGATGCCCATGCGGTTGCCGTAGTCGCGGACTCCGCTGACGACACCACGCATCACTAACTTCGGATGCAGCGTGCCCGGTGGCAGCGAATCGTGTGGCGTGTCGGGAGGTGCGAAACAAAAGACGTCGGTGTTGCAGATCGGCTTCGCTCCCAAGCCCGTGCCGAGCGGATCGCGGATCACGCCGCCGAGGCCGGTGTTCGCTCCGCCGTAAGGTTCGAGGGCCGACGGGTGATTGTGAGTTTCGACCTTCATGCAGACGTTGTCGGTCTCGTCGAACTTCACGATGCCCGCATTGTCTTTGAACACGCTGACGCACCAATCGGCGTCTCCGAGCCGCCGGCGAATTTCGACCGTCGCGGCAAAGATTGTTTCTTTGAGCATGTTCTGAAAATAGATGTCGTGCCGGCCATCGCGGTAATGAATGCGACCGGCGAGCGTCTTGTGCGAACAATGTTCCGACCACGTCTGCGCGACAGTTTCGAGTTCGACATCGGTCGGATCGCGGCCGAGGTCAACAAAGTGCTGGCGGATCGTCTGCATCTCGACGAGATTGAGATAAAGCTGTCCTTCACGGCTGAGGAGCGTCAGGCGGTCGTCGTCCATGCTGCGGATCGCGACGTGTGTCAGCTTGAATTGGTACTCGCTGCCGATGCCGATGGTCTCCATCGCCAGCGGGCCGACGATGACCTGCTCGATTGCGTCATTGGACAGCACGCGTTTGATGAGCCGCTGGACTTCAGCGTCGGACGCTCCGTCATTGAGCCAGTATTTGCGGACCGTTGCGACGGTCGTCACGGGGACGTTCAAGTCGGCCAGTGCGGCTTTCGTGCTGAGGGCGACGTTGTCGGTCACGCCCGGTTTGAGCATGACGTTGAGTTGGGATAACGGCTGTCGGTGATCGGCGTTCGGCTGTCGGCCGAGCCGATGAACCGAGCACGTTTCGACGATGGAGTCGACGAGCAGTCCGAACGCTCGTTGCTCGATCGTAGCGGCATCGGCGTCTCCTTCGATTAGGAAGGATCGTGCGGCGCGAACAGCGTTGATCGAACCGAGCCGCAAGGCCCGTGCTTCGCTCAGCACGCGAGCACCCTCGCGGTCCACTTGCCCTGCGGCCGGATGAATCTCCACTTCCCACAACATTCCGAACTCCCTCGCGAGATGACTCTGCATGACGACGCGGTTGGATTGTAGGGAGCAGGCTCGTGACTCGGCAGCGAGCGCTGTTTGCGTCGAGGTCGCTTTTCATCGAAGAGGTCACGGCTATAATCCGCGCCCCTTTGGCGAGGTAGCTCAGCCGGTTAGAGCACAGGCTTCATAAGCCTGGGGTCGTGGGTTCGAGTCCCACTCTCGCTACTTGCTCGTAGTGACCCGATTTATCGGGTTGAGACCGACCCGATAAATCGGGTCACTACGAGCGCGTCCCCAACCTACTCGTTTTCGACGCCGAGCTTTTTGATCATGGTCAGGCGGTTGCCCCGGTCGTTGTAGGCGACGGCGTTCATGAACGAGCGAATGAGCATGATGCCTCGTCCGCCCGGGTTTTCGAGGTTTTCATCCTCGGTGGGGTCGGGCACGTCTTCGGGCTTGAAGCCTTCCCCTTGGTCTTCGATCACGACCATGATCTCTTCAGCGGTCAATTCGCAGGCGATGAAGACCTGCTTGTCAGACTCCATGCGGTTGCCATGCTTGATGGCGTTGACCATCGCCTCTTCCAGAGCCAGCCGGACTCCGAAGCATTCGCGCATCGGCCAAGCGTTTTGTTCCATCAGGCCAATGATGCGTTCTTGAACTTCGCGCGCGGTCTCCGTGTTGTTCGGAATCCAGAGATCGAATTGAGCGATTGGGGCCATGACATCCCAGATTCAGGCGACCGTGAATACGGAGTGCCCGCACTTGCTCGCCGTGAACTCCACCCCGATGTTGCCAGAAACATCGCCGGTAGCCGGCGCGAGATCGGCCCCAGAACAGGGGCAGTCTCACTTACATCCCAGCCAACGCCAATTCCAAGTTCTCTTTCATGTCAAACAGTTTGTTCAACTTGGTGATCGCGAAGACTTCATAGATGTCCGTGCGGATGTTGCACAACCGCAGCTTGCCCTTCGCCGCTTTGACCTTCTTGTCCATCGTGATGAGCTTGCCGAGAGCCGCACTGGAGAGGTACTCGACATTCGAGAAATCCAGCACGATCTTCTGCCGGCCGTCCTCTTCGATCAGCGCGAACAGTTGGTTCCCGATGATTTGAATGTTGCCCTCGTCGAGGATCTTCTTGTCCGTGAACTTCGCGACCGTCACGTCACCAACTTCTTCGAGGTCCAGCCGTCGGGTTCCGGTACTCATGGTTTGCTTCCAATGTGCCTGTCGAGAGGGGTATTAAGATTCGGCCCGCCAAATGGGCTGGATGATGATGTGCTTTGCCTAGAACAGTGTCAAGCAGGTATCCCGAACGCCAAGGGTTCCGGCACACGTCCATTCGGGCTGTCGTGCGGCTTTGACCGGCACGCGTTGTGAGACGTCACAGGGTGGGGGCTTTCGACAACTCTTGCAATGTGGCGAATTGGCATCGTTCCCCTTGAGTTTGATGCTTCCGGGAATCATTTTTGGGGCCGTTCTTGGCGAATTTGGTCGTGGGCTTCGATGATGTGGCTCGTGACCGGTCGTGGCCCGGTGTTTGCTGCCAACTAGCAACGTGGCAGTTCCCAACTCACGCCCAGAGCAGGTTGGACTCGTGAAGACTCTCGCCAAACTCATCGCCGCGGTCTGTCTCGTCTCGGCCAGTGCCGACCGGGAGGCGGTCACGCTGTCGGCAGCGGATCTAAAAGTCTGGCTGACCGACGGCCAGACGCTCCGGGGTTCGGTCATTGAGGGCCAGACCAGCCGAGAACAGCTTGCGTTGGAGTTGCGATCCTCCGGCATCACGATTCGCCGAACTTTGTCTTGGAAAAAAATCGCCGATTGGAAAATCGTTCCTCCGTTGCCGAAGCGAGCGGCGGTGCGGCCAGAACCGCTCCCGGCCAATGAGCAACCTGAAAGTACCGCCTATGACTCTGCGCTGCCGTTATCGGAATTGATCGTTTCTGCGCAGTCGGTCAGCACGTTCGGCAGGCTGGATTGGGATTCGCTACGGCTCTCGTTGCAAGGCTTTGATCAACTGGGAACGCCGGTGCCGCTCTTCGGCACTCTGCAAGTGACGTTGTGGGGTCTCCGAGAAGAAGTGGGGCGGCCACAACGAGTCAACACTCCCTCGGGCTCAATGGATGTGGCGGGGCAGCGACGGTTGGAACTCGACAAGATTCATACTTGGTCGCGCAGTTTGGATTCGACGATTCAACGACTGCCCGGGATTGGAGTGCCAACTGGAGCGCGATCAGGTGCCGGCGGGATTGTTTACGAAGATGTGACGGCACGTCCGTGGAGCGCCAGTGGTTTTGGAAGTCAATCCGTTACTGGCTTTGAGGGACGTCAAGATCGCGGCCGGCCTATTTATGAACGCAATCCATCGGACGCCGTGCAGTTGCTGCTTTCGTTGCCTCGTCCGTTGCCCGATTCTGATTCGCAGCGCTTCCCACTCGGCGAGGTGACCGTCGAACTGTTGATGCCAGGAGTGGGTGTGTTCTCGGCGACATCTCCGGGTGTGGTCCTCGTCCATCAAAGCCCGCTGCGACAAGAGCTGCTTAACCAGACTGGTTCACGGTTCTTCCAGAATGAACTCACGACGGACGGTCGAGGATACGGAAGAGAGATCAGACAACCGTTGCAGATTCGGCAAATGACTCCGCCGTTCCCATATCCGACTGTCGCGATTGCCCCTGTCCCTGTCGTTGGACCGACTCCTCCTGCGGCCGGTGCCCCCGCGCCGAACCCGGTCCCTGTGGTCGGACCTTATCCTCCGAATGTCCCAGGTGCCCCTGGCCCGAATCCGGTCCCAGTGAAAGTGATTCCGTAGCTGAATTACGGCCAAAGCGCGGCATCCTCACCATCCAGACGTAGCGTCAAACACTTCGCGCTGCCGCCGGCTTTGATGAACTCGCCGAGTTCTGTGGCGTGCGTCGTGAAACCTCGTTCGTTCAAGCTGCGTTCCAATTCCGGGCAGCCGGTGTTGAGCGCGACATGCCGGCCGACGACCACCGCGTTGCAGGCGAATCGAGCCGCCTCGTCAGGGTGGACTTCGATCAGCGTCGGGACGTGTTGCCGCAACGCGGCTTGTCCGTACTCGTCGAACGCGGGCGGGAAGTAAATCGCCTCGGTCGGGCTGAGCGGACAGAAGCACGTATCGAGGTGATAGAAGTAATCGCTGACGAGTTGCAGCGGGATCACTCGGCAGCCGAGTTCTTTCGCCAGCCATTGCTCGCCGCCGACGTCGCTGCGGATGAGGTATCCGGCAAAGAGCGTGTCGCCGCAGAACAGCGCGTCCCCCGCGCCTTCGAAATCCCAGCCGAGGGGAAGCTCGCGAGTTTCAAAACCCGCGGCTTGAAACCACGCCGCATCGACTACTGTTTCCGGTTGGCGAGCCGCATGTCGAAACCGCGCGAGGTAGGCTCGGTCTCGCCAGGTCAGCGCGGCGTTTGCGGTGAAGACCAGATCGGGAAGTCGCGGCACCGCATCCATGAGGCGAATGTCGGCTCCGATCGAGATCAGAACATCGCGAAGCTGCCGCCACTGTGACTCGGCCAGCGAGCGGTCGCTCTGTCGGCTGCGACTCATCCAGGGATTGATCTCGTACTCGATGCCGTAATGGTCCGGCGGGCACATCAAAATCGTCGGTCGGTCGAAGTGCGGCATGAGCAAGCCTCCGTGCGATGTCGTTGACGCGGTCGCACTATCTGCCGACGTTCGCAAGCTGTCGAGATCATTGTCGCTCGCGCGGTTGCCCGGCTCATCTCGCGGGGCTAACGTGTCGCGCGAACTCATCCTTCTGAAACTGGAGACTGCCCACATGTCCGACGTCACGATCAAGACTCGCGAGAACGGTCCACTGCTCGTCAGCGGCCCGATCACGCTTTGCGACCATCTCGGCAACAAATACGACCTGACCGGCAAAGAGAACGTCGCACTCTGCCGTTGCGGAGCCACTCAGAAGCGTCCGTTCTGCGACGGCTCGCACAAGACGTGCGGCTTTCAAGCGGCCGAGATCGTGCCAACTTCGGCTCCCCTGTAACGCACTGTCTCTGGCCTGATCCCATTCGCGCTCCATTTGATTCGCGCGGCGACTGCATGATGGCCGCGCGAATCAAATGGAGCGCGAATGGAACGCAAAACTTGATTGACTCTCACCATCGTTCGAGACTCAACGACTCGACTGCGTTCTTTCTGAAAGCGAGTGTCCGATGATTCGCCCTCTTCTGCTCGTTGTGGCGTCCGTGTGCCTGGTGTCAGACGTGATGGCTCAACCGCCAGCCGAAGCCGATGCGGTAGCGATTCGCTCAGGCTTGTCGGACTTACAGAAGGCTATCGGCGAGCTGAAACCGAAAAAGCTGGACGAGCGGCTGCTTGCAGATATCGAGGTCTACGCGAAAGGTGTCGAATGGGCGCTGCGCCACAACGAGTTTTACTTGCCGCCGCTTCCGAAGGATGGCTCGAAGCCGAAGACCGAGCCGAAGTCGAAGTACCCGCAGTACGCTTTGAACGCGATCAAGACCGGGCTGAAGCGAGCGGAAGAACTCGCGGCCGGCAAGCCGAGTTGGCCAACACAGACCGGCAAGAGCATTCGTGGTTATGTCTCGCGAGTCGATGGCTCGGTGCAACCGTATGCGGTCACGCTGCCGGAGGGGGTGAGCGCAAAAGGCGCGAAGCGTTGGCCGCTGTATGTCGTGTTGCACGGACGTGGTGGCGACCGGAATGAGATTCGGTTCCTAGACGATCATGCCGACAAGCCGTGGCCGAAAGAGGGGCCGCTCAGTGTTGCCGACTTTGTCCAATTGGATGTCTTTGGCCGCATCGACAACTCGTACCGCTGGGCCGGCGAGACTGATGTGTTTGAAGCGATCACGGACGTCAAACGCCGCTACCGCATCGACGATCGCCGGATCGTGCTGTGGGGATTCTCGATGGGAGGCGGGGGCAGTTGGCATTTGGGAGTTCATCATCCCGATCAATGGTGCTCGGTCGGACCGGGAGCGGGGTTTGTCGATTACTACAACTATCAGAATCGCAAAGAGCCACTGCCGCCGCATCAGCACACCGGGCTGCACATCTACGACGCGCTGGATTACTCGCTCAACGCCTTCAACGTGCCGATCTGCACTTACGGCGGTGAACTCGACAAGCAGCTTGCGGCCAGCACGCTGATGGTCGAGGCGGCGAAAGAACAAGACGTCGAGATCAAGCTGCTGATCGGGCCCAACACCGAGCACAAGTTTCATCCCGACTCATTCAAAGAGTTCATGGCGTTTCACCGCGCGAACGTCGAGCGCGGTCGCCCAACCTCAGCCCAACGCAAAGAGATTCGCTTCATCACGTACACGCTCAAGTACAACCGCTGCGATTGGCTGACGGTGGAGGAACTCGTCAAACCGCTCACAGCCGCGAAGGTTCATGCGACGGTCGCGAGGGACGGCGTGTTGCACATTCGGACGGAGAATGTCGCCGCGTTGCAGATCGCTCGCGACATGGCCGATCGGGTCATCATTGATGGCAATGAGCATCCGCTGGCGAGTGCCGGCGGCAATTTGCTCCCCGGAGTGGACTATGTTCGCAACGGACGGAAGTGGGAGGTTCTCGATTACAACCAATCGCGAGCCTTCGCCGCCAATCCGGAACTCCACAAGCGACACAACCTGCAAGGCCCGATCGACGACGCCTTCATGGAACCGTTCCTCTGCGTGTTGCCCACCGGCACCGCTTGGCACGAAAGCCACGCCGCCTGGGCCAAGTGGACCTATGACCGATTCGCTCGCGAGTTCGACAAGTGGTTCCGCGGCCGCGCCCCGACGATCAAAGACAGCGAACTCACCGACGAGCAGATTGCGGACAACAACCTGATCCTCTTCGGCGATCCCTCCTCGAACGCGGTCATGGCGAAGGTGATCGAGAACTTGCCGATCACTTGGACGAAGGATTCGCTCGAAGTCGCCGGCAAGAGCTACGATCCGAAGACGCACGCGGTCTCGCTGATCTTTCCGAATCCGCTGAACCCGACTCGATACGTCGTGATCAACTCCGGCCACACGCTGCACGACGCCGAGTTCATCGGCACGAACGCGCTGCTCTTCCCGCGACTGGGAGACATCGCCGTTCAACAATTCGAGCCTGCGAAGGCCGGCGGCTTCACCGAAACGACCGAGTGGGCGACGTCGTTCGATTCGCACTGGAAGCTGCCGAAATGAAGCGGAAAGGGAGGGCGAGGCTCCCGCCGAGCCGTGCGAGTGGCGGCTCCCCATTGTGGCGGCTCGGCGGGAG
>CAMDPX010000340.1 GCA_945905295.1 Planctomyces sp. SH-PL62 | reverse complement strand
TTCGTGAAATTGTCTGTTGATGTTACAGATCGCGTGTCTCCAGGGAAGGAGGGATTGCGATGGTCGAGTTGGAAGTCCATGAGTGTGAGTGCGAGGTGTGTCGCGGGGCCGAGGAGCATCCCGATCGTGAGCGGCATCGGCATTTGAATGCGGTGCTCAGCCGGTTGGATGAGCAACAACGGCGGTGGGTGGTCGCGCTCGAGTCGGAACAGTGGGGGCATGGCGGGGACACGCGGATGGCGGTCATCACCGGCCTGCATCCAGAGACGATTCGTCGCGGGCGTCAGGAGTTGGCCGAGGATTTAGCGGGACGTCCGGTGGGTCGCACGCGATTGCCAGGAGCGGGTCGGCCGGTCGTCGAAAAAAAGAGCCGCAACTCGAACAGACTTTGATCAAGTTGGTCGAACCGGTGACGGGTGGTTCGCCGGTCACGGGACGCAAGTTCGTGCGACTGAGCTTGAGCGAACTTGGCCGACGGCTGAGGCACTCGGCGAAAACCGTGCGGCGACTGCTGGCGAAACTGGGCTTCGCGTTGCGTGTGAACGTCAAACGATTCACGGGACCGCCGCATCCGGATCGCGATCAACAGTTCCAATATCTGCGAGAACAGCGTGAGACATTTCTTGCGGCGGGCGATCCGGTTCTCAGCGTGGATACGAAGAAAAAGGAACTCATCGGCGAGTTCAAGAACATGGGCCGCACCTATCGCCAAACCGCGTACGAAGTGAACGCTCACGACTTCCCTCACGACGCGGTCTGCAAGGCGGTGCCTTATGGCGTGTACGACTTGACGCACAACGCGGCGCGAATCACGGTCGGCACATCGGGTGATACTGGCGAATTCGCGGTGGCCGCCATCCGCTCGTGGTGGCAAGCGTCGGGACGAGACGGTTTTCCAAAAAGCCAACGTCTCCTGATCGAAGCCGACGCCGGCGGCAGCAATGGTTGTCGTCCACGCCTGTGGAAACGCGCCCTCCAACAATTCGCCGATGAGACCGGGTTGGAAATCACCGTTTGCCACTATCCCACCGGAGCCTCGAAGTGGAATCCGATCGAGCACCGTGTATTCGGCCCGATCACCATCAACTGGTCCGGCGAGCCACTGACCAGTTTGAATTCGATGCTTTCGCTCATCCGTGGGACGACGACCCAAACAGGTTTGACCGTCACCGCCGCTCAGAACACCAAGACGTATCCCCTCCATGTCAAAGTCTCAAACGCCGAATTCAACTCGCTCAATCTGCACCGCCACGAGGTCTGCCCACGATGGAACTACACCATCAAACCTCGCTCCGCTAAAAACACGGAGTAATTCTTCCTCGCCCCCTGAGTCTCGACAATCCCACGCCCCGACCGAAGTGACCTTCGGTCGGGGCGTTTGTGTTTTGTCAGGACGCCAGCTCTGTGTCGCACGCTCCGCGTGAAGCTCTGGAATGGATTCTTCCTCGGTCGATGACTCGATCGTGACTGGTCACAACCACTTCGGACGACCGTTCGGATCTGCCCCTCTCGCAAGGCCGTTCCGTCATAGGCCACGTTTCGCCGCAAGGCGAGCCTGGCGACGGCGCCGCCCGGTGCGGGAAATCCGCACGCCGGGAAACAGAGAGAATTAACTCTCTCGCGACAACGGTGAGGGAATTGTGTCGGCAGACAAATCCAATCAGTGAAACCGTGCGGGTCAGGCAAATTCTCCGACCCTCGGCATGCCCCGTCCGATCGGAGTTGTTACCTCGAGACTGAACCCGCCCCCTTTCGCCAGTCGATGGAACGGGCATGTCCACGTCGCTCGCTATGAACGAACAACTCCGGCTCGGTTTCCTGACCGCTATTCATCTCGAAAACCGCGGCCACGTCGCTGGCTTGCTGGTGACGAACAAATACGGCCGGCCGTTGGAGTTCCAATGCACGGCCCCCGTGCGGCCGAATCGGACGCAAGAATTGTTGTACGGCCCGACGCTCGTACCGTTCCTGCTGGGGGAACTGCTGAGCAAGACGCTGCTCGAACGCATTGGCGTGAAGCCGCACGTCGTGATGACGGATCGCGTCGAGATGCTGGACTCGCGACCGCATGTGTCGTTGCCGGTCGCGTGCGTTGTTGAAGGAGAGAAGGGGAGGGGAGGCGAGGGGGAGCGGCTGCGGATTGGCAAGCTTCCGTTTGTTTTGCACGCTGAGTTTGGCGAAGACCTCAAGGCGTTTGAGAAACTTGCGAAGGAGTTGGCCGGTGATGCGGATTTGCTGGAGCCGCTGGACCGCGTGCGAGAAGCGTTGCAAGAAACGATGAAGATCGCGGCGTAAAAGGAGTGACGAGTGGCGAGCGGCGAGTGGCGAGTGGATGAGCAAGGCATTCCAGCGACAGAACTGACGAAGGTCGGCGTCGCAGACGCTGATCGCGTAGACTTCCACTCGCCACTCGCCACTCACGACTCACCACTCTCTCTGATTGCCGACATCTTTCCCTCTGGATTGAACGGTGCTCTTCGCCGTTGGCCAAACGTCGAAACGCAGACGCTCTCGCTATTCGACAAACGCGCCGGTTTGACCCCCTCTTGGAGGCCGCATTGGCCGAAAGTCCCGACCGTTGGCCTGACCTTTCCGCTCGGCTTCGAGTTTCAGCCGAAGCCGGATGAGGCGGCCGAGGGGCTTAAGAAGATCGAGCCGCCGAAGGTCGCGGAGTCTGAATTGACCGAACGCGCGGCGCGGCCGACGGACAAAAAAGTCACGCGACTGAAGCCACCCAGCGATGCGATCTCGCTGGAGGATCGGCTGTTCTATCTCTTGCAGCCGCCCCTGCAGACGATGCTGGCCGGGCAAGAGCTGATCATGCCGTTCGAGCCGTTCCCGTATCAGTACGAAGGGATCGCGTGGCTGTTCGAGCAGAAGTCCGCGCTCTTGGCCGATGAGATGGGTCTCGGCAAAACCATGCAGACGATCACGGCGATCCGGCTGCTGCTGCGCGGCGGGAAGATTCGCCGAGTGTTGATGGTCTGTCCGAAACCGCTGATTCCCAATTGGCAGCGCGAGTTCAAGGCGTGGGCGGAAGAGCTGCCACTGACCGTGTTAGAAGGAGACAGCGTTCGGCGGCGGATGCTCTGGCAGATGCCGGTACCGGTGTTGCTGGTCAACTACGAATTGCTGGTCCGCGACTGGGCCGACATGCTCGACGACGAGCGGCCGACGTTTGATCTTGTCGTGCTGGATGAAGCACAGCGGATCAAGAATCGCGACTCGTGTACGTCGGAGACCGCGCGGTCGGTGCCTCGCAAGCGAAGCTGGGCACTGACCGGGACTCCGATCGAGAACCGTCCCGAAGAGATGCACACGCTGTTTGAATACATCAAAGTCATCCCGAAGGGGGGCTCGCCCGACTTGCGGCAGATGCAGCGGTTGTCTCGCGACTTTGTGTTGCGGCGGACGAAAGATCTCGTGATGAAAGACCTGCCGCCGCGACTGGATCGTGAAGAGATTCTCGAATTAACTCCGGCGCAGAAGACGGCGTATATGGCGGCCGAAAATGATGGCATCATTCATCTCAACGAGATGGGGGACCAAGCCACCGTGCAGCACGTCTTCGAGTTAGTGCTGCGGCTCAAGCAGATCACGAACTTTGATCCGCTGACCGGCGACAGCGTGAAATTCGAGCGGCTCGCGGCGGACATGGAAGAAATCTCGGCCAGTGGCGGCAAGGCGATCCTCTTCAGCCAGTGGACCAAGACGATTGACTGGCTCGCGGAGCGGTTGCCCTCCGAATGCGGCACGCTGATCTATCACGGTGGCGTCCCACACAAACAACGTGAGCCGATCCTCACGAAGTTCAAAGAGGATCCGAACGCGCACCTGCTGCTGATGAGCTACGGCACCGGTGCGGTCGGCCTGAATTTGCAATTCGCCGGCTACGTCTTTCTCTACGACCGCTGGTGGAACCCTGCCGTGGAGGACCAAGCGATCAATCGTGCGCACCGGATCGGAGTGAAGAACGCGGTGATCGTCACGAAGTTCATCTGCAAGGACACGATCGAAGAGAAGATCGACAAAGTCTTGCATGAGAAACGGGAACTCTTCCGCGCGGTGCTGGGGGACGGGGACAGCAGCAACGTCTCGCTGAGCCTGACCGCTTCGGAGATCTTCGGCCTGTTCGATTTGAAGGCTCGGCACGGCAAAGGGACCAAGAAGATTGCTCCCGCTTGTAGTGCCCCCATTCATGGGGGCGAGCGTGCGATTCCGACCCGATAAATCGGGTTACTACGAGCGCGCTATCGCGGTTTGGGCCGGAAGCGGATGTCGTCGATGTCCAGGCGGCCGGTCGCGCCGTTGAGGCCGATGCGGATGATCGCTTCACGGGCTTCTTTGGGGACAGGAATCGTCGTGCCGACCAATTCCCAGTCGGACTCGCGAATCCACGGGCCGATCACCTGCGTGTCGATTTCTTTTCGAAGTTGATCGTAGAAATGCACGGCGAGTAGCGGCTTCGCGATCGGTTCGCTGCCGGGGCGGATGTCTTTGACGCGCATTTGCAGGCTGATCGCGACCGAGCCGATCTTGCGGCCGTCGATCGCCATGCCTTGCAACGCTTGGGCGAGCCGGCCGGGGTCCGAGTTCTCCATCCGCAAGAACACTTTCCCTTCCGGTGGTTCTGTCGTAAGCAACTCCGTCAGCCGTTGATAGTGCCAACTATCGGGCAGTCCGTCTTTGTTCTCGTCGATTTCGAAGCTGGCGTTGAGCAATCGTGGGTGCAGCGGATCGGGTCGCGCTTCCCGCAGGTCTTCCGACTTGCCTGTCATGGGCACGAACAGTGTTGGGATCAGCCGCTTCTGTTCGAGCTTGCCGTCTTTCTTCTCGAACAGATGGAACGCCTGTTGGTAGCGTTCCCCCAGCGGGATCAGCAGCCTGCCCCCTTCTTTGAGTTGCTGCACGAGGGGCTGCGGAACGTTCTCTGGCGAGCAGGTGACGATGATCTTGTCGAACGGCGCGTGTTCCGGCCAACCGAGGTATCCGTCGCCGACTTTGCAGAACACGTTCTTGTATTCGAGCTTCTTGAGCCGCCGCTCCGCTTCCTTGCCGAGCGGTTCGACGATCTCAATCGTGTAGACCGCTTTGACCAGTCCGCTGAGCACCGCCGCTTGATAGCCGCTGCCGGTACCGATTTCCAAAACGACGTCCGTCTCTTTCGGCTCGATGGTCTCGGTCATGTAGGCGACGACGAAGGGGGGTGAGATCGTCTGCTGATTGCCGATGGGCAGCGCCGTATCGTGATAGGCGTCCTTCTGCTGGGCGGGCTTCACGAACTCATGCCGCGGCACGGTTCGCATGGCGTCGAGCACGCGCGGATCTTTGATCCCTTCCCGCTCGATGCACTCTTTGACCATGCGTTGCCGAGTGTCACGAAACTTGTCGGACGACTGCGCGAACACTGAGGTCGTCGAAGTGATGAGGAGGACGAGTACGGTCCAGCGTTGCCGTTCCATCGGTGGACTCCGAGCGGCCCGGGGTCACGACCCCTCGTTGGTTATTTGAAATCGGACGGATTGCCGAACATTCCGCCGCGGCTCGGTTCTTCGCGTTCGCGGCCCCCTTTGAGCGGCGTCTTCCGTTTTGGTGGCGGAGCGGCAGGCTCTTCCGGGGCCTCTTCCGGGCGCGGCGGCGCTTCTGGTTTCGCTTTGAATGCTTTCAGCGACAGGCCGATTCGCCGTTTGATCGGATCGACATCACGGACTTGCAGCTCCAGTTCTTGTCCGACAGCCACGACGTCTGCGACGCGAGAAACTCGTTTGTGGTCGAGTTCGCTGATGTGAACCATCCCCTCGACGCCCGGTTCGAGTTGCACGAATGCGCCGAAGTCGGTCAAGCGTGTGACGGTGCCGGTCACTTTCTCGCCGACGGCGTACTTGCTCGCGGCGTTTTCCCACGGGCTGGAGCTGAGCTGCTTGACGCTCAGGCCGATTTTCTTTTTGTCTTCGCTGATCGAGATGACTTTGACCTGCACCGCCTGACCTTCGCCAAGCACCTCTTTGGGATGCTTGATGTGCTGCCAACTCATCTGACCGATGTGGATGAAGCCATCGACACCGCCCAAGTCCACGAACGCGCCGTAGTCTTTGACTGTCGTCACGGTGCCGTCGAGCGTCTGGCCGACCTCTAACGTGGCGAGAATTTTTTGCTCCGCTTCCGCGCGTTCTTCGAGCAGCAAGGCGCGGCGACTCACGATCAAGTTCTTTTTCGCTTTGTTTGCTTCGAGAATTTTGACCGTCAGCTTCTGGCCGATGAACGATTCCAAATTCTCGACGAAGTGCAGAGCAACTTGTCCCGACGGCAAGAAACCGCGCAGCGAACCGACGTTGACTTCCAATCCGCCCTTATTGGTTTTCGTGACCATGCAATCGACGACCAAGCCGACTTGCACTGCGTCCCAATTGCCTTGCACCTTCTGCCGGCCGCTGGGGAGGCTGACGTGAATCAGTCCTTCTTCGGGGCTGACCTTGTGGACGACGACGGTCAATTCGGTGCCGACCGGCGGGACTTCTTTCCCCTCGAACTGCTTGAGCGGCAGGATGCCCTGCGAGCGGAATCCGAGATCCAGAAACATATCTTCGCCATGCAGCAGGGCGACTTTGCCCTTCAGCTTCCGGCCTTGCGTGAGCGTGTCTTCGGTCGGTGTCTCGGCGATTGGTGCCGTGACTGTGGCGACCTCGCCGACGTGGGAGCTTGCTCCGCCCCCCATCGCGGCGTTGATCTCGGCCTCCAGCGCGGCGTCGAGTTCTTGCTCGACGGGCATTTCGACGGTGCTCGTCTGCCGTTGCATCGGCTGATCGTGCTGCGAGAGATCGCGCATCGGCCGAGCTTCACGCTCGGCGTCGGCGTCGATGTCCCGTCCCCGTTCGAGCTTCGCGGGATCGATCGATCCGACCGCCTTGAACTCTTCGGTACCGGTGGGGTTGAGCGTGACTCGGCGTGCCGCTTCTTCCGCAGGCGGATTGGTCTCCGCAGTTAAGTCAGTGTTCACGGTGGGATCGGCGGGGGTGAGAGAGGGATCGGAGGACATTCGCAGCACATCCTGAAACACAACCAAAGCATGAGTTCGCGAGCGATAGCGAACGATTCACGACCGCTTGGTTGACGCGGCCGAAACTGGGGCGACAGCATACCGGCGCGGGATTCAATCGCAATGCTTACAACGTCGCGAGTTGTCCGTGAGGCACTGATAATTTCGAATGAGCGCCTTCTCTTAAACAGTAGGGATGCCCTAATGCGAGCCGTTGCCGTTCTGGGAGCCAGTCGTGATCGCCGCAAATACGGCAACAAGTCGGTGCGTGCTCACGCACGAGCTGGCTGGCAAGTATTCCCGGTCAATCCGCAGGCCGACGAGATCGAAGGCTTTCGCGCGTATCGCTCGTTGCGAGACCTTCCGATTCGGCCGATCGACCGGGTGAGCGTGTACGTGCCACCGGAAATTGGACTGACGCTGCTGGACGACATCGCCGCTTGTCAGCCGAGCGAAGTGTGGCTCAATCCTGGCAGCGAAAGCGACGAGTTGATCGCGGCTGCGGAGAGTCTCGGTCTGCCGGTCCTCTGCGCGTGCGTGTGCGCACTCCAGGACCATGCCTTAAGTTGGGCCGGTCGTGGCGGCTCGGCGTTCAGCTCGGCGGGCGGTTTTTCGGGCGTAGCGGTCGCGGCGTTCTTCGCGGCGGTATTCGCGGATGGCTTCGGGATGCGCGGCGGGATGCGCGG
>CAMDPX010000339.1 GCA_945905295.1 Planctomyces sp. SH-PL62 | reverse complement strand
TCGAATACACCGGGGGGCTGACGCCGCCCCGCTCGCCTGTATTCAACCGAGTTGGCGGTTCTGTCGGCGATACTCGGCGGCCAGCAGGTCTTCCAAGAAGACTCGCCGAGAATCGGTCACCTTGTGGGGATCGGTGCCGGAGGGTGGGGGCTCGCAGTCCATACGTTGGCAGAGCGAATAAACAATCGTGGTGACGAACTGCTCGCGGCGGTCGGCGGAGATTTCGGTCCAACGCTCCAGCAACTGTTCGATCGCTTGGACGTCTTGTGGGCGGAGCTTCTTCAACTGTCCCGCATCGAAGCGGAACCGAGCATCCGCCGCCGAGCGATTCGCCAGCGTATGACGTGGGCCGGCGAGCTTGGCGGGTTCGTCCTCAATGACGATCGTCCCTGAGATCATGTCGCCGAAGCGTTGGCTGCGCGCCGACAACAGCGGGACGATCCACAAGACCGGCAGGTGATCGACGACGCGAAACACGTTGCGAACCAAAATGCTGATGGCGTCCAGCGCGAAGCCGTCCACTTTCACCACGCGAATTTTCGAGGAGCGCTTGCCGAGCGTTTGTCCGCGCAGGCACAGCTCCGAGATTCCAAAATAGAAGAAGCTGCCCAGTCCCCACACCACCATCCACAGACCGATCAAGTACAGCATCACTCGCTGAGCCGATTCCGGGTCGCGCGGGTCGAAGCCCTCGTTCGCATCTCGCAGCGGATCGGTGAGGCTCTTCAACAGCGAATCGGAAGCCGCTCCCGCAATGACCAGGAAGAACAGAAGCAGCAGCAGGCCAATGAAGATGATCAGTTGATCGACGAACCACGCCAGGAAGCGTGTCCCCAAGCCCGCTGGCTTGTACGACAATTGCACGTTTTCCGGAGTCTCGAACTGAATCGCGGACATGCGAACGATACTCAGCGTGACTTGTTGACGTGCCTCGTCAGTCATTCCAATGCCACTGCGAACGAATCCGACAGCGACCCTGACCAACGGTGGCGAGTATGGGAGATTTCATTTCACGTCACAAGCAGGAGTGGGACGAGTTGGCAGCGCTGTTGCAGCGCGGCCGCCGGTCGGCCAAGAGATTGTCGCCGGACGAAAAGCATCGCTTGGATGTGCTGTATCGCCGAGCCACCGTGCATCTGTCGCAAGTGCAGACACGCACGACCGATGCCCAGTTGGTGGGGTACTTGAACAGTCTGACGGCAGCGGCTCACAGTTTGATTTACTTGCCGCCGCGCGAACCGGCGCTGCGCGGGCTGTGGCGGTTCTTGTCGGAAGGCTTCGCCCGTTCGATCGCTCGGCAGTGGCGGTTTCACGCGGTCTCTTTGGGATTAATGCTTGCGGGGGCGCTACTGGCGTACTTCGCGGGCTCACACGATCCGCTGGCGTTGTACGCGCTGATGCCGCCGGGCGACCCGCGCGTTCCGGGAACTCCGAAGGAACAACTGCTGGAGATTCTCCGTTCTGGACGCGATACGGGTGATGGAGGCAAGTTCTTGTTCGCCTCGTTCCTGTTCAGTCACAACTTCAAAGTCGGGTTGCTCTCGATGGCGCTGGGCGTCCTGGCGGCGGTGCCGACCGCGTTGTTGATTCTCTACAACGGCATGATCATGGGTGCGTTCGTGGCGGTGCATCATCAGGCGGGGATCGACTCCGAAATGTGGGCCTGGATTCTGCCACACGGAGTGACGGAACTCGGCGCGATCCTGTTGTGTGGCGGAATCGGCTTGCAGCTTGGCTGGGCCGTCATCAGTCCCGGGGAACGGACGCGCGGCGAAGCGTTGAAACGGACGGCTCCGGAAGTCGGCCGCACGGCGGGTGGTGCCGGGGTGATGCTGATCTTCGCGGCTCTCATCGAAAGCTATTTGCGACAGAGCCATTTACCGACATGGGCGCGACTCAGCTTCGCGGCGGCGAGCGGACTGTTCTGGATCGCCTACATCGCATCCGGCTTTGTGTATGAGCGAGCGGCTAAACGACGCTTGGCCGATGACTTTGATCAGCCGGAACGCGCTAGCGTCCGGTTCGGACACGAGAGCTAACGACAAACCGGACGCAAGCGCGTTCCGGCTCATCATCGCACTCATCAATGCGAGTGCCATTGAGCTTGCCATCCCAACGTTACGGTCGCCGTCCGCGACCACCGCCGCCGCCACCACGACGACGACGCTGCTGCGGAGGAGGCGGTGCCGAAATCGGTTCCGCGCCGCCTGATCCGCGTGGGTCGCTGGCCAAACCTTCGTCCCCATCGTCAGGCCCCAGATTGCGGCCCACCAGATGCGGTTCCAGCAAGTAGCGGAGAGCCTCTTCCCAAGACGGAACGTTGGAGTAGGCGATGGGCTTCAAGACGGGTTCGTCGTCTTCATAAATCTCGGTCGGCCCCGTGATCTCGCTCTCCGCATGGACCTCGGAATTCGTGTTGGGAGCCGCATCCGTCGGAGCGTTCTCACCGGGACGGCGGCGGCGACGGCGACGGCTACCACGACGTTGGGACGACGGACCTTCGCCGGTCGCGTCTCCTGCTGGCTCAGCGCTGACAGCCGAGTCTTCTCCGATTGCGGATGGAATGAAATCGGGAGTCTCGCTGTCACTCGACAGAGCTTCGCTCAAATCAAACGTTGTGCCTTCGTTGCCATCCGGCGGAGCAGTCCTTTCGGAATTGGGACCACCACCACGACGACGGCGTCGGCGAGGACGCCGTGACCGCTGTTCTGATTCATCCAGCGGTTCGACGTCGGACGCAGAGACCATTCGATCGGACTCGCCAGCGACGTCAGCCGCTGGGAGGCCGGAGGTCTCAACCACACTTTCCATCGCTGCCGGCCGCACATCGGAATTGTCATTGTCATCGGGCCAGACCAATTCGTCACCGACGGATTGCCCGGTCGCACGATTTGAATCGCGCAACACCGCATCAGCGGCTTGTGTGCTTTGTGCGACCGCTTCCTCGCGTGGCGGAAGAGCCGCCGGAGTTGACGGTTTCGGAACGGAAGATGTCCGTGGGGGCGGCGATTGTTCTTCAAAGATACCCGAACCAAAATCATCGGAAACATTTGTTGGAGCCGGCGATTGACTCGCAACGGCTGGTCGCGGCTCGTCACGGCGCGCGTCACGATCAGGTCTGCGTTCAGTTCGCGGGCCACGATCATCGCGCGGGCGGTCGTCACGTCGCGGCCGAGAAGCCGGAGCCCCCGATTCACTGCGAGGAGTCGTGGGGGCTGCCGTAGCAGGCCGAGGTTCGTCACGGCGCGGACGCTCTTCCGAACGTGCCGGCTCGGCCGTGCGAGGCCGTTCGTCCCGTCCACCGCGATCCCCGCCACTCCGACCGCCACCGCCACGTCCGCCACGGTCCCCGCCCCGTCCGCCGCGATCTCCACCTCGGCCACCGCGATCTCGGTTGCCGCCACGGGATGGCGATCGCGCACCTTCGCCTCGTGGCGAATCGCTCTCCGGGATCTCTTCCCACTCCCAGTTTTCGAGCATGTCCCAATAGGCGTCTTCTCGCGTGCGACGCGGATTTCGTTTGCGAGGACTTTCAGAACGAACCGCTTGCTTGGAATCGCTTCCTTCAGCCGGCGCGTCTTCGGAGTCGTCATCGCTGTCGAAACCTGCTTCATTCGACGCAACGTTCTCGGAAGAGAATGTCAGATCGTCATCGTCATCATCGTCTTCGTCTTCGTCTTCGCCTTCGTCGTCCGCGGCCATCGTCAGGCCGTCGTCTTCATGGTCTGGAGGCAACGTCAGCCCATCATCAAAATCGGACGCCAGCGTCAGACCTTCGTCATCGAAGTCCTCCGGCAGCGTGAGTCCCTCGTCGGAACTTTCGGCCTCGGAGGTCGCCGCAACGCTCTCTTCTTCGTCGAGGATGCCAGCACCAAACGGGTCGTCCTCGGCGACCGTTTTCGCGACAACCGGTTTGCTGGATGCCGTCGGCTTTGGCTTTGTGACGGCGACTTTCGGAGCTGCGACCGGCGTCGGTGCCGGGGTTTCCGCAGTATTCACAGGCTCGGCCTCTGTGAAGGTCACCAACTCGTCGGAAATCTTTGGAGCCGCTGGTTCCACTGGCGGAGGGATCTCGACCTTGAACATGTCTTTGTCGAGTAGGTCGTCATCGCCGCTGGACTTATCCAGATCGATACCAAACAGGTTTTGGGCCAGCCCGGCCCAGTCATCGGCCGGAGCTTCGTGTTGTTTTTTGCTCATAGCACGGAGGGTAACTTGTGTCAGCGCGTCCGCCAACCATGACTTCCGATCATTCACGGAGGTGCTCCGCTGGTGAAAATCAACTTGGATCCCCTCGTACCGCCGAACCCGTGAATCAAATCGAGACGAAGTGGCGACCGCAGGCGGTCGATGATGTCGAATCGCCACAGAGTGAGACTGGCTAATCTGGGCAAACTGTTCCTGTGAGTTGCTTGCGTCGATTGCGAGTGGTCTTCATGATTCGACCGTGGTTTGCCGGATGGAATCGGCATGCTCGTGATAGCCCGCAGAGTTCCCAACAAAATAGGTTCTCCGGGCAACTCTCCCTGCAGCGGGTGAGGTATGTTGTCAGTGGCTGACGTCGCAGTACCGTTAGCCGGGACTGGGTGTCCAAAGAACAAAACAAGGAGCGAGAACATGAAGAAGCTGTTGAGTCTGATGGTGGCTGGCGTCCTGGCGATGTCGGCAGTGGTGAGCGAAGCCAAACAACCTCCGGCCCCGACGCCGGAACCGATGCACGCCCACGCGGCGGTCGCTGATGCGGGTGGGCTGTATCACTGTGTGAAGTACAAGGATCTCGACCACATCGCTTGCTGCGCCAAGCCGATGGTCGTCCAAATCGTTGATCCCTGCTGGAAGCCGGACCCGTGCAATCCGTGCTGCAAGGCTCCCTGCGTCAACGTGCAGATTTGCGTGCCGGATCAGTGCTGCCCGCCCAAAGTCACATGCAGCAAGGATGGGAAGCATACGAAGTGGGACTTCGGCAAATACGCCGTCGAAGTTCGCAGCAAGAAGGGCTACGTCGAAGTGGATTACGACAACTAAGCCTTCGTTGGTAATCTGACGAGAGACAAAAGACACAAACCGGCCGAGGTGAAACCTCGGCCGGTTTCGTTTTGCGCCCGTGGCGGACGCTGCCAGCGTCCGTCCCGACGCTAGCAGCGTCGGCCAGGTCTAGGCAATTCGTAGGTCAGCCTTTCCAGGCTGACCCGATGGTGAATCGACGCCGTTTCGCGCGTTCAGGTCAGGCTAGAAAGACCTGACCTACGATTTGCGGGACAGAGCCTAGGCCCCGATCCGCGTCACTCGCACCGCGCACGATTTGTAGTTCGGCTGCTTCGAGTATGGATCGAAGACCGCATCGGTCAATTGATTGGCATTGGCCTCGTGCATCGGGATGTAGACCTGCCCGATCAGGACGCTCGGCGTCAGGAACGCCTGAGCGACCACTCGACCGCGCTGAGACTCGACCGACACCGTGTCATTTGGACGAATTCCCAACGACCGCGCGTCAGTCGGGTTGATCTCCACATACAAGTGCTGCGGATAGAGCTTCCGCAAGACCTCGGATTTTGAAGTGCGAGTCTGTGTGTGCCACTGCGACGCCGAACCGCGACCAGTCAACAACACGAACGGATACTTCGCGGATGCCGGTTCGGGCATCGGCCGCGGAGCCTCGAACAAGAACTTCGCGCGTCCATCAGGGTGATAGAAGCGACCATCCTCAAACAAGCGGCGCTCCTGTCCGGCCGATGGCCGTTGGCCGACAGCCGATAGCCGTAATCCTTTTTCCGAATGCTCTCGATCTCCCGCAGCCGGCAACGGCCATTGAATCCCTCCCGACTCTTCGATCATCCGATAGTCTTCGATCCCTGTGATGTCACACGGTTGGCCGGCGGTGAGTTGCTTTAGAATCTGAAACGCTGCTTCCGGCGAATCCCAGCGATCGAACATCTTGCCGCAGCCCCAGGCGTCGGCGATCAACCGGAAGATTGAGAAGTCGGACAAGGCTTGTCCCGGAGCACGCCGCACTTTCTTGAGGACTCCGAAGCGACGTTCGCTGTTGATGAACGTGCCGTCTTTCTCGCCCCAGCCGGCGGCCGGCAGTACGAGGTGTGCTCGCTGAGCCGTCTCCGTCGAGTGATACATGTCTTGCACGACCAGGAACTCGACGCGATCAAGGATGTCATGACACAACCGCTGATTGATCCACGAGTGAGCTGGGTTTGTGCAGATGATCCACAAGCCGTGGATTTTCCCTTTGAGCACCCCTTCGAGGATTTCGTGATAGGCCCACGACGCCTCATGCGGAATGCGAGTCTCTTCAATGCCGAGAATTCCGGCCACCTTCGCGCGATGATCAGCTTTCGCGAAATCGTGTCCGCCGAGCAATCCCGTCGTGTTGGAAAACAATCGCGAGCCCATCGCGTTGCACTGGCCGGTGATCGAGTTCGCTCCCGTTCCCGGTTTGCCGATGTTGCCGGTCATCAGCGCGAGATTGATCAGCGACTGAGCTGTGCGGACTCCCTGATAGCTCTGATTGACACCCATCGTCCACCAGAACGACACGCGCTTGCCGGCGTGAATCAGCGTCGCGAATCGCTCGATCGTTTCGGCCGACAGGCCCGTCGCTGTGACGACGCGGTCGAGCGTGAACGATTGAACGAACTCAGCGAACTCGGCGAAGCCGTTCGTGTGCGCGTCGATGAACTCGCGGTCGATCCAGCCGCGCTCGATCAAGATCCGAGCGATGCCGTAGAAGAGATCCATGTCCGACTTGGGAGCCAGCGGCAGGTGCAGCGTCGCGGCCATCGCGGTTTCGGTGCGGCGCGGATCAACGACGATGATCTCCGGCTTGTTTTTGTTCCGCATCACCCGCTCCCACATGATGGGATGCGCGAGACACAGATTGCTGCCGACGAGGATGATCGTGTCGGATTCCTCGAAGTCGCCGTAGGTGTACGGCGGAGCGTCGAACCCGAACGACTGCTTGTACGCGACGACGGCCGTCGCCATGCACTGCCGAGTGTTCCCGTCGCCGTGCTTGATCCCCATGCCGAACTTCGCCAGCGCTCCCAGCAGCGCCATCTCTTCGGTCGGCATCTGACCGGTGCTGATGAACGCCACCGATTCCGGTCCGTGCCGCGATTGAATCCCCTGCATCCGCGCGACGAACGTCTTCAGGGCCGTATCCCAATCGACCGGCTGGAGCTTGCCGGCCGCATCGCGCAGCAACGGCGTCGTCGCTCGATCCGGCGCGTCGAGCACCGTGAGCGCCTCCCAACCTTTCGGGCAGGCCATGCCGAGGTTCACCGGATAGTTCGTGTTCGGCGACAGCGAGATCGCCTCGCCATCTTTCAAATGCAGGTTGAGGCTGCATCCGGTCGAGCAGTAGCCACAGACGGACGTCGTCGTCGCATCGGGCTTGTCCTTGGACGGCACTCGCCCCAGACCGAAGCCGCCCGGCGACAGCAACAAGTCTCGCGTGAGCGGCCCATCGAAGGCGCGAAGCCACCCTTTGGAGTGCGATGTGTCAGCACCGCTTTGGTTCTGCGGCTCGTGTGTCGTTGCAATGCTCATCAATTCCTCGATCTTTGGGCGGCCAGGCGAGCGGGGTGGCGTCAGCCCCCCGGTGAGTCAGAGTGAGGTGCTCGGTGTTTCACGGACAGTGTGAGTCACTATTTTCGGCAGCCAAAAGGAGGCTGTCCGATGTCTGTGAAGAAGAAGTTGAAGTCACGTCGAATTCGTCGTCGGTTTACGGAGGAGTTCAAGCAAGAGGCGGTGCAGAT
>CAMDPX010000338.1 GCA_945905295.1 Planctomyces sp. SH-PL62 | reverse complement strand
GGCGAGCGGGGCGGCGTCAGCCCCCCGGTTTTGTCCGGTCTTGCGGCTGAATGCACCGGGGGGCTGACGCCGCCCCGCTCGCCTAATGAATGGCTCGATCAGCGTGCCTCCGACTCCAATTTGTAGTCGCTAATTTTCTTGTGCAGCGTGTTGCGGTTGATGCCGAGCCGCTCGGCGGTTTTCGTCTGCGTCCCTTGGCAGGAGCGAAGCACTTGCAGAATGACTTCACGTTCGACAAGCGCGACCGCTCGTTCGTGGAGATCAACGGCATCGGAGCCAGCTTGCACGATGCTGGTGGAGACGAGTTCGGTGGCCATCTTTTGCAAATCGCTGGCATGCGGGCGGCCCATGCGGACTTGAGCCAGGCCGCGCACGTGCGACGGCAGCAGGTCGGCGGTCAGCGTATCGCCGGGAGCCAGGACGATCGCTCGCTCGATGTAGTTTTGCAGTTCGCGCACGTTGCCCGGCCAGGAGTAGCGTTGCAGGAAGCCGACAAACTCGGCCGAGACCTTCGGAACGGGGCGGTTGTTTTCTTCGGCGTAGTCTTCGACGAAGTAATCAATCAGCAGCGGGACGTCTGCGGTGCGCTCGCGCAGCGCCGGCAGGTAGATCGACACGACGTTGAGGCGGTAATAGAGGTCTTCGCGGAATTTCTCTTTGTCGATTTCTTGCAGCAGGTCGCGGTTGGTGGCACCGACGATGCGGCAATCGACGTGAATCGTGCGGCTGTCGCCGACACGCTCGAACTCGTGTTCTTGCAGCACACGCAGCAGCTTGACCTGCAGCGTCTGGGTCATCGAATTGACTTCGTCCAGAAAAATGGTGCCGCCATGAGCGGCCTCGAAGCGGCCGGTGCGGTTCTCGAAGGCGTTGGTGAAGGCTCCTTTCACATGCCCGAAGAGTTCGCTTTCCAGCAGCGATTCACTCAGCGCGCCGCAATTCACGCGGACGAATGGGCCGCTGGCTCGCGGACTGAGTTCGTGGACGGCGCGGGCGACCAGTTCCTTGCCGGTCCCGGTTTCTCCCGTCAGCAGCACGGTGGCGGAAGACGCGGCGACGCGGCGCGTCAGTGCATAAACCTCTCGCATGGCCGGACTTTCGCCGATCATGCCTCGCGGACGGTCCTGCGATATTGGTCCCGAAGACACCAGACACTTCTCCTTCGTTTAGCGAACGGCAAAGGATTTTCGATTGCCGAACTTTGATTTTCGATGGAATCATCCGCCACAGCGGACAGTTTCCATCGAAAATCACGGGGCATTGTTGAAACGGATGCCGGAAACCTCAAGGACCGGAACGCGATCGGAGACCGCGTTCACGTCGCTGCTGGTTTTGTCAGGCAGCCGACAACCGAGTTTGGCCGGGAGTTTGACTCCCGCCCGCCCGTTGCAGAAGCCTGTCGTCGCGTTGGTCGCTCCGATTTTTCTCAGGATCAGCGAACGGCGTAACTCCCCCGTGGCTCTTCTCCGGCGAGCCAGCTTGCTCCGCCATCAACCGCTGCACCGCATCCGCCTTCTCAGCATCTGACAACGGCGGCAATGCAATCATCGCCAGCACGGCAGAGAGGTATGTCCCTGCGGCAGCGGGAAGAAGCTCAAAAATGCTGTGGACGGCCCGACCAAACCGCGTCCGTGAAACCACGCTCGTGGAGGCACTCGTCTTCGTGATTCGGAAAGGACCAGTTTCAGGCGCAATTCCATTTCGGCAATGTTGCCAGAGTAGAAATGCAAACGGGACCAAGCCTGACGGCTGGTCCCGTTTGGAGAAAGCTCCTCGACTAGGACTCGAACCTAGAACCTAGCGGTTAACAGCCGCTCGCTCTACCGATTGAGCTATCGAGGAAAACTCACGGACGCGGCGTCCGTGAATGAGGCGGGGTGTGTACCGGATGAAGTCAGGTGATGCAAGCCTTTCTCCGGTTCACCGACGACGATCAAACAGTGATCGATTCTGGCTTGAGGCAGCGGCCGATTTCACGGACAGCTTGGCGAAGGCGTTGTGCGTTTTCGACGACGGCCAATCGCAAAAACCCTTCGCCTTCGGGGCCGAAGCCGAGGCCGGGGCTGACCGCGACTCCTGCTTCGTTCAGCAGTTTCATTGCGAATGGGATTGAACCCATCTCGGACCAAGGTTCGGGAATTTTGGCCCACACGAACATACCGGCTTTCGGAGATTCGATGTCCCAGCCTTGGCGGTTGAGACCGTCCACCAGCGAATCGCGGCGGTGTTGGTATTCCACGCAGAGTCGTTCGATGGCTTCGTCGCCGTGACGCATCGCGACGATCGCGGAGATTTGGATCGCTTGGAAGATGCCGTAGTCGTAATAGCCTTTGATCGTGCCCAGGGCGCGGACCATCTCGGAGTTGCCGCAGCAGAAGCCGATGCGCCAGCCGGCCATGCTGTAGCCTTTGCTCATCGTTGTCAGTTCGACGCCGATGTCGATGGCTCCGGGAGTCGCCAGAAAGCTGGGGGCTTGATAACCGTCGTAACAGATGTCGGCGTAAGCGAAGTCGCTGATGACGAGGAACTGGTACTTCTTCGCCAATGCCACGAGGTCCACATAGAAGTCTTGTTCGATGCAGGTGCCCGACGGGTTGTGCGGGAAGTTGACGATCACCAGCTTCGGCTTCGGGAAGAGATGCTCGCAGGTGTAGGCGATGTTCGAGAGAAACTCTTCCGGATTGCGAACGTCGAGTGCGATGACGTTTCCGGAAGCGAGCATCACGGCATACGAGTGAATTGGGAACGTCGGAGCCGGAACGATGGCAGTGTCGCCCGGTCCCATCAGGGCCAGGCACATGTGGCTGAAGCCCTCTTTGGAGCCGATGCAGGCGATGACTTCCGACTGCGGATTGAGCTGCACGCCGTATTTGCGGTCATAGCGTTTGGCGACTTCCCGCCGCAAATTCTCGACGCCATTGCTGACGGAGTAGCGGTGGTTGCGCGAGTCGGCGAGCGATTCGATCATCTTGTCGACGACGAATTGCTCGGGCGGATCGGTCGGGTTGCCCATGCCGAGGTCAATGACGTCGATGCCGTCTTGCCGCTTCTTGTGCTTGAGCTTGTTGATCTTGCCGAACATGTACGGCGGCAACCGTTTCACTCGGTCAGCGACCGGGATCTTGAACGGCTCATCGGAGAACGACGATTCGGTTTCACTTCGCATAATGGCAGGGAGCGCAAAATGAGGCGAGGGAATTAGCTCAGCAGCCGGTGGATGCGCTTCCGCGGCACTCAGGCAGCGGGCGGATTCTACTAACCCGCTGACCGATGAGAAGTTCGTGGGCGACAAAGAAGACATGGGTGGTGATAAAACTCGGAGTGATTACTTCGTGGAATTCGTCGGCCGTTTCGAGGGCGTGCGATTCGCTGGCAGTGCCGTGTCGAGGTCATCATCGCTGCTGGCGACGGCGGGCTTCACGACTTTCGAAGCCGTACCCTTTGCGCTGGCGGGACGAATCGGGTTGTTGGCTTCATCGTCCGGAGCGGACTTCGGAATCGAACGGGTGCTGATCGGTTTCGCGGCATCGGAGCGAGAGACGTTCGACGGCTTCATGCCGCCGGTGGACGTGCCGACGAAGAAGTTGTCGACACGGGTCTCCTTCTTGAGACTGTCGAACACAAGTGCGACTTGTTCCTGGACCTTTTCGCGTTTGATCTGGTCTTCGAGTTCCGCCTGCACTTGCTTGTCGAGTTCGCGAACGACCGGATCGGTGTGGCCTTCGCATTTCAGAATGACGTATCGCTGCGCGGCGTTGTCGAGTTGGACGATCGCGGAGACTTCGCCGGGCTTCAGCTTGAACGCCGTCGCTTCGATATTTGGGCTGCCGGAGTGACGTGGGATCGGCGGGATGGTGCCGTCGAGAGACTTGCTGGCTTGATCAATCGAAAATTCTTGGACGTACTTTTCAAAGTTCTCCGGGTCTTCCTTGGCTTTTTGCCAGGCGGTCTGAGCACGCCGCTGGTTGTCGCACAGGATCATGCGAACTTTCACGCGCGGGCCGTATTCGCGCTCGAAGGACTTTTTGATTTCCGCGCTGGTGACTTGGATTTCGTCGCCGGCCAGCTTTCGCAGAGCGAGCATCGGCCAAATCACATCGTTGCGATACTGGTCTGGGTTGATGCCGCGCTCGGCTTGCAGCATTTGCAGGTACTGCTCCAGCGGGATTTTGAATTCGGAGGCGATGCGGACGATTTCTTTTTCGACCTCGGCCTTGGTCACGACGATGTTTCGTTCCTGACAGGCGAGCTGAATCGTCGCGCGGTTGATCATGTTGTCGAGAACTTCTTTGCCGAGTCGGCGGACGCATTCGGCTTCGACTTCGCGCATCGAAATGGTCGCCGACTTGCCGTTGCGGCTGATTCGTGCGCCGTCGTCACTCGTCCGAGCCGCCTGTGCGTTGGCCGCCGGTGTTCCCGTATCCTTGAGCGACGATTTTCCGGAGGTGCTGGGCTTCGTACTGGCACGAGCGCCGGGTTCTTCGGCAGCAGAGCCAGGCTGAGCACGCCAAGCTTGGAAAATGATCGCGGCTCCGAGCACCGCGGCTCCGGTTCCGGCGACGATCCACGGTAGTGTCGATGAAGAACGATTCGGACCTGTCATGGCTTCGCATCCCTGCCGCCATGTGCGGCGTCTGTGGACAAGACGATCAGCCGAACTCCCCCGGCCGATTTGAGGCGGCGGGTTATAGGCCAGCCGCGAAAAATGGGTCAATGGGTTTTATTCGCGATCGTCAAGTCGAGGATGCCGCCAACCCGACCGAGCTTGCCTCATTGGTCTCTACACCATTTTGCGAACCCCATGAAAACGTGCCCGCCTTACCTCTGCGCTCTTCGCTTCTCCGCGGTAACAAGAGAAGTTTCTCTCGTTTTTACCGCAGAGAAGCGAAGAGCGCAGAGAGGACGCAATTGCCGATATTTTCGAGTTGAGCAGAGACCAATGAGGCAAGCTCGGTGGGGTTTGTATCAATGGCCGCCGCGTTCGCTCGATAAAGAATTCCGGCTAGTGCCACAGATCGCAATTGAACTGTCATCGGCCTGAAATTCACGTTTTGATCAGCAGGCAGCCAGCGATGGTTCTGGTGGAAGGTTAATTTTGAACTGTGGTACTAGGGCAGAGCGCCGCTAATGATGACGTAGATGTTGTGCATCCCCGTCCCAAATCCTCCCAGCGTGGTCACGGAGACCAAGACGATCAGTCCCAGCAACAGCGCGTATTCGACCATGGTTGGGCCATCGTCTGCGGTTAGGAACTGCTTCCAACGACTCATGACATGCTCGATTCGATGTGGACGGGTTGATGTGGTGCATCTCGGACTGACCGTTTGGCTCACCGCGTGAAAGGCTCGGTCGCAAGCCTGCGACACTTCCTGAGCGAGTCAAATGGTTCGCGGATTTACGGCTCGGATTGCGGAAGGCTTCTGCGGATCGCGGTTCTGTGAGGCGAAATCGCCACCCGTTACCCGAGGAAAAGGCGTCTTGTCCGGTTCTTCCGATCCCGACTACAAGCCCCCCGAATTCTGGCGTTGGATCGTCAGAGAGTTTTCGTCTTGGCGGTCATGGAAGACCCATGTTTCATCGTTTGCGCCGATTACTCTGTCCCGACTTGGCCATCGACCTGGGCACGGCGAATACGCTCGTGTCGGTTCAGGGCGAGGGCATCGTGCTCAACGAGCCTTCGGTCGTCGCTCTCGAAAAGGGAACTCGGCGAGTGCTCGGCAAAGGGACCGCGGTTGGCAAGCTGGCCAAGCAGATGCTCGGCCGCACGCCCGATTCGATCACCGCCATCCGTCCGTTGCAGGACGGAGTCATCACCGACTTCGAACTGTGCGAGGCGATGCTGCGGTACTTCATTCAGAAAGCGTCGCGGCAGATGCGGGGCCTGAAGCCGCGAGTCATCATCGCGGTCCCCGGCGGCATTACTCCCGTCGAGAAGCGAGCCGTCTTCAACTCTGCCGAACGAGCCGGTGCCGGCCGCGTGTATCTCATCGAAGAATCCAAAGCCGCCGGCATCGGAGCCGGACTGCCGATCTCCGAACCGATCGCCAGCATGGTCTGCGACATCGGCGGTGGCACCAGCGATGTCGCGATCTTCAGTCTCGGCGAGATCGTTGTCTCGCAGTCGGTGCGAGTCGCCGGCGATGAACTCGACGAGGCGATCGTGGAATATCTCAAGCAACGCTTCTCGCTGCGGATCGGCACGCCGACCGCCGAGAAAATCAAACTCCAAATCGGCAGCGCGTACCCGCTCGAACAAGAACTGACGATGGAAGTCCGCGGCCTCGACACGATCTGCGGGATCCCACGCAAGGCGGTCGTCACTAGCGAAGAAATCCGTGAAGCCCTGCGTGAGCCAGTCACCGCGATTCTCAACTGCGTCAAGCACTGCATCGAACAATGCAAACCGGAGCTCGTCGGCGACATTGTCGATCATGGCCTTGTCCTGACTGGTGGCGGAGCGTTGTTGCGCGGTCTCGATCAACTGATGAATGAGCAGCTCGGCATCCCTGTCCGCGTTGCCGACGATCCGCTGACCACGGTGGCTCGCGGCACGGCGATCTGTCTCGATCACCTGTCGCAATGGCGCACGAGCCTGGATGACGGCGCGAAGGATTTTTGAATCATCACCGTTACGGGGGCGGGAGTCTTTTTCAGGCCGCCGCATGATCGAACGACGTCCGAACCTCGAAAGAGCGGCGGCCTGAAAAAGACTCCCGACCCCTTTCTGATCCCATGACGAAACTCATCACCACTCTCTGCCTGCTGACCGCGATCGGGCTGGGCTTCGCGCCGCCGAACGTCGTGAACTGGCTGCGAGCTGTCGTTCGCGACGGCTTTCAGCCCGGAGTGCAACTGGCCGATTCAACGCAGCAGTTGGCCGCTCGACAAATCAGACAACGATTCGTCGGTGATGACGAGCAGGAACTGCAATCTCAAATCTCAGATCTCAAATTTCAAATTTCTGATTCGCAAAAACAGCTACGCCGCGAACGCCTCGCTCATCAGCGGACCCGTGACAAAAAGCTGCTCGCGCTGCAACGGCACGATGATGCTCGCAAGCCTCTCGATCCGCCGCCGCTGATTGTGCCGCAGGTCGTCGAGGCGAACGTGCTCGGTGACGAACTGGCCGCCTCGTGGCGATCCGGCAGGCTGCTCGACCGCGGACAGACGCATGGGGTTGTGGAAGCGTCGCTGGTGCTCGATGCCAACGCCAAGCTCCTGGATCAGGGCGCGGACATCGGCCTCTCCTCCGACTTGCCGGTGTTCGCGGGAAGCTGCGTGATCGGCAAGCTGCAACACGTCGGGCACTGGTCGAGCACTTGGGTGCCGCTCACCGACAAACGCTTTCGCGGCCGAGCACGTCTCGCGCGAGTCACTGCCGATGGCTTGGTGTTTGGCGCGGAAGGGATCATCACCGGCGACGGGAAGGCTGCTTGCTCGCTCAACAGAATTCGTGCGACCGATCCTGTCAGCGAAGGGGACGAAGTCTTTTCACTGGAGACGCCCGGTGGATTCGAGACTCCGTTGTTTTACGGCACTGTCACTCGCGCCGAACTCGCCTCCGGAGCCACTCATTGGGACATCGAAGTCCGGCCGGCCATTGATCCGCAATCCACGAAGTCGGTCAGCATCGTGCGGCCGACGATGAATCCGAAACGACTGGCGAATTGAACTCAAAGGGGTCGGGAGTCTTTTTCTGGCCGCCGCCGAACAGACTCCGGACGCTTCAAAAACACGCGGCGGCCAGAAAAAGACTCCCGACCCCGTTGCTCT
>CAMDPX010000337.1 GCA_945905295.1 Planctomyces sp. SH-PL62 | reverse complement strand
TTTCGACTGCGCGGTCATACATCCACTTGGCGTCTTCCCAGACGGTGCTGATGTGCTTGTCGTTGAAGACCGGAACGACTCGGCCGAACTTGCGAAAAGTATCGGTGATCTCTTGAAAGAACCGCTTGCGGGGATAGAGCTGCTGTCCGCGTTCGTTGACCGGATAGTTGCCGTGCTCGCCGATGCTCAGCACGCCATCGACGGGGATCGACTTGCCGCCGACCGTGACCGCTTGCTCGATGGAGTCAAAGCGAGGAACGCCGTGTTTCTCGCAGAGCTTCCGCCCAAACTCGCTGCTGTCGGGTTGATCGATGTAGATCGACGCCAGCTTGAGCGCAGGGCCCGGCCCGCCGTCGTGCTGCCAGCCTTCGAGGATCTTGGTCAGCAGCACATCCGCGTGCGAGTTGCGACCGTAAACCGTGACGACCGCCGCGACCGATTTCGGTTTGGTCGGTGCGCTGTCCTCCGCGCTGGCCGGCCAACCGCTCAACCCGGTGAGCGCCGCGCCGACTCCTAGCCGCAGGCAGTCGCGGCGCGTCCATTCAGCTTGATACTGGCGTCGTTGCATGTTGATCGAGCCCTTCATTTCTCAAATTAACCCGGCGATCGGTTCGCCTTCTACGACGCGCAGCGGACGCCCGGTGCGGTCGGGGAACGTCGCTTCGTGGTTGACGCCCAGCAAGTGCAGGATCGTCGCGGTCAGTTGCGGTGGAGTGACGCGATCGCGCGCCGGGTAAGCGCCGTTGCGGTCGCTGGCTCCATACACCTGACCCGCGCGAATCCCGGCCCCGGCCAGAGCGAAACTGAAGACGTTCCCCCAGTGATCGCGGCCGCCGCTGCCGTTGAACTTCGGCGTACGCCCCATTTCGCCCACGGCCACGACGAGCGTCTCGTCGAGCAGCCCGCGCGTTTCGAGATCCTCGATCAGCGCCGTGAAACCCTGATCGAACTGCGGGCACAGGACGTCTTTCATCCGGGTATTATTGTTAGCGTGCGTGTCCCAGAGCGGGTTGGGAGCGCTCAGGTCGCCCGACTCCCGCGGCCAATTTACGAACACCATCCGCACCCCCGCCTCGACCAGTCGCCGCGCCAGCAGGACCGACTGCGCCCACTTGCCGCGTCCATAGCGGTCCCGCAGTTTCGCCGGTTCTTTTTCGATGGCGAACGCTCCCTGCGCGGTGCCCGAGACCAGCACGCCGAGCGCTTCCCGGCCCAGCCGCTCATAGTCAGTCGTCACCGGCGTGCGTACCTGACCTGCGCCATTCAACTCGGCGAGCAGGGTGCCGCGCGACTCCAGGCGCGAGACCGTGACCTGCTCCGGCAATGTCAGGCTTTCGATGTGGAAGTCAGCCGCCGACGGATCGCACTTGAGGATTTCCGGATCCCAGCGGCGTCCGAGAAAACCGGCGTTCTGGCCCGGCAAGAACACGTTGGGGTTGGCGATGATCGCCTCGGGCAGCATCACCGAACTGAACGGACCGCGCTCCGTCGGTTTCAGCATCTTGATGATCGAGCCCATCGTCGGCCAATCGGTCGGAGCGAGCGCCCGCATGTCTGGACCGACGTACTTGTGACCCGTATTGATCCAGTATCCGGCCGACTCATGGTTCGGATCGTCCGTGGAGAAGGAACGGACAATCGCCAAGCGATCGGCCATCGCGGCCGTGCGCGGCAGCAGTTCGCAAAACTGGGTTCCCGGAACGCTCGTCGAAATTGGAGAAAAGACTCCGCGTATCTCCGCCGGGGCATCGGGCTTGGGATCGAACGTCTCGTACTGCGACGGACCGCCGCTCATGTAGAGATAGATGACGCTCTTGGCTCGGCCAAACGACGTCTGAAGATCGCTTGAGACCGCCTTTGATTCGCCCGCCTGAGCGACGCCGCCGTGCAAGAGTTGCGCGACACTGGTCGTCATCCATGCGGAGGCTCCCGCATGGAGCAGTCGGCGGCGGGATAAGGCGTGATTGGGTTCCATGATCGCTCCTCTAAATCAATTCTCGAATCGGTTCACCGTCCGTCAGGATCGGCATCGGCCGGCCAGAGTGGTCGGGAAATGAGTGCTCGGTGTCGATTCCCAAGTGTCGATAGACCGTGGCCCAAAGGTCGTTCGGCGAGAGGGGGCGATCCTGCGGCGTTTCGCCCAGACGATTCGTGGAGCCGACGACCTGTCCCATCCGCAGGCCGCCGCCGGAGACGAGGATCGACATCGCGCCGGGCCAGTGGTCGCGGCCGGGTTGCATCACGCCGGTTCCGGTTCCGGTTTGGTAACTGATACGCGGGGTGTGCCCGAATTCGCCCGTCACGACGATCAGCACTTTCCGATCAAGACCGCGAGCGTAGATGTCTTCGATCAGAGCCGAGACTGCTTGATCGAACGGCGGGAACCGCCAGCGAGCGTCGTTGAAGACGTGACAGTTCACCGCGTGGCAGTCCCAGTTGTAGATCGAGTCGCGCGGACCGGGGATGCCCGGATGCTCCATCACAACATTGGCGAAGCTGGTGCCGGCCTCGACGAGTCGGCGAGCCAGCAATGCCTGTTGACCATAGGCGTTTCGCCCGTAGCGATCGCGAACCGCAGACGCTTCCTGTGAGAGATCAAAGGCTGTTCGAGCCTTCTCGCTCGTCAGCAGCGAAAAAGCCTTCTGCTGAAAGTGGTCGCCAGACGCCATCGCACCCAGGGCGTCGATGTCACTCCGGACGCGATCAAACCCCGCCAGCAACACCCGTCGATCAGCCAACCTCGGCGCGACTTCCGGGACGACGGTGAGATTCGGGACCGACCACTTCTCCAGACTCGGATCACCGACCAGAAACGGCTCATACGACCGTCCGAGGTAACCGGCTCCTTGCGAATACGAATCGGAGTTCGTGTCAGAGCGTTGCCCGGACGTGAAGGCGAGCATGTCAGGCCGGGCATGTTCGCGCACTTTGTTGACGATGCACCCGATCGACGGCGCGTCGTTCACGAAGCCGACCGCCGACTTCGGAATGCGGCCCGTCAAGATCCGCTTGTGAGCGCCATCATGATCGCCATATCCATGCGAGACCGAGCGAATCAGCGAGAACTTGTCGGCGATCTTCGCGTGCAGCGGGAGCAGTTCGCCAACCTCGATCCCTGACACATTCGTGCGGATCGGCGCGAACTCGCCCCGGTATTCGAGCGGTGCCTCGGGCTTCAAATCGTAGGTGTCCATGTGCGACAAGCCGCCGGTGAGCCAGACCAGGATCACCGCCGTATCGTCCCGTGGGACTGTCGAATCACTCGCCGACGCTTCCCGCAACCGCATCACCTGCGACAACCCCAGCCCAAGGCTGAGCATCGACCCGGTGTGCAGAAACCGGCGGCGGGAGAGGGGTTGCGAGGTGGAATACGGTGTCATGTTCTCTTTTTCAAACCAGCTCCCGAACCGGTTCGCGGCGATCGAGGAGGTATTGCGGACGGCCGTTGGGATCGGTGATGGTGGCGGTGTTCACGTCGATGCCGAGTTGTCGGTAGAGCGTCGCAAACACGTCTTGATAATGGATCGGACGATCTTGTGGGACTTCTCCGAGACGATTAGTCGAGCCGATCACCTGCCCCATGCGCATGCCGCCGCCGGCGAGCAACGCACACGACGCTTGCGGCCAATGGTCACGGCCTCCGCCCGGATTGATGCGCGGCGTGCGACCAAACTCGCCCCAGGCAATGACGCTGACATCCTGATCGAGTCCGCGTGCGTGCAAGTCTTCCACCAGCGCGGTCACTCCCTGGTCGAGCTTGCCGAGTTGTTCGGGCAACCGTTCAAAGTTCGCGCCGTGACGATCCCAACTGCCGAATGACAGCGTGACACAACGAACTCCCACTTCGACCAACCGCCGAGCCATCAGAAACTGATCCATCCAGTGCGGCCCCGCGTCCTCACCAAATGCCGGGGACGAGGCACCTCGGCCATAACGATCCCGCAATGCGGGGTCTTCCTTTTCGAGATCCATCGCATCGACCAGTTTGCTCGACGTCAGCACATCGAACGCTTTCTGCGTGAAGGCACCGACCTCTTGCAGTTTCGAGCTGGCGTCAACGCGTCGGCGGAAACTGTCGAAGCTCGACAGCAGCGACTGTCGATTCCGAAGCTGGTCCAGCGTGACTCCGTTGAGCCGCATGTTGGCCATGCCGTCGCTGTCTGGTTGAAACGGTGCGTAAGCGTGTCCCAAGAATCCCGGCAAACCAGGGTTTGAATAAGGAGCATGCCCGGTCTTCGTCGTCAGACCGACGAACGGCGGGACGGCCGGATCGACCGCGCCCTGAATCTTCGCCACAGAGGCACCCAACGACGGATGATCGTCCTGACGCCCTTTCGGACCGATCGGATAGCCGCTCAGACACATGTCCGACGCGTGCTGATCCGGACCACCGTACAACGACCGAATGATGGCGAACTTGTCCATCATCTTGGCCAGTCGGGGCATGTGTTCGCAGATGTCGATCCCCGGCACGTTCGTGTTGATCGGCCGGAACGATCCGCGAATTTCGATCGGGGCGTCCATTTTCAAATCGTACATGTCCTGATGCGAAGGGCCACCGGACAGGTAGATCATGATGACCGCCTTGTGCGACAGCTTCTTACCGCGCGTTACCGGCGACGCCTCTTCCGCCTGTAGAATCTGCGGCAGCGTCAGCCCGCCCAACGCCAATCCGCCAAGCTTCAAAAACTGGCGCCGGGATCCATCGCAGGTCGCGGCGCGTCGTTCGCCAAGGATCGAGAGCATTTCGCAGTTCTCCAAGTGTTTGTTACCGACACCACCATACATCGGCTGCCTTTGATGCACCAATACAGAACCGAATTTCTCACCGTCTGCGTGTGGTCCTCCGAGCCTCCGGCGGGTTGTGCGAGTTTCAACGGTCATCGCCGCGTCAAGCGACATCCGGCAAGCCAAACGGCGGACGATACTTCTTGCTCAGCAGTTGATTGGCTTCGTCGCAATCGGTGAATCGCTCGGTCTTCGGATCGAAGTCGAGCCGGCCGCGTGTTCGAAACGCGATCTCCGCCAGATGCACCAAAGCGCAACTGCGATGAGCGACCTCGGCCGACGCGCGGGTCGGAGTTCGCTTCCGCACTGCGCTGAGGAACTCGGCCATGTGCTCCTCGTAGCCGCGCAATCCGCGCAGCTCTTTCCCTTCGGTCGGACCCGGTGTTCCCTTAGGACCTTGAAACACACTGAACGCTCCTCGGCGGGAGAAGACCATGTAGCCCTCGGTGCCGTAGTAGACATTGCCGTTGTCGAAGCCATGCAGGCCGTAAGCCGTGAACGGATAGTTTTCGTAGATCAGCAGTCGGCCGTCGGGAAACTCGTAGCTCACGTTCATGTTGTCCGGGTACTCGCTGGCGTGACCGTCGAGCAGCATCCGCCCACCGCGAGCCGTGATCTGCTTGGGCAGCGTGTCGATGCCGAGCCCCCACGCGGCCATGTCGAGATCGTGAATCCCGTCGTCGCCGATTTCGCCGTTGCCGTAGTCGGCGAACATGCGCCACGTCTGATGAAAGCGATGCGGATTGAACGGTCGCTTCGGCGCGGGACCGAGCCAGCGGTCGTAATCGACTCCCGCCGGAGACATCCCGTCCGGCAGCGGCTTCTCGACCGTCCGAGTTTCCGCCGTCCACGCGCGAGCCACCTTCACTTGGCCAATGATCCCTTCCTGGAGCAGCCGACCGGCCTTGGCGGTGACCGGACTGCTCCGCATCTGGCTTCCCTGCTGCACAATGCGACCGTATTTCTTCGCGGCGGCGATGATCAGCGGACCCTCGTGGAAGACGTGCGAGATCGGTTTCTCGATGTAGACATCCTTGCCCGCCTGCATGGCTCGCAGCGCGATCGGTGCGTGCCAGTGATGCGGCGTCGCGATGATGACGGCGTCGACGTCCTTGTCCTCGATCACGTCTTCAAAGCGAGCGGTCCGCTTCGGCGGTGCCGCCTGAAACTCGCGTGTGACGTGAGCATTCATCTTGTCGATCTGCGCCGGATCAACATCACACAGCCACGCAATCGACACCGCTTCGCGCCGGCTGACCAGCCCTTTGACATGATGCGTCATGATCCCGCCGCAACCGATGATCCCCAACCGAACCTTCGCCAGCTTTTCATCGGCGAAGAGATGCACTCCGCCGAGCGCCGTCGCGGCAGCGACGATCGCCGCAGCCTCCGTCGATTGCCGTAAGAATTTACGCCGATTCGTGTTCTGGTTCATGACAGGCTCCTGAAGCGAAGGCAGCTCGCTGGGAGTGCGTGCATTCTATTGCTCCGATCTCGGCGCTTGCTTCGTTACGGACAGGGTGGGCCACGGTTCGCGTTTGCGTGGCCCCGGACGACTCCGACAAGAACCAAGCTAACGGTCATCTCGCCCACGATCCACAGGCTGAATGCTCAGGCCAAGGTCATACAAGAAGATCACAATACTTGCCCTCGGAACCCTGTTCATCACCCGGGCCAGTTCCACGACATCCTCAACATTACGTGACCGGTTGGTGCCGCCCCTCAGTCCGAACTTCAAATCAAGAAAGGTTGTCATTGCCATCTGATGGCGTGCTTTACGCTGGATAAAAGACGTTGTCCGGCGCTATGGATGGAGTGCCGAAAAACTCGCCGGGTCGCGGAATTCCGCCAGGTGCCGACTGAGCCATGCGGCGTTTCGGCGAACTGGGCACTTGCCCGATGGAACTGCGGAATGGTGGGCGGGGCCGACGAATATACCAGCGGGCAACCGGTCGGATGGCGAAGCCAACGAATGCTCGGTTTGCCAATGGAGGAAGATGACCGACCAAAGCATTGTGCCGGCAACGGTCGAACCGACTGAACCAGCGGAACTGCCTGCGCTGATTCGGGAGGCCGGCGGAGCGGCTCGATTCGCGTTCGAGGAGTTCTTTCACGGACAGATCCGCAATCCCTTTACGCGGAAGGCGTATCTGCACTCCATTCGCCTGTTCTCCGACTGGTGCGTTGCACGCGGCTTGGAACTGGTTCGCGTGACACCGGCCGACGTGGGGCGATTTCTCGATTCTCTGCCGGTGGCTTTGCCCACTCGGAAACTTCACCTGGCGGCGCTGCGGCGGTTCTTTGATGCGTTTGTCATGCGGCATGTCCTGATCCTGAATCCGGCGTTGTCGGTGCGTAGCGAGCGGTATCAAGTCGTCGAAGGCAAGACGCCGGAGATTACTGTCGAACATGCGAGGCGATTGCTGAAAAGCAGTGCTGTATCTCTCGATGTTGGCCGCCGCGATTTCGCCGTGATCGGCATTCTGATCTACACGGCCGCCCGCGTCGGGGCGGTCGCTAAGTTGCGGCGGCGCGATTTCTACGAGGTCGGCGACCAATTCTGTCTGCGGTTTCACGAGAAAGGGGGCAAGGTCCGGGAGATTCCCGTGCGCCATGACCTGCAACTCTCGCTGAATGAGTATTTGGACCAGAGCGGTCTGCGGCTTGCCGATCCGGCGTCGCCGTTGTTCCGGACCGCGATCCGTCGGACCAAACGCCTCACAACCAAACCCATGTCGGCGGACGATATGGCGCGGATGGTCAAACGCAGGTTGCGTGATGCGGGATTGTCTTCACGCTTGTCGCCCCATTCCTTTCGTGGAACGGCGGCGCGTGGTAGGGGCCGAAGTGGAGGGCGAATCGTTGATCGTCGTTCATGCTCTTGTATGGCCCGATCACAACTGCCCCTTAACGAGAAGAGCAAGAAGACATGATTGGACAATTATCACCCTTGATAACGCGATCAAGGCATTTCAAATATCCTCTGA
>CAMDPX010000336.1 GCA_945905295.1 Planctomyces sp. SH-PL62 | reverse complement strand
GGCTTCGCGGTCGGTGACGCCGATCACGACGACCTGATAATCGGTCAGCAACGGCTCCGGTTTCGCGCTGATCGCTTCGTGGAACGTGAGGACGTGGAACTCGGGGCCGAAGACGTGCGCGTCGTCCATCGAGACGAGTTCAAATTCCAGTTCCGCCGCGCGCCGCTTGACGTGCTCTTTGAAGTAGCGCGGCGTGGCGGTCATGAACAGCCGCTTGGACGCCTTGATCTTCTTGCCATCCAGCACGGTCGCGAACAAGCCCTCGGCGTGTCCGGCCAGACGGTGCGCTTCGTCGCAGATTGCCAGATCGAACGGTTTCGGTTGACGGGAGGGCGAGGCTCCCGCCGAGCCGGTTTTGTTGGTGATGAGACCACCGCGCGGTTCGGCGGGAGCCTCGCCCTCCCAAGTTGAAGCCTCGCCCTCCCGATATGCAGTCGCGATTCGGTCGGATGACTGGTACGTCGCGAACACGACCGCCGGTCGCTTCCGAGGCTGGTCGAGGAACTGCTGAATCTCCGCAGGCTTGGTTGTGACCTTCACTCCGAGGTCGGCCGTCGATTGAAGCGCCGTGTCTTCGTTGCGTTGCACGACCGACTCGTCCGAACAGACAACGAGCATGTCGAAGTCCTGCATTGAATGTCGGCCCCACTCGGCAAGGTTCTGCTGCACCAGCGAGAGCGACGGGACCAGCACCAGCGTGAGCGAACTCTGCAACCGCTCGGCGATCCAAAGTGCGGTGAGCGTCTTGCCCGTGCCGCAGGCCATGATGAGTCGGCCTCGGTCATGCTCTCGAAACCCATTGACCACAGCCTCAATCGCAGTGGCTTGATGAGGTCGTGCCGTCCACCGAGGCAGTCGCGCGGCGGTTCCTCCAATCTGAACCGGCCACTGAACTTCTTCCGTCAGCAAATGACCACGCAGGACAAGACCCACCGGTTTCTCTTGTCCGTGAAGCGTCCGGCGAGCCGTGAGTCCAATGTCGTCTGTTGTCGCCATCAGCAGTCGATAGGCGAACTGCGGACGGTTCGACTCAGACAAGAACGAGTCAATTTCTCGCTTGGAGATCGCTCGGTCAGGATGATCCGCCTTGGCCTGAATGGCCCATAATTCGCCCGATCGCGTGCGAGCGACGATGTCGATGCCCGCATCCGTTCCCCACCGCTCCGGCCAATCCTTCCACAGCCAAACCTTGTCGAACTGACCTCGATACCGGGGAGCGTTTTCCAAGAACCACTGGCACAGCCACTCGAAGTCGCCACCGAATGTCGTCCCCTCGGCATCACGGCGTATCTTCGCTTCGATGTACTCAAAGGAGCCTTCGACCGATGCTGGATGGGGAGTTGGCATGGTTGAACTCGGCGGGGAAAAGTGGTTTCAGGAATCCAGGGAAATTGGAATCAGGTCGGTGACTTCCTACCGCGATCATCGACCTGCTCGAAACGCATGGCAAGCAACGAGCATTTGCCGAGACTCCGGACGGAGTGGCGACCTGACCCCTGCGGTTGTGTGGGCCACCACCAGCGGGAAGTTGTCCGAGTGCTGAGGCGAGGTCTCCGCGTCCCAATGTCGCGCCGTCCGCGAGCACGGCGGCTTGCGACAGGACGTTGTAAAGCTGGCGGACGTTGCCGGGCCAAGGCTGCTGTTTCACAAATGCCGTTGCGGAGGCAGACAGGGATTTGTGGGTGTCGCCGGGTTCCCCTTGCTCGAATTGGCGATTGATCTGGGTCAGTCCGCCGCGGCGGAGTCGGTGATGTGGGGATGTCACTGCGACGCTCACGCAGCGGCGGCAAGGTGATCGAGAAGACGGAGAGGCGATAGAACAGGTCTTCTCGAAACGTCCCGGCCGAGATGGTTTTCGTCGAGGTCGCGATTGGAGGCGGCGATCACGCGGACGTCGACGGGAATCTCGCGATGATCGCCGACTCGGCGGATGGCTCGGTCGAGAGACCGGCCAGAGCGCGAACCGGAGCCGGTTCCGCTGGGCGATTGCAGAACTCGCAGCAGCTTCGCTTGGGTCTCCAAATCGCATTCGCCGACTTCATCCAAAAACAACGGGGCTCCGTCGGCCGTGTTGAAAACGAATTTGTGAGCCGCAAGGCGCTAGCCGCGGGTCGATGAAAAGAACCCGCGGCTAGCGCCTTGCGGCTCACGGGATGCAGAAATCAACACGAATGGCGGACGATTCCAACAGCGTCTTTGAAAGCGCGGCGCAGTTGATCGCCACGAAGGGGCGGTCTCGACGCGGACTCGCCTTGTGAATGGCGTGAGCGAACATCTCTTTGCCCGTGCCACTCTCGCCGAGCAGCAGGATCGAAACGCCTCGCAGAGCGGCTCGCTTCGCGCGGCCGACGGCGTCTCGAAGCACGCGACTCTCACCGGCGATGTCCTCAACCCCCGCGACGTCCTGCGGGCCTTCCGCCGCCAAATGTTGCAAGTGGCTGTCGGGGTCTCGCAGGAGTTCCGGCAGGACGTCAATCGTCAGATCAAACGGAATGTCCGTGACCCACGACTTCCCCGCAAACGTCTCCAAGAACTTGGCCGGATAGCGCGTCTTGCCCAGCAACACCCACACGGCCGCCATCGCCGGAGTGCCGGGACTGAGGTGCAAACAAAGCTGAGTGTCGCTCCAAGTCGCTCGTTGACGCAGCTTCGACAGCTCCGCATCCGCGATGCGATAAATCGCCACGTAGTCCGTCGGCTTGAGCAACTCGACCGGAATGACGACCGCCGACTTCACGTCGAGCCATTTCAGATACCACTGATTCCATTCCTGCGGATAGTTGCTCAGCAGCCGCACCTCATCGAAGTCTTGCGTGGTCAACAGAGTCTTCGTCGGGCCGAGGTCGCCGGCCTGCGATGCGTCGCCGCCAATGCGATCCAGCAATTGCCGTTGCTTAACGCTCGGTAGCGTGGCCGCCATCGCACGCAGATCGCTGTGGCCAATCCACTGAAGAAGCACCGTTCGCGATTTCATCCCGCCTCCGAATCAATGAGCCAATTCTCTGAAAGCCTATTGCCGGAGCGTCCGACGACAAAGCTCCGCCGCGTTCGGCCATCCGGCATCGGCACTCCGTTTCGGTCATGCCAGGTCTTGACGGACTTCGTGGCCGTAGCAGAGTCCACCCGCAAACACTCGGCGATTTGGTGGATCAGTAAGCCCTGGTTCCACAATTCCATCGCCAGCTCAATCAGCTTCTCGTATAGCGTGCGCGTGTAGCCATGTTTCAAGCGGGCTCGTCGAGCACGCCCGTCTTCCAGTTCAACTCCACGCCTCTTCGCGGCTTGGCGCAGGATTTTGGTCAACTGGCTTTTATCAACACCAACGAGGCGGGCGATCTCGTTGTGCGGTTCATCCTGCTGATAAAGTTCCCAAGCCATGTCGCCCTGTTCGTCGGTACGAGTCTGCTCGCGAAAGTCGATGACGATGGTTTCATCGGCTTCGCCGACTTGAGGCTCTGAGCCGTCGGCATTCTCCTCCCGGTGCCAATCCGCAATCGCCTTCACAGCTTTTGACACTGGCAATGAAAACGTCCCCTGAAGGACTTTCCGCTGCTGACCAGTGGATTTGATTTCGCGAACGACGATCGCCCCATTCAGCAGCTCTCCGATCGCCTCCCGCGCCAATTTGGGAGCCCCCTTCAAAGATTCGGCGAGCTTGGAGAGCGCTCCGCGGACGCATTCGGGCGTCGGTGGTTCCGCTGGAGGCTTGGGCTCGGACTCCATTTCCTTCAACCGTCGCTCGGCCATCTCCTTCTCGCGACGGCGTTGAGACAGCCGCACCCGAATCTCCGGTGCGGGATCGTCGTCTTCCTCAAGCTGGTCCAACAGCTTGGCGATCTTGCGCTCAATTTGTTGAATCTGTTGTCGCAGGCCCGGAGTCTCATCGGGCCGAGTCCGTCGACTGTCGTTCCACGCCGCGACGGTAGCATCGACAACGGCTTGACTCCATGCCTCATCCTCCAGAACACGCTGCCCGATCTCCTCCAGAATCATCCGTTCCGCACGGGACCGATTGAGCGTCGTGCGACAACCGCAAGTCCCTTTTCGCGCTTTGGGGCAGAACAGGTATTTTCCATGCGCACCTCCAACTTGAAACTTGCTGTCGCACTCCAAGCACTTGATTAACTGCGAAAGCAAATGGCCTCGCCGCGCTCCCTTTGCCGAGCCATTCAGCCGCCCCTTTTTGTCACGGTGCCCCTTCACTCGCTCGTTATTTTCATCCAGGATTCGCTGTGCCTCGAAGAAGGTCTCGTCGTCAATTATCCGGAGATCCGGGAAGTGCCGCAGCCATTTGGCGGTCTCCTCCTCTGAACGTGGCTCTTGCCACTTGTCCCCGGTGGTCGGGTCACGGTTCGTCTTGGTTCGCCCCCACCACCAAAGCCCCACATACTTCTCCGATCGCAGCATCCGGATGACGCAAGACCGATCCCAATCCGGGGTCGACGCACGGTGGTCCTTAGGCACGCGCCGACGATTGAGTTCGCCCACGATCCAGGCGAGATTTTCCTTCTTCTTTGTGAACCAGTGGAACACGTCCCTCACAACGTCTGCTTGCTCCGGTTGGATGCGATAGACCATGCGCGGCTTGGCATTTCGGCCGCGTCCAACCATCTCCCCGTTCGGCGATGGCACCGAGTCGTAGCCAAAGCGGTAATCACCCACAGAGAAGTTCGAAAGTACAGTTCCTTCCTGCCCCTTGAAGACGTTCGCGGCTAAGTCGCGAATGAACTGCTCGTGATGCAAACAAATAAACGTCGCGATCGTCTCCCAACCGAGCATGTTCGAGTCCACTCCCTCGGACACGCTGATGATCCGCACGCCGTAGGTATAGACCAGCGTCTTCAAGATCGGCATCCCGATAACACTTTCGCGGGCCAGCCGGCTCAAGCTGTGAAAGTACAGAACTCGAAACACTCCCCGCTCGGCCGCTGTCAACAACCGGCCCAACCCTTCTCGTTTCCGCTTCGTGCCCGATACTGCTTCGTCCGAAAATTCGTACTCCGGCAGAATGCCAAACCCGTCACGCTCGGCTCGTTCACGACAGACCCGCTGCTGGTCGTCGATACTACTTTCACTTTGTTGATCGCTGCTGTACCGCGAATACGAACTCGCCACGGGAAGCCCGTCGGAGTTTTCGCCAGACTCAGAACGTCTATTACCCGATCGTCGAACCGCGTGTCGCGGAGCAGGAGCAAGATACGGTGGCGACGCGATCGGCGACTGTGCTGAATGTGTGCTGAACCCAACGCCAAACAACACCCAACAACCCCAAACGAGAGCCATCAACCAGCACAACGCAACTTGATGCCATTTAGCGGACCTCGTCGAAAACGCAGCATTTCGCGGGGACCTTGAAAACCACCGGCAGAGAGTCCCAACCTACTGATGGAATGACTCACGTCGGTCGCCACAGCTCCCAAGAAACTCTTTGCCAGATTCGCGGGCATCGGTTAGGCTGCGACCCATGAAAACACTCACCGTCAGTGACGTGACTCGGCGATTTGGACAAGTGCTCGATGAAGTCGAGCGTGAGCAGGAAGAAGTCGTGCTGGTCCGCAACCGTCGTCAGGTGGCTCGACTCGTTCCGGAACCGCCGCACCAAAACGCGCTCGAAGTGTTCGGTGATTTGGCCGGAACGCTCGATGAGAAAGCGGCGGACACGCTCGCGAAGGCTGTTCGCGTTTCACGCAAAAGACCAACCGCGACTTTGAATGCGCTGAGGAATCCGTGGGCTTCCTGATCGACACCAGTCTTTGGATCGCGGTCGAGCGAGGCCGACTCAGCGCTGCCGACATTCAGGCCATCACGCGGCAAGCTCCGGTGTATTTGTCGCCGGTCAATCTCGCCGAGATCCGATTTGGCATCGACCTGATGACCGACAAGAAACACCGGCTGCGAGCCATGACGATGCTTTGCCGATTGCGACGCAAACCGCTGCTGCGCATCACGGGTGAGACCGCCGAAATCTTCGGCGCAACTGCCGCCGAGTTGACCAAGGCCGGACGCGGCGCGGACTTTCGTATCCAAGACCTTTGGCTCGCTGCACAGACCATCCAGCGCAAATGCACGTTGCTCACGGCGAACGCCAAGGACTTTGAAGATATTCCCAACTTGAAGCTCGTCGTCGTAGAGATCCCTTGATTGCTGGACGGTCTGGAGTGAGACGCGAACCGTAGACGCCGGAGTTGCGATCGGAACGTGAGGCGCTGAGTCTGCTTCACTTCCTGCGAGCCCACGACAAACCGCAGTCCGAATGGCTCAACGCCATCTCCTCCGACCAGACGATCAGCGAGGCGGTTCGGCAACGAGCGCTGCAGTTTGCTCGCGAATGGAAATAACGCCTCCCCCCTTGCGGGGGAGGTTCCCGCGCTCTGTCGCTACGGGCCACGAGTGCTCAATAACGCTTCCATCATGAAACCTTTCTCCCACTCCACGCCCTAGCTTCAGAGCGCGGGAACCACCGGGGCAAGCCCGGAGGCGGCAGTGCGTTTGCGAGCGGAGCATGAGGCCCTGAGTCTGATTCACTTCTTGCGCGCTCACGACAAACCGCAGCCCGAATGGCTCAACGCCATCTCCTCCGACCAAACCCTCAGCGCCCCCGTCCGCCAACGCGCCCTGCCATTCGCTCGCGAATGGCAGCCGTAGGTTGGGACTCCGTCCCGACCGGGATCAATCGAGGAGTGGTTCGGAAGATCGAAGCGAAGTAAGCTTTGAATCATGATTGTAAGTGATACGGGGCCGCTGATTTCTGCCTTTCAATCGGGGAGTTTTCCGTTGCTCCACGCGCTGATCGGCGATGTTGTCGTCCCGAAGGCCGTGGCCGATGAAATCGCTCAGCACGGTTGGTCGGACGATTTGGCTGCTGCCGGTGAGAAGATTCGCGTTGCCGAATTGGCTCCCGACGAACAAACGAAAGTCACGGAAGTCGCTAACGCAATTGGGACGAGTGATTCTCTTGAGCATCGTGGCGAAGCAGAGGCCATCGTATTGGCGAGCCGTCGCAGCGAATGCTGCGAATTGATCTTGATCGACGAATTGGCGGCACGGAATTGCGATAAAGCATTGGGCCTGCGAATCGTCGGATTTCCTGGTATCTTGTTGATGGCGACACGGTCCAAGGTCATCAACCCCGATGACTTGAAGTCACGTTTGGAAAGTTGCCGCGACCAAGGAACCTATTACGGCCAGCAATTGATCGAAGACGTTTATCAAATGGCTCTGACGACTTGGAGACAGCCATGACCCCTCAAACTTCTCACGAACCCGACGCGCCGGTCATGAGTGCCGCAGACGTCTGGGAAGATTCGGAAACACTTGCCCAAGTTTTTCGGAACCGGCTCCGAACAGAATTGGCGGATCGTGGAGAAATCCCGTTCCCAGCCTTCCTCGCCGCCTTGGACAAATTCACTCGCGACGAACTGTCGCTCGTTCGTGAACGAGTGGCCGAGAAATTAGCGACGTAACTCGCTCAGCGTTCGTCCGAGTTCATTCTGGTGAAGTCGTGAGCCGCTCGTCCGTGGGCGCCGATGTTGCGAGCGGAGCGTGAGTCCCTGAGTCTGCTTCACTTCCTGCGAGACCACGACAAGCCGCAGTCCGAATGGCTCAACGCCATCACCTCCGACCAAACCCTCAGCGCCCCCGTCCGCCAACGCGCCCTGCAATTCGCCCGCGATTGGAAGCCATCCCAAAAGGTGGAAACCGAATGACGACGGCAAGATGGCCAAGATGGCCAAGAGTGGCCAAGAGTGGCCAAGAGTGGCCAAGAGTGGCCAAGAGTGGCCAAGAGTGGCCAAGAGTGGCCAAGAGTGGCCAAGAGTGGCC
>CAMDPX010000335.1 GCA_945905295.1 Planctomyces sp. SH-PL62 | reverse complement strand
CGGTTCTTCGTTGAACTCACCGGGGGGCTGACGCCGCCCCGCTCGCCTGGTCTATTCGGCGACACGCCGTCCGAATCGCGCATACAGCGGCGGCAACAAGAAGACGTTGAGCAGCGTCGAAGTCACCAAGCCGCCGACGATCACAACCGCCAGCGGATGCTCAATCTCCTGCCCCGGCTTGATACCGCCAACAATGATCGGCACCAGCGCGAGCCCTGTGGCCAGCGCGGTCATCAGGATCGGCGCGAGGCGTTCTTCCGCTCCGCGCAGAACTAGTTCGCGGCTGAACGGCACTCCTTCGACTTCTTCGAGATGGCGGTAATGGCTGACAAGCATGATGCCATTGCGTGCCGCGATCCCCAGCACCGTCACGAAGCCGACCAACGAGCCGAGGCTCAGCACGCCGCCGGTCAGCAGCACTCCGGCCACGCCACCGATCAGCGCGAACGGCAGCGTCAGCGTCACCAACGCGGTCAGTCGCCACGATTGGAAATCGACGTACAAAATCAACACGATGCCAATGAACGCCAGCACCGACAACGACAGCAGCCGGTCGCTCGATTCCTGCCGAGCTGCGTATTCTCCCAGAAACTCCGGGTGGTATTCGTTGTCGAACGAGAGTTTCTTCACGCGCGATTCGATCTCCCGCGCGACGGAGCCGAGGTCTCGGCCCTGCACGTTGCAGGTGATGTCCAGCCGCCGCGACGCTCCTTCGCGTTTGATCTCGTTCGGAGTCGGGACGATCTGCACATCAGCGACGTCACCCAGTCGCAACTGCACGCCGGCCGGAGTGTCGATGACAAGCTGCCGCAGCGCGGTCAGATCGTGGCGCGTTTTGGGAGTGCTCCAGACGACGACGTCGAACTTCTTTTGTCCCTCGAAGACTTCGCCGACCTTCGCCCCTTTGATCAGCGTCGTCGTCGCGCGGCGGACGTAGCCAGCGGTCAGGCCGAAGCGTTCGGCCGCTTCGGAGCGCAACCGCACTTCGATCTGTGGGACGAGCACTTGCGGCTCGACCTTGAGGTTCACGATCCCCGGCACGTCGGCGATGGCCTTCTCGATTTCTTTCCCTTTCGCACGCAGCACAGGCAACTCTGGACCGTAGACGCGAACCACGATGCTCGCCCCCGCGCCGGTCAGCACTTCTTTGATGCGCTCTTGCAGATACGTTTGCACGTCGCGGTACAGGCCGGGGTAGCCGGCGACGGCAGTTTCAATTTTTTTCCGCGTCGCGTCGTAATCGACGTTCGGGTCGATGCTGATCCACAACTCGGTGAAGTACGGGCCGTAGACTTCATCGGCGACTTCAGCCCGGCCGATGTGCGAGCCGAAGTTCTGCACGCCCTCGATGCTGCGCAGCTCGCGGCTGGCTCGTAGAGTGATCCGGTGCATTGCGTCGATCGACGTGCTCGGCCGATTGTAAAAGTGCATCAGGAAATCGGTCTCGCGGAAGTTCGGCAGGAACTCCTGGCCCAACCGCGTGTACGCGGCACCGGCCATCGTGAAGGCCGTGAACAACACCGCCATCGACAGCAGCGGCCGATCGACCAGCGGCGGCAAGACCACTCGATACATCGCTCGCAGCACACGGTTCAGCGGAGCTTCGTGTTGTCCGCCCGTGCGACGCGACAGCAGCATCAGCGACAGTGCGGGAGTCACCGTCAGCGCGGTGAACAACGACGCCAGAATCGCCAGGATGTACGACATCGCCAGCGGCCGGAAGAACGAGCCGGCGAGTCCACCAAGAAAGAAGATCGGCAGGAAAACCAGAGTCACGATTAAGCTGGCATAGACGACGCTGCTGCGAACTTCGAGAGACGCATCGAGCACGACTTGATAAGCCGGCAACGGCGACGGCAACTCGCCATTGAGCCGCAGCCGCCGCACGATGTTTTCGACGTCGATGATCGCATCATCGACGACCTCACCCAACGCGATGACCAATCCGGCCAGCACCATCGTGTTGATCGACGCGCCCCACCACGTCAGCACCAGCACCGCCGCCACCAGCGACAACGGAATTGCCGTCAGGCTGATGACCGCCGTCCGCCAATCGAATAGGAACGCGATCAAGATGATCGCCACAAGTCCGCAGCCAATCATCAGTGAGTGCGACAAGTTCTTAATCGCTCGATCGATGAACGTCGCCGGGCGAAAAATCTTCGGATCGATTTCAACATCCTTGAGTCCCACCTCCAGCAATTTGAGCGCAGCTTCGACTTGCCGAGTCACTTCCAGTGTGTTGCTCTGCGGCTGCTTCTCGACGATCAGCAACAGGCCCGGCCCGTCATTGATGACGGAGTCTCCAATCGCCGGCGGCGAACCGATCACGACTTCGGCGACATCTCCCAATCGCACCGGTGCGCCGCCGCGGAAATCGACGACCGTCCGCGCGAGGTCTTCCGGATCGACAATCGGGGACAAATGCCGAATGGCCAACCGCTGATTCGGAGTATCGACAAACCCACCCGTATCAAGCACCGTCGCATCACCCGCCGCGCGAAGCACCGCATCCAACGTCACGCCGTTCGCGCGCAATCGTTCGGGATCGACCAGCACTTGAAACTGCCGATCGCGCTGCCCCCAAATCGCGACGTTGGCCACGCCGGGAATCGCCATCAACCGCGGCCGGATCGTCCACAACGCGAGCACCGTGAGATCTCGCTGCGACAATTTCTTTGACCACACACCAATCTTCAGCAACCGGCTCATCGAAGAGAGCGGCTGCAACATCACCGGCGTCCGAGCCACACTCGGCAGTCGAGTCGCCTCGACCCCCAATCGCTCCTGCACCAACTGCCGCGCTTTAATCAGATCGGTCCCCGGATTGAAGATCAGCACGATCGAAGACAGACCGAGCACCGACTTCGAGCGAATCGTCTTCACTCCCGCCGTTCCGTTGAGCGCGTTCTCCAACGGCATCGAGACCAGCGATTCCACTTCCTGCGTCGAGAGTCCCGGCGCTTCGGTTTGAATCTCGACATACGGAGGCGCGAACTCCGGAAAGACATCCATCGGAGCATGACGCAACGATCGAAATCCGACGATGAGCAGCAACACGCTCGCCGCAAGGACGACGACACGGAGGCGCAAGGCGGTGGAGACGAGCCAACTCAGCACGGGGTGGCTCCGTTTGCGAGGTGGCTTTGTCGTGGGAAGGCGATTGAAAATTGATAATTGGAAATTGGAAATTGAAAATTGGGCGGCAACAGAAACGCGGCACGGTCTCGCCATGTCTCCTGCGATGCAATTTGCAATTTCCAATTTTCAATTCTCATTTTTCAATCCCTGTCCTACTTGCTGAACCCCACTTCGGTCCCAAACAACTCCGCCGCTCCGGCCGTGACGATCTTCGCTCCGACGGCAGGACCATTGGCCAGCACCGCTAAGTCTTCGCGAGCAAATCGCACCAGGATGCGACGGCGCGCGAACGTGTGCTCGGCGATCATTTCATAGACCCACGTACCACCGTGGATGTCGTGAATCACTGCCGACCAAGGCAGCGTCAGATTCTCGGCTTCGCCGATCAACGGGACGCTGACACCGACGCGCTGGCCGGGCGCGAGCGCATCCTCGGCGTTCGCAAGTTCGTAATACAGATCGACGGTGCCGGCCAACAGATTCGCGGAAGGGGGAGCTTCCACCGGTCGTGCGCGCTTTGAAGTCGCTCCCGGCCGAGACGTCAGCGGGACGATCTCCGCGTCTTCGCCTGCGGCCAGATCACTTTGATCGCCGACATACACCGGCACGCGGACCCAGACGCGCGACAGGTCCACGATCTCGAACAGCGCCGCGCCGGCCGGCACGGCTTGGCCCGGCTGAGCGTTTAACGCTCGCAACAACCCATCGGTCGGAGCTTCGATCGTCAGCGGCGCACCGGTGCCCCGTTCAAACTCGCCGAGGGCTTTGATCAACAGGTCGCGACGCGCCTCGGCCGCTTCGAGTGTCTTCTGAGCGAACTCGTACTGCGCTTCCGTTTCATCGACGTTGCGTTGGCTGCCGACATCATCCCGCAACAGCTTCTTCGCGCGTTGAAAGGCGATGCGAGTTCCCTCGACCTGCGTGCGGGCGTTTTTGATTTGTCCTTCGGCATCGACTCGCGCCGCAGCCAGCGTCGTCCGCGCTTCCGGAGTCAGCAGCGGAAACAACGACAAGATCGGCTGCCCCTTGCGAACTCGGGCACCGGGACGGGGCAGACCTTTGTCGGTGACTTGCAACTCGCCCCCCAACGGAGCGGCGACGAGCACCGATTGACCCAACGGCACCATCACCTCGCCGCCATACGTCCGCGATTGCCGAATACTGCGCCGTTCCACGGCGGCCGTTTCAATTCCGATTCGCTGCTCCGCTTCCGGCGTGAGCTTGACGACATTGATCTCGTCTTCTTTGAGCACCTTTGTGACGGTCGCCGGCGGCGGAGGCTTCTCCGCTTTCACAACGGGCGTTGCCGAGTTTGCGACCCACCACGCCGCCGCGCACACGCTCCCACAAAACAGCGAACCGAGAACTCCTGTCAGCACACCAGATCGATAACTCATCGCGTCGCTTCCTTCATTCCGAACGGAAGCGGGACAGTAGCCGCGTCGCGCGGCGTCGCGAAGACCACCGCACGAGTCTGAGGAAGATTTCATCGAACCCGATCGGCGCTCGTAGTGACCCCATTTATGGGGTCTACGTCTCCGCGTGGTAACGTCGAGAGTTCGACCCCATAAATGGGGTCACTACGAGCGCGGTGCATTGCCGGCCGGAGTATCGAGATGCCGGCCGACGCTCCGTTCCAAATCTGCCCACGCGCGGCGCAACTCGGCGTGCAGTTGCTCCTGCCGCAACTCGGCGTCGATCAACTGCCGTGAGGTTTGCAAGACGACGATGTAGCCCACGTCGCCATCGCGATAGGCCGACTCCGCACGCTGAATCGCGGCGGTGACTTCCGGCCGAGTCTGTCCGTCGAGCACTTCCAATTCGGCCTTCGCCTGCACATAGCGCAGATGAGCTTGTCGCACATCGAGCACGATTTGATTGTGAATCGTCTGCCGCTGCCGGCAGAGTTTTTCCCATTCGGCCTCGGCCCGCGCGATCGCTCCTTCGTTGTGATTGAAGATCGGCAGCGTCATGCGGAAGCCGCCTCCGAATTCGTGCCCCGTGCGGACTCCGTTGGTCGCGTCGGCGATGCCGAGGAATTGGAACCAGCCGATCTGAGCCAACCGCAATCGCTCTGCCGCCGCATCAGCCGCTTGAGCGACCGCCAGGTAATCCGGCCGCGACGACACCGCCTCGGCCGACAACACGTCTGCATCGAAGTCGTCTCGCACGGTCGGCGCGGGATCGGTCGGATTCAACGGAGTGCGGTCATCGGACAAGCCCAGCACGTTTCGCAAACGCTCTTCCGCCAGCGCGACATCCTGCCGGATGCGCGCGACGTCTTGCTTGGCTTGCAGCGTGTCGATCTTCGCGGTCGCAACTTCTTGCGGACTCGCGTCTCCGCCATCCAGCCGAGCTTCAGCGAACCTGGTGATGCGCGTCCGCAATTCTTCGGCTTGCTCGGCCACGCGCAGCCGGCCGCGAGCCAACTGCAAATCGGCGTAGCCTTGCCGAGTGTCGCGAATCAAATCGAGTCCCGCTTGCGCCAGTCGTTCGCAGACGCGATACGACTCGCGCTCCGCCGCTGCGATCCGAATCGGTCGCAACCACAATGCCTCGATCGGCACATTCACCGCATATCGAAACGGCTTGTCCGCTGCGCTCGCGACATAGAAGAGTTCCGGGTTCGGCAGCAGTCCGGCCTGCACCAGATCCCCGTGAGCGATCTTCCAATCGACAAGCTGCTCCTGAAACGCCGCGTTGTTCCATAGCGCCAGCAGCACCGCTTCTTCTTCGGTGAGACCGTCACTCAACGACGCACCGTTCGGATAAACGATTTGGCCGCAGCCGGTCTCATTGAGCAAGCCATAGCCGGTGCGTGCCGCCACTTTGCTCGACACGCAATCGCGATCGCACGCGGCCGGGAGTGCATGACACCCCGACAAGCCAATGATGGCGATCACGCTGCTGAGCCACACCGGCCAGCCAATGACGATCCCGGCCTCGCGGCGCGAGTGATGGAATGCCCCGCCCACAGTCCTGCATCCTTGCATTGGTTCGTAGCCTGACTCTCCGAGCGGGCATTCTGCGGAAAAGCTCCCGACTCCGAGAGCCTGTGAAGTTTTCGTGGAGCACGTTTTCAACGTGCTCGAAAACAAGCCGATTGGGCACGTTGAAAACGTGCCCCACGTCATTTATTCACAGACTCGGAGAGTCAGGCGACGTTCTGAAATGGCGTCTGTCTGTTCCATCGTGTCGCGGCTCGTGAGGTTCGCAGAAAATACGGTGAGAATTCACTCACCGCTCATTGAGCGACAGCATCGTTCCAGCGGCCTCTCCAAACCGCCGCGCCCAGCGGCGGAATCCGCCGACGGACCTCAGACGAGCGGGGCGGCGTCAGCCTAGTGCCACAGATCGCAATTGAACTGTCATGGAGCCTGAAGCTCCCCACGGATGGCATGGCGATACCACGGATGAAAAACGAGAAGCCTTGTTTTATCCGTGGTATCGCCATGCCATCCGTGGAGATCATCGGTCTAAAAACTCAAGTTTTGATCAGAAGGCATCCAGCGATCGTTCCGGTGAAAGGTTATTTCTGATCTGTGGCACTAGGCTGACACCACCCCGCTCGCCACAACGTCTCATGGAACCGCCGCACTGCAAAACTTGTGAGGCCACTCCTATCATCCCGCCCCGACGGCTCGCCTGTTTTCGAGCCGACTTTCTTTGATGAATCGCTGTTGAAGGAGCCTCTGAGATGTTGCGTCGATTTTGTTTGTGGGCGTTGGTGTTGGCTGCTCTGTTGCCGACGGCGGTGATGGCTCAAACCCCGAAGACCAAGATTCTGTTTCTGACCGAGAGCAAAGGCTTCAAACACGGCTCGGTGAATCGCGACGTCAAAGATGGCGTTAAGAAAGACCTCTCGGCGTCGGAAGTCGCGATGACGCAATTGGGCAAGCAGACCGGATTGTTCTCGGTGCATTGCACGCAGGACACGAAGGCCGACTTCACCAAAGACAACTTGAAGAACTACGACATCGTCATGTTCTACACAACCGGCGAGCTGCCCATCGCCGACGCCGATCGCGACTACTTCATGAACGAGTGGCTGAAGCAAAAGGGACACGGCTGGATCGGTTTCCATTCCGCGGCCGACACGTTTCGCACCAACAATCCCGCTCACAAGTGGTACTGGGATCTGAGCGGCGGCACGTTCAAGGGTCATCCGTGGAATGCCGGCGAACTGGTCTCGATCACCGTTCACGACAAGTCACACGCCGCGATGAAGCCGTTTGGTGACGAGTTCCAGATCAAGGATGAAATCTACTGGTACGACCATTGGGTGCCGGAGAACGTCCACGTCCTGATGAGCTTGAACCTGGAGAAATGCAAAACCAAGGGACAGGTCAGCAAGAAGAAGGATGGAGACAAAGAAGTCGAGACGATCCAAGCCGAGCACGTTCCGGTCGCGTGGTGCCGTTCGTGGGGCGACGGGAAAATCTTCTTCAACAATCTCGGCCACAACGAAACGACTTGGACCGACAAGCGATTCCTCGATTCGACCGAGTCGGCGATCCGTTGGATTCTCAACGAGGTTCCCGGCGAGACGAAGCCGAACCCGGAAGTCTCGAAGGCATGGCAAGAGAAGTCGGTCAAAGACGCGGCCGCGAAGTAGCAAACCGTAGGTCGGGTACTCTTGCCCGACTCGCGATAGACGGAGGGGTCGGGTCTTCAAATTTCAAAATTGCC
>CAMDPX010000334.1 GCA_945905295.1 Planctomyces sp. SH-PL62 | reverse complement strand
CTGCAACCGACTCGGCCACTGGTTTGGATTGGTGTGGAGACGACAGGGACCGGCCCCGCGATGAGCCGGATTGCGAAGATCGCCATCCTGCGCATCGAACCCACCGGCGTGACGACGAACTACATTCGGCGACTGAATCCCGGAAAGGTTGCTGGCCTGACATCATCGAGCTTGCGCCGATATCGGCGTGGCAGCGCGAAGTGTCCCACGTTTGCCGATGTCCAGAGTCGCATCTACGGGTTGCTCAGGGGCTGTGATTTGATCGGCTACAACCTGAAGTGTTTCACGATCCCGTTTCTCGCTGCTGAGTTCGAGCGGGCCGGCGCGCGAATGTGCTTCCGCGACTGCAACTTGATCGAGATGTAGCTGCCGCCATCAGCTCGTGATGGCGTGATGCGAACCACATACCGACGACATCAACTCGTTTCACAGGAGGTCAGTTTGATGACCCGCTCCAGTTTTCTCTGGGATGCCGAAAGGCGTGAAGTTTCGGAACTCTTGGCAAGACTCGATTCCCTCAATCGCCAACGGGGCGGCTTGTTCGAGCAGAAGCACCGGCGACTGCGGCAGATGGTGGCTCGCATTCGGAATGTGTCGGTCGAGTCGATCTCCGTCTTGGAGCCGCTGTCGCAACTCGAACGGGAGATCGAGGCGACCATCGCGCACCACCAAGCGATTTGTGAATCTCGCTTGCTCGCGGAATCCGACATCGGCCGCCGCATTCTGGAACTTCGTCAATGGCGTGCGGCTCTGACCGGCTCGCTGTCCTGAGCCGTACCTCATCTCGCGGATTCTTACCGGTCCTGCATGGTGCTCGGCACCAACACCAACATGAACGCAGCGTCCTGCTGCGAAAGGCTCAACGATGACTCTTTGTGACGACGATCAACGCAATTTGGACATGCTGGCTGCGGCCTTCGGGAACCGCGATATCGCTCTAATTGAGTGCCAAGTGATCGCCACTGGCGAGGTCGTTCCGGTGATCTGCGCGGTCAACCGACAGCCTGGAGGCCGAGTGGATTTGGTTCCCTTCGCCGAGTTGTTTCGTGGTGATCAGTACGACCGCTTCAGTCCACGTCGTACCGATGGCAATGGTTTTGTTTCCCAAGCGGAACTGCGTGGCGAGCTGAATTGACTCTGACCTGATCGCTCCCGGAAGTGCCGGGAGACCTTGCCGACGGCATGTCGCCGGATCGGCCTACTGAAATCCGTGAAAGGGCCGCTCGCAAGAGCGGCCCTTTCGTTTTCAAAAAGGACATTCTTGATGCTTGATCAACCCATTCTTCAGAGCGCGAACTTCAGCGTGAGATACGATGACGTCACTCTGCGTTTGCTGTGCATGAAACGAGACACTTGTGCTGCCGAGGCTCGCGCGGCCGGCTTGAACAACCTCATCGACGACATCTGGCAGTTCGGCCTGGTCTCTCGGACGAGCTTGCTCGGCCCAGTCCTGCAAACTCGGAACTACGCGCCGCAGCCAGGCGGCCACGACTCCGGGCAGGTCATCCAAGCGGCTCTGCTGGTGCCCAGAGGGCTCGGCGTCGTGGTTTGGGATTCAGAGTTCTATCTCTCGCTCGTCGATGTCCCCGACGGACTCGAAGCGGCAACCGCGATGTATCACATCCCCTTCGAGCAATGCTGCCCCGCTTGGCGAGCGTTGTTGTGCGAGCACATCGCTCCACTGGTGGAACGATTCTTCGGTTGGTTCCTGCGCGAGTAACTGTTTCACGCTGGGCAAGATATTCTCAACTTAACGAGGTTGACGATTGGAAAACGCGGGTAACTCGCGTTTCCCATTTCTGTTTTCCGAGATTGACCGTGTAAAAAAAATCGCATACTGACGTCGTCACGATCATCGTGGTCGCCGACGCAAAGGACTGCGCTGAACTTTTCAATGGGGCAAAAAGGAGTATCCCCCAATGGTCAAGGAAGACCGACATGGATGCTCTTTCACGCGTTCCCGAGTTGGCGGGATTCCCACCGGAATTGATCGCCGCCATCAAAGCCCAAGCTGAATCGGATGCTGACGCTGTTGGAGCTTTTCTCCGCGAGTCGGGTCTCCATCCGCGCGTTCGCTGTCCGGACGAGCCGAGTTCATTTCCGTTGGAGTACTTGGTGGGGATTGGGTTGGGCATCCGGCTCCGGCGGTGGCAGCAAGCCAACATCGTGGCCCACATCAACGCTGGGCTACCATCGGCTGAGGAATTCTTCTCGCAAATCGGCGCGTTGGTCCGTGGTGATTCGCTTCGCGGACTCGTCGCAAGAGTGTTTATGACCTTGGGTCCAGTCATCCAGACGTCATTTCTCTGGTGGGTCGATGACGACGATTCCCGCATCGAAATGGAGATCGTCACGGGCGACAAAGAACAAGTGCTCGAAGCGGTCGCCGATTACCTGTGGGAACAAATTCAACGCAGCATTGGCTGAGAGGATCATTCGCATGAAGAAGCAAGCCAAGTCAAAGAACATTCCGAAGCGTCCAGAGTTCGGACGTGCGCTGTTTTATAGCCGCGACAGCGGTGGGCGGCATGAGACCACTCCCGTCGAATATGTGCAGTGGGCCAAGAACCAGTCGAAACAGTTGAAGTTGAAATTCTGTGGAACACCAGAAGCCATCAATCGGATGATCAAGGCCGGGGAAGCGGTCTCTGGCGATCTGTTCTTCGATGTCATCAACGGTGGTGAGATGTCTCGAACAGGGCTTGATGCGTTGCTGGAGATCGCTCGAAATGATCCATCGGTCTCGCACATTTTCATCCCGCGACGAGACCGCCTGGCTCGGCCGGGACATCCGATTGAGGGCATGATGCTTGAACTGGACCTGCGCAAGCTGGGACTCACTCTTGTGTACATCGAAATGACACTGGACCCGATCTTGCCGTGGCAGCGGCACGACTTCGGCGAGTCGATCGTCTCGTTGGTCGACTTTGAGCAGTCCAGCAAGTTCCGTATCGAGCACGGCGAGAAAATGCTGTATTCGCATTTGCAATTGGCTCGGTATGGATACTGGACCGGAGGCCGTGCTCCCTATGGATTCCGCCGACACTTGGTGCGTGCGGATGGGTCCGACGTGCGCGAACTGGCCGATGGCGAGCAAGTGTCCCAAGCCGGCCACCACGTCGTACTGTTGGCCGGACCCGAAAGTGAACTCAACGTGCTCAAGGAGATTCTGGAACTGCTTCTGAAGATACCGGCATCACAAGTTGCTCGGCGATTGAATGAGCGGGGTATCCCGTCTCCGTATGCCGGCCGAACGCGTAAAGACGGTGGTGTCGTGCATGTCGTCAGTGGACGCTGGCGGCGGACGACCGTTACCAACCTCGCACGCAATCCGTTGATTCGGGCCGTGACGTCTTATGGCCGCCGGACGGTCGGCGAGTTTCGCAGGTTTTCCCCGGAAGGACCGCGTCCGCTCACGGAAGCCGATTTCTATGCGGATGGAAGCCGTAAGGTCATCGTCAATGACCAAAGCCAAATCATGACCTCCAAGGCTCACGGTCCCGCCATCATCGACGATGAGCACGGCGATCAACTGTTACAAGTTCTTGATGCTCGCGCCGGCACGCAGGCCGGCAAACCCAGATCACGAAATCCCAATCCGCTGGGAGCACGCATCTTCGACATGAATTGTTGCTGGCCAATGTACCGCATCCCGTATCGAGATTCGTACTGTTATAAGTGTGGCCTCTACATGCAGCGCCAGCCGCATCAATGTCATCACAACTGGGTGGATGGCCCGATGGCGACCAAAACGGCGTTGGCCGTCCTTCGTCAACAAGTGATGGCTCCGGACATGATCGCCCAACTCGAAAGGAACCTCCTCGACCGAGCGAATGCCTCGCAACAGGCTGGACGCCATGAGAAAGCCTTGGCGACTCGGAAAAAAGAACTCGCGAATGTTCGTCAGCAGTTGGCCAACGCCAAGCGAAACGCCGCTCAGGCCGAGTCGCGCGAACTGTTCCAGGACATTTCCAGAATCTACGAAGAACTGAAGACCCGCGAAGCTCAATTGACCTTGGAGATCGCTAAATTCGAGACTTCGTCGCAAAGCTCCGACGCGATGAAGCAGGCCATCGAGGCGGCGATCGAATCCATCAAACAATTTCCGACCCAGGCCGAAGACCCCGACAACCTTGGAGCCATCGGGGAATTGTTCCACTCGGTAAACCTGCAGATGTTCCTCAAATTCCACCGAGTCCAGATTAAGAACCGTGTCCTCAATAAACTCGACCTCGGCATCTTGACGATGGGCGACGCACCCCTGCCGATCAAAAAATACGACGGCCCCACTGGTCGTGACGCTCTCAAAGCCAAGCTACCAGCCGATAACAATCACACGGAGAACGATCTGCTCTCCAAAGTCAAAACGAAATCAGTTCCCGGTAAGAAGGCGAAGTCATTAGGAAAAGACCATCACGCGGGAGCGTGATGGCTACGTAGCCGTCACCGCTCCGTGTGACGAGCCGAGCGGGACAACGCGCAGCGATTTTCTTTCTCCGATCAGAATCAGATTGAACAATTGCCGTTCGCTTCCGCAGGCTGATCGATCCGCTACGATTTGGCCCCTGAGCGGATATTTGTTCGGGGTCACCCGCTTCACTCACTCCCACCTTTTGTGTACGAGGATGCCATGCCACGTTCGACGATCTGTGTTGTGTTGATCGCGACGCTCTTGATTCCGTCTCTGCACGGCATCGCCGCCGACACCGCGACGCTGGTGCTGGCGATTAAGGCCGTCGGCCGCGAAGGGCGGGGCAGCCGCGAGGCGAATCAAGCGGTCGTCGAATTGTCGCAACAGGACGTGTCGGCCTTGCCCGCTGTGCTGAGGGGATTCCGTGATGCGAATCCGCTCGCGGCGAATTACCTGCGCGGTGCGGTCGAGTCCATCGCGGACCGGACGCTCAAGGCGGGCAAGCCGCTGCCGAACGAGTCGCTCGAAAAGCTGATTCGCGATGTCGAGCAAGACCCGCGGGGCCGACGCCTCGCCTACGAGTTGCTGATGCGGGTGGATAACTCCGCGCCGGATCGGATCATCCCGGACCTGCTGCTCGATCCGAGTCCGGAGTTTCGCCGCGATGCGGTCGCTCGGCTGATTGCTTCCGGAGAGAAGTTGCTCAAGGACAAAGCCGACGATGACGCGAAGGCCGCGTTCAAGAAAGCCTTGTCCGGCGCGACCGACGATGACCAAGTCAAAACGATTGCCAAACAGCTCAAGGGATTGAAGGAAGAGATTGATCTCCAGAAGCACTTCGGCTTTCTGACGTCGTGGCGAGTCGTCGGCCCGTTCGACAACGAGGGGCTGAAGGGCTTCGACATCACCTATCCGCCTGAAGAAAAGCTCGACTTCGCTGCCAAGTATGAAGGCCAGAAGGGAGAAGTCGCCTGGGACAAGGTCGCGACAGACCACGAGTACGGCATCGTCAACATCGCCAAGCAAATCGCTCCGCACAAAGGGGCGGCCATGTATCTGACGACCGAGTTTCACAGCCAAGCCGCGCGGGTCGTAGAATTCCGGCTTGGCACGCCGAACGCCTGGAAGATTTGGCTCAACGGCAAATTGCTGTTCGGTCGTGATGAGTACCATCGCGGCATGGCCATCGACCAATACCGCGTGCGCGGCGAACTGAAACCCGGAGCCAACACAATCCTGTTGAAGCTCTGCCAAAACGAACAGAAGGACGACTGGGCTCAGCGCTATGAGTTTCAGCTTCGCGTCGCGGACTTGTCTGGCTTGGGCTTGCCTTCACAGCCAGCTCAAACGACATCGCAAAAGTAGAAACAGTTTTGTAACCCGACTTTTTGTAGTTGTGCAATTTTTTGAATTGGCCCCATCCGGCTTGCCCGGATGGTGAAGACGATGGTGAGCTAGTCGTGAGCATCGCTCACCAACCCCCTGTTGTCCCGCAGTTCGCCGCCTTCGGCGGCGAACTGCGGGACAGCAGGAAACGGGTCGAGTGTCGATCTTGATTAGCCCGCCATCAGATTCACCATCCGGGCAAGCCGGATGGGGTCTCCCTTCAACTCTCGCGAGGACCGCGTCATGTTGTTTCGTTCGATGGTTTCGACTCTCGCATTCGGTTTGTTGTTGACCGCCGCGCAATCGGGCTTCGCGGACTGGCGGCAGTTCCGCGGCAGTGATTCGTCCGCGGTCGCGTTGGACTCGAAGCTGCCAACCGAATGGGTTGATGGTGACAAGCCGCAGAACATTGGCTGGAAGGCGAAATTACCGGGACGCGGGTTGGGCAGTCCGATCGTGGTGAATGGTCGCGTCTTCGTGACGTGCAGCAGCGGGTTTGCTCAGGATCGGTTGCATGTGCTGTGCTTCGATGCCGCGAAGGGAACGAAGCTGTGGGAGCGCCAGTTCTGGGCGACCGGTCGGACGATGACGCATCCGAAGACCTGCACGGCGGCCTCGTCGCCTTGCAGCGATGGGCAGCGCATCTTCGCGATGTTTTCGAGCAACGACATCGCCTGCCTCGATCTGGATGGCAACTTGCAGTGGTTCCGAGGCATCACGCATGACTTTCCCAATTGCAGCAACAGTCTGGGCATGGCCTCGTCGCCGATCGTGATTGGCGACACGCTCATCGCACAGACGGAGAACGATGCCGACTCGTTCGCGAACGGCTTGGATGTCTACACGGGCGAGTCGCGTTGGAAACGGACTCGCGCGAAGCGCGCCAGTTGGACTTCGCCGTCACCGCTCAAAGACGCCGCGTCTGGCGAAACGCTCGCGCTGTTGCAGTCGTCGGCCGGTGTCGAAGCGGTCAAGCCGCAAACTGGTGAGGTCGTTTGGACCTACAAGAGCGGTGCGGCGACGATTCCCTCGCTGACCGTCTCGGAGGGTCTCGCCTATGTCCCCTCGAATGGTTTGACTGTTCTCCAAACCGAGGCGGGTAAGTCCGAACCAAAACAAGTTTGGAATGTCGCCAAGCTTGGACCGGCAACGCCCACTCCGCTGGTGCTCGGCAAGAAGGCGTATGTGCTCGGCGGAGCTGGAGTCTTGGCGTGTGCGAATATCGAAGACGGTCAGACGGCGTGGCAACTGCGGCTTGAGGGACCATTCACTGCGTCTCCGGTCGCGACCGCGGATCGGTTGTACTTCGTCAGCGAGACCGGAGTTTGCCAAGTCGTACAGCTTGGTGGCGAGAAGGGGGAAGTTGTCGGCAAGAGCGAACTCACGCTCGGAAAGAACGAACCGGCGGACATCATTCAGAGCACGCCGGCGATTGATGGCAACGCGCTCTTCATCCGCAGTGATGCGTTCCTGTGGAAGATTGCCGAGACGAAGTAGGTCAGCCTTTCCAGGCTGACCCGATGAACGATCGACGTGATTGGGGCCGTTCGGGTCAGGCTGGAAGGCCTGACCTACGTGGGGGAACTATGCGTCCGTGGCTTGGCGTGTTGTTGGTCGCGATTGGCGGCGCGATCGGCGCGGTCGCGCGACACGGCTCGAACGAACTCTGCCGCCGGTTGCTGGAAAACACGCTCGGCCGTTTCTGGCCGCTGAGCACTCTGCTGGTCAATGTGGTCGGTTGCTTCGCCATTGGTGTGCTGATGGCGTTACACCGACGCGAGCAACTCAGCGACGAATGGCGGTTGCTGCTGGTGACTGGCGGACTCGGTGCGCTGACGACGTTCTCGGCCTTCAGTTTTGACACGCTCATGCTGGCTCGCGAGGACACGTTTGCGATGGCCCTACTCAACACGGCGGCGAATGTCCTGTTCTGCTTGTTGGCCGTGTGGCTCGGCTGGTGGCTGGGTGGCGGTCAGTAATCCAAGAATGAGATCGGCGAGCGGGGTGGCGTCAGCCCCCCGGTTCTGCGGCGAATGCACCGGGGGGCTGACG
>CAMDPX010000333.1 GCA_945905295.1 Planctomyces sp. SH-PL62 | reverse complement strand
GCGATCGCTGCCGCATGATCGAGCGCATTGGGGGATTCCAATTGTGCGATGAGCAGCGTGTGCTCGTTGGCCGCCTTCAGGTACGGCACCATCGGAATCGCGCAGTACGGGTTGTCTCCATTCGCACCGTCCACGCCACGCTCGCCCTGTGGAGCGAACTTCGCCCACCGCACCAGCTCGGCGGCTTCCTCGGCTGACTCACAGCGCGGATACATGATCCCTTGAGCTCCGGCTTCCAGCAGCCGCCCCATGCGCATGAACTCACCTTTGGCAGGTCGCGCGATGACGTCCGACGCTCCGACGCGTGCGGCACGCATCAGATTCGAGGCCGTCTCATCGCTCGTCGAATGATGCTCCAGATCGAGCCAGATCCCGTCGAACCCCAACAAGCTGACGAGCTCATACACACTGGGATCGATGAAGTGGCAACAGGTGATGAGCGCCGGCTCGCCACGCTTCAGTTTGGCTTTGACTCGACTCGGTCGCATGGGTTGGGTCCTTGAAAGGGGATCACTTCACGAACTGCAATGCGAACAGGATCGCGACCATTGCGGCGATCAATAGGTTGCATCGAAACATGCTTCACTCTCCGGTGGATCTGAAGGCGGCATTTAGCGCTGGAATACGCCATGAACCACGCCCGATAAACCCCTTTTTACCGGGGCCGATGGGGTCAAAGTGACGTGCTTGCACTCATGAAAGCACAATAGTACCATTTATTTAGAATTCCAAGAGACCGCTGCCAATTTCCATCCATCCAGGAAAACACCGCCGTGAAGATTCTCGATTGGCTGGTGCTCGCCGGGTACGCCGTGCTGATGCTGGCGGTCGGGGCGTTCTACTCGCGGCAGAACAAGACGGCGGACGACTATCTGCTCGGCGGGCGGAGGATGTCGCCGATCGCGTTGGGCTTGTCGTTGTTCGCGACGCTGGTCAGCACGTTGTCGTACCTCGGCGTACCGGGTGAGATGATCGGCCACGGACCGATGATGGCCACGCAGTTGGCGGCCCATCCGTTGATCTTCTTGATTGTCGGCTACGGCCTGATTCCGCTGCTGATGCGACAGCCGGTGACGAGTGCCTACGAGTTGCTCGAATCGCGTCTGGGAATGAGCATTCGACTGGCCGGGGCGGGCGTCTTCCTGCTGCTGCGTCTGGGTTGGATGGCGACGATTCTGTTCGCGACCAGCAGCGTGGTACTCGTGCCGTTGCTGAAACTCGACCCGCATTGGACCCCCTGGTTGTGCGTCATACTCGGTGTGATCACGACGCTGTATTCATCGACTGGCGGTCTGAAGGCGGTGGTGATGACCGACGCAATCCAGTCGATCACGATGCTGGCGGGAGCTGTCGTCACCGTGGCGGTGATCACCGTTCAGATGGGAGGCGTCAGCGCGTGGTGGCCGACCGCGTGGCCCAGTCACTGGCAAGATCCGACTTGGGGCTTCGATCCCGACGCGCGCGTGTCATTCGGCATGCTGATGCTTTCAACGACGCTGTGGTACGTCTGCACGAACGGCTCGGACCAGATGTCGATCCAGCGATTCCTTTCGACACGAGATGCGCGGGCCGCTCGCCAGACATTGCTCGTCGCGCAGGTCACGGATGGGTCGGTCTCGCTGTTGTTGGGGCTGACAGGCATTGCGATTCTGGGCTTCTACCAAGCCCATCCGCCCGAACTCGCCGCGGGCGAGACGCTGCATTCGATCGGCGATCAGCTCTTTCCCAGATTCATCATGACGCAGATGCCGGCGGGGCTGTCGGGACTGGTGCTGGCCGCGATTCTGTCCGCCGCGCTCTCCAGCCTCTCTTCCGGCGTGAACTCGGCGTGTGCCGTGCTGGAGAAAGATTTTCTGTCGAGACGGGCGGGACACTCGTCTTCGGACACGGCGACCGTGTCGCGTCTGAAATGGCTGACTTGGCTAGTCGCCGCCATCGCCGTCGCGCTGAGCATGCTCAATCTGCTGTTTGTCGGGAACCTCGTCGAGCGTTGCTTCAAGCTGATCAACCTGCTGACCGCTCCGCTGTTCGTGCTCTTCTTTCTGGCGCTGTTTGTCCGCTGGGCCAATGCCTTCGGAGCCTGGCTGGGCTTGCTGGCCAGCGTCGCCACCGCAGTATCGATCGCGTACTCGAAAGACCTCGGCCTGCCGCTGACCGTCAGCTTTGTGTGGATCATTCCCTGCTCACTGCTGGTCGGAATCACGGTGGGTGCTGTTGCCAGCGGCATCGCAGGACGAACTCGAAACCTCGACCACGGAGAAGGTAAGGCCAACGTATGAGACGTTATCCCAGTTGCATCATGGCGACGTGCTGCGTCCCCTGGACCGATGAGGATCGATTCGACGAGCCCGTGTTTCGTCGCGGTGTCCGGCAGGCGCTGCAGGGGACGCCGTACTTGTATGTCTTCGGCACTGCTGGTGAAGGCTATGCCGTGACGGACCGGCAGTTCGATGAGATCGTCTCGGCGTTTGCGGACGAAATGCAGCAGGCGGGGGCCGAGCCGATGGTCGGCGTGATCCACCTGTCGCTCGGCACGATCCTCGAACGCATTCAGCGCTGCATCGAACGGGGCGTCCGGCAGTTTCAGATTTCGTTGCCGAGCTGGAGCGCATTGAACGACCGCGAATTGTTCGACTTCTTCGAGCGCGTGTGCGGCCCTTTCCCCGACTGCCGGTTCATGCACTACAACCTGCCGCGCGTCAAACGGCTTGTGACGGGCAAAGAATACGGACGCCTGGCCGCCGCTCATCCGAACCTCGTCGCGACGAAGAACACGAGCGATTCGCTGTCACACATCCGCAGCCTGCTCGACGACGCTCCGCAGTTGCAGCACTTCCTGTCTGAGGCCGGTTACGCCTACGGATCGCAGTTCGGTGAATGCGGCATTCTGGCCTCGTTCGTCATGAATTGGCCGAAGCTGCGAGCACTCTTCGTCGCTGGCAAATCAAACGACCGCGCCCGTCTGCCGACTCTGCAACGGGAGCTGGACATCGTGCTCCAGACCCTGTTTGAAGCCGTTCCCGCCGGTCGCATCGACGGCGCGTACGACAAGCTCTTCGCCAAGTTGTACGACCCAGACTTTCCGCTCCGCTTGCTCCCGCCTTACGTCGGAGCGAGCGACGACGAGTATCAAACATTCCATCGCTTGCTCGCTGAGCGACTGCCGGAATGGATTCCGAGCGAACCAGCAGCGAATTGACACCGAGATTCGTCCCTGACAATGCAGTGTCCCAGGAAAGGAACGCCAAATGATCTTCGAGGCCGAAAAACAGCATTACGATCAACATGGATTTGTGATCGTGCGACAGTTACTGGGTTACCAGGACTTCGCGGAACTGAAGGAGAATCTCGACCGCTACATCCGGGACGTCGTGACGACGCTGCCCGACGGGGACGCCTTCTATCAGGATCGCTCCCGCCCCGAGACGCTCAAGCAGATGCAGCGAATGGGTGGCGACCCCTACTTTCGCGAGTACGTCCATCATCCCAAGTGGAAGGCCGTGGCCGAGACACTGATCGGCGAGCCCGCCAAAGTCGATCAGCCGGAATGGTTCAACAAGCCGCCCGGCACGCGTCACGTCACACCTCCACACCAGGACAACTACTACTTCTGTCTGGAGCCCGCGAACGTCCTGACGATGTGGTTGGCTCTCGATCCGGTCGATGCGGAAAACGGCTGCCTACGCTATGTCGATGGCTCGCATCTGCGCGGCTATCGCAAGCACGCCAAGTCGCAGATCCTGGGGTTCTCACAGGGGATCAACGACTTCACGACGGATGATTTCAATCGCGAAGTGGCCGCGATCATGCAGCCGGGCGATGTGGCCGTTCATCATGGGATGATGATTCATCGAGCCGATTCAAATCTGTCGCAGACTCGCCATCGGCGTTCCTTCGCGATGGTGTTCACGGGGGTCTCGTGCCAGCGGGACGAAGAAGCCTTCGCTCGATACTCGGCGTCAGCGCGTGAGCAGCATAGCGCGATGGGTCTCAAGACCTGAGGAGCGACGGCGATGATTGACCTTTCGAAATGTTCGGCGGCCTCTCCGCTGGTGCAGACGGTCGCTGCGGACCCCGGAACGTTGTGGTCCAAGGAGTCGGCGGTGGCGATCGACGCACCGCCGGACTCCGACGCCAATCCTCGTCCCGAAGCCACATGGCCCGGCGAAGATCTTCGTACCGGCCTGTGCGGTGTCGTGTCACCGCGAGTGTTAGCGCTGCCCGGCGGCGGCTTCCGCATGTACTACTCGCAGATACTTCCACGTCCCGGTTTCCCGGCCGGAGCGAACGACTATGACAACGCTTCGACCCGCATCCTGTCAGTCGGCGCTCAAAACCAGCCAGGGAATCGGCAGATTGGAGTGATCAAAACCAGCCAACTTGAGAGAGGAGAGATTCGACTATCAGACCTAACGGCGGCCTGTCCGCAGAAAGGGGTCTGTGATGTCGAATCAGCTCAAGATGGCTCAGGTTCAATCGATTTTGGCGTTGCTTGGTCGTGGTTGGTCCCAGCGGCGGATTGCTCGCGAGCTGCAGGTGGACCGAGAGACGGTAGCTCGGTACGTCGGGTTGGCGGCGGCAAACCCAGCCAAAGTGCCGACCGGCTCCGACCAGGTGGTCGGGTGTGTTGGGGAGTCAAAACCAGCCAAACTGCCGACCGGGTCGGCAGACTGGCCGATCGGCGACGAAGCCGTGGTGGCCGAGCCGGTGGTGATCACTCCCGCGGTACGGCGGCGGAGTGACTGTGATCCGTGGCGGGCGGTCATTGAAGCGAACCTCGCGCTGGGCTTGTCGGCGAAGCGGATTCACCAGGACTTGGTGAGCGAGCAACAAGCGACGGTTGGATATGACAGCGTGCGGCGGTTCATTCAGCGGCTGGGAACGTCGCGGCCGTTGCCGATGCGGCGGCTGGAGTGTGCTGCGGGCGAGGAGGTGCAAGTCGATTTTGGCACCGGCGCGCCGCTCGTGCTTGCGGATGGCAAGAAGCGGAAGACCTCTGTCTTCCGGATGGTGCTGAGTCACTCGCGGAAGGCTTACAGCGAGTCGGTGTTTCAGCAGACGACGGACGAGTTCTTACGTTGTCTGGAGACCGCCTTCTGGTTCTTCGGCGGCGTGACGAAGACGGTGGTGATCGACAATCTGCGGGCGGCTGTCGCGCATCCGGACTGGTTTGATCCGGAGCTGGTGCCGAAGCTGCAAGCGTTCGCGGAGCACTACGGCACGGTGATCTTGCCAACGAAGCCGTACATGCCGCGTCACAAAGGCAAGGTCGAACGCGGTATTGGCTATGTGAAAGGGAATGCTCTGAAGGCGCGGACCTTCAGCAGTCTCGAAGAGCAGAATCATTTCCTGAGCGACTGGGAAGAGAGTGTCGCCGACACGCGAATCCACGGCACGACGAAGCAGCAAGTCGGCAAGGTGTTCGTGGAGGTTGAGAAGTCCGCGCTGCTGCCGTTGCCGCGTGATCGGTTCGCGATGTTCCACGAAGCTCAGCGGATCGTCAGCCGCGACGGGCACGTCGAAGTCGCGAAGGCGTATTACTCCGTGCCGCCAGAGTATCTGGGACTGACGGTCTGGGCGCGTTGGGACACACGCGTGGTGCGTGTCTTCAATCAACGCTTCGAGCAGATCGCGATGCACGCGCGGCACGAGCAAGGCCGCTTCAGCACGCAGGCGAAACACATCGCGCCGGAGAAGATCAGCGGTTTGGAACACGGAGCGTCGCGCTTGCTGGCGGACGTGAGCGTGGTCGGTCCGCACACGTCGAAGTGGTCCGAAGCAATGCTCACGGCCCGCGGGATCGAAGGCACGCGCGTGCTGCTGGGCCTGCGGGCGTTGACGAAGAAGCACGCCTGCGACCTGCTGGAAAGAGCCTGCGAAATCGCCCTTTCTCACGGCGAATTCCGGCTCCGCATCGTCCGCAAACTGCTGGACCGCCAGGCCGCCAAACAACTCCCGCTGCCCTGGCTGGAAGAGCATCCGCTGATTCGGCCGCTGTCCGATTACGGCCGCGTCGTGCGCGACGTTTGGCAACGCAGCGGCGCTCGCGCGGACCAACGCCGCGCTGATCAGAGTCACGAGCGTCGTGCTCAGTCGTCGCTTCAAGCGTCTTCGGAAAGAGGTTTTCCGAGGCATCACGAGGACGTTCCCAGCACACCTCAACAACACAGCCCCGACCGCGTGAACGATCAGGGCTGCATTGATCCAAACTGTACGGCCACGTCTGGGACGCGCCCTCGGCCTGAGTATCCCTTGTCCAGTTGCGCCTCCGCAGAGCCGAACTCCGTTTCCTCAGGCGGTGTCAGTGTAGACACCGCCGCTGTTCCTGTCCCGTTCTCTCAGGAGTGTTCCCATGAATGACCGTTTGCGAACGTCTCTGGCTCAACTGCACTTGTCCGGCTTGGCGCGGTCGCTCGATGTGCGTCTGCAAGAAGCCGCCGGCCATCAACTCAGTCACGCCGAGTTCTTGGAACTCGTGCTGCAAGACGAACTGTTGATTCGTCAGCAGCGTCAAATCGAACGCCGCGTGAAGTCGGCGTGCTTCCGTGAGGTCAAGACGCTCGACCACTTCGATTGGTCCTTCAATCCGTCAATCCCCCGCAAGCAAGTCTTCGATCTGGCGACCTGCCGCTTCCTCAGCGAACCGCGCGATGTGCTCTTCATCGGTCCACCCGGCACCGGAAAAAGTTTTCTGGTGCAAGCCATCGGCTACGAAGCGATCAAGCAAGGCCGCGTCGTGTTGTATCGTTCGATCTTCGACGTCGTCCGCGACTTCCTCCACGACGAAGCCTTGGAGGGCCAGGAGAAAGTGCTGGCCAAATACCTCAAGCCCGACTTGCTCATCATCGACGACATGGGCATCAAGCAATTGCCGAAACGGTCGGGCGAGTATTTGTTCGAGATCATTCTCCGCCGCTACGAAACCCGCAGCACAATCATGACCAGTAATCGCCCGCTGGAAGACTGGGGCAAACTCATCGGCGACGTGCCGGCCGCGACCGCGATCCTCGACCGCTTCTTGCACCATGCCGAGGTCATCCAGATCACCGGCAAAAGCTATCGCCTTCACCACGCCGGCAGTTCCGCGACCGATCCCGCTCAGGCCGCCGCGCCAAAACCAGCCAAACTGCCGACCGGCTCCGACGAAAAATCCCGCCGCGTCCAGCGCTCACAGAAACCATCCGGACTACAATCCCGCAAAGGGAAATAAGACGAAAATAAGACGACACGTCTCGAGAAGTTACAGGACAAATTCACGAAACCCCACTGGCTGGTTTTGACTCATCAAATCTGCCGATTGAGTGGCTGGTTTTGAACTGCCGAATGACACGCATCCTGAGCGCATTTTCTTCGGACGGCACGAAGTGGGTTCCCGAACCAGGTGTGAGGCTTTCGCCGCAGGAAGGCGGAGCGGGCGATTTCCGCGTCGTGTCGTCGGAAGTCGTTCCCATCGGTGATGGATGCCGGTTGCGCATGTACTTCGAATGCTGCGCGGGATCTCAGGCGGTGACGAATTCGATCCGCAGCGCCATCTCGACCGACGGCGGACTCGATTGGACGCCCGAGCCGGGTGCGAGATGGGAAATCGCGGGCCGTAATCTTTCGGCACCACGCATCGTCTTTCTGAGCGACGGCCGCTGCCGGCTGTACTGCGTCGAGCGAGGTCGCGGCATCATCAGCGCCGTGTCGGATGACGGCGGCCTCGTGTTCCATCCCGAGCCCGGCGTGCGAGTCGCTCAAAACGGAGCGTTCGACTCGCACGCGGCATTCGCGCCTGAGATCCTTCGCGTCGCGACTGACCGTTATGTGATGTACTACGCGGGATACGCTCAGCCGAATCGAGCGTACATCCTGCGGGCCGTCTCCGACGA
>CAMDPX010000332.1 GCA_945905295.1 Planctomyces sp. SH-PL62 | reverse complement strand
CTTGATCACAAGCTGAAGCTCTCCCCGTTCCTCGTCCGTCAATCGAACTACATATTTCTTGTGCATAGACCACCTCCTTGTGGTACACGCAGAGTCGTCGAATTCTCGATAAACTCCAACCCGAAGTTTTAGTCGTGACGCGGCACTAGGTCACTTCCCCAGACAGTCAAATCGTGGCCGGTAACTTTTGTCCGAACGCGGCAATCCTCGCTTCATGAAAGGTGCCCGACGAATCGAAGGAGACGACGAATGCATTGCCCCATTCGTCGTCTCCTTCGATTCGTCGGGCACTTTCCCTTGGATTTGATTGCAGCCGCGCGGCGGAGGAAGTGGCAAGACTTCGTTAGACTCAGCCAAAGCCACGCAGGTAAGTAGTTATTAAGCCAACTTTTCAAGGAACGAGGGCGAAGGATGATGAAGGCTGTGCAATTCGATCAGTTCGGTGAACCCGCGGACGTGCTGCATGTGCGGGACGTCGAACCCCCTCAGCCCAAGACCGGGGAGCTTCTCGTGAGGATGCTGCTCAGTCCGGTGAATCCGTCGGACTTGATGACGATCCGCGGCGTGTATGGCAAACAGCCGAAGCTCCCCTGCACGCCCGGGTACGAAGGAGTCGGCATTGTCGAAGCCAGCGGCGGCGGATTGCTGGGCAAGTTGCTGGTCGGCAAACGTGTCGCCTTGCTTAACGGCATCAACGGAAATTGGCAGGAGCGGACGACGGTTGGCGCGAAGCAAGCGGTGCCGCTGCCGAAGTCGCTGCCGTCCGAGCAAGGGGCGACGTTCTTCGTGAATCCGACAACCGCATTCGCCATGACTCAACGAGTCCTCGCCGTGCCGGCGGGAGATTGGTTGATCCAAACCGCGGCCGCATCGGAACTCGGCAAGATGGTCGTGCGACTGGGACAGCGATTTGGTTTCAAGACGCTCAACGTCGTCCGTCGCGCCGAGCAAGCGGCCACCTTGAAGTCGCTGGGCGCGGAAACGGTCGTCGTGTTCGATCCCGCGCAGCACTCGGCGGATGACTTGCGAAACGAAGTGCGGCGTGTGGCTGGCGAACGTGGCGTGCGCTTCGCGATTGATCCGGTCGGCGGAGCGACTGGTTCGGCCGTCGTGAAATGCTTGGCACCCGGTGGCCGAATGTTGGTCTACGGCACGCTGTCGCCGGAACCGATGAGTTTCTCGCCGCGAGACTTGATGACTCCGGGAGCAACCATCGCGGGCTTTTGGTTGGCTCGCTGGCTGCCCCAGCAAGGCTTGCTGGCCAAGATCAAACTGATCCGCACGGTGTCGCGGCTGATTCAAGAGGGAGTGCTGACCTCGCAGATCGGCGAGGTGTTCCCGCTGGACCAATTTGGCGACGCCGTTCGCGCGGCCGAAGCGCCGGGACGAACGGGCAAGGTGCTGCTGCGTCTTACGAGTGAATAGTTTTCAACGATCAAGCAATGTCCGCAAACCCCTCCGAGCTTGCCTCGGTGGTTTTCGGGCTTTTGCACTACGCATGTCTCGTGCTCGTAGTGCAAAAGCCCGTTTCCACCGAGGCAAGCTCGGTGGGGAGAAGGATTGCGAGAATCGTTCGTCAGCTTTCCCAATCCAGCCGCAGGATGTGGCCGGAGCGCAGGCCGCACAGCAGCCATTCGCCGAGCGGGTCGCAGATCACGCGCACGATCTCGTCATCGACTTCGGTGGCCCACAACAGTTGGCCGTCCGAATCGAGCCAATACAGTTGCCGCTCCAACGTGGCGGCGGCGATGCGATCGGCGTTGAAGCTGCACGAGACTCGGCAGACAGTCCCCTCGATCAAATACGAGTCGCCTGTCGAACCGTCGCCGCCGAGCGATTGAATGCCCTGATTGAATCCCGCCATCAAGATCGTCTCGCCGTCAGCCGCCGCACACATTTCGCCCAGCGACGTGAAACATTTCTCGCTCCAGAGCTGTTCGCCGTTCAGCCGGTGAGCACAGACCTGACCGTAGTCCGCCGCGCCGATCAGCACTGCCTCACTAGCCAGGAATTGAATCCACTTCAGCGGTCGGATCGTGTCAAACACGGTGAGCTGCTCGCTTTGATCTCCCAAGACCAGATTGCCCCCGTTCGCGAGACTGATCGCCGTCTGCCGGCCAAACGGTGCGAGTGCGATGCCCAGCGCCACCTCCGGCAATCCGACCGACCATTCCGCTTCAAGTTGTCCATTGAGCCGGAAAACCTTTCGCTCACCGACGATCGCCGCTCCGGCCGCGTTCGAGTCCGACCAGGCGACCGCGCGCACGCCGCGCAGCCCACGCGACACCGTCAGCAACTGCCCGCGCCGGTCGAGCCGATACAAGCCACCGGTCTCGTCCGCCGCCAGCACTTCGCCCGATTCACGCCCCATGTCGAGCGCCACCAACGGAGCCTCCGTCGAAAACGCCCAACGCAACGTCGGCGGAATCCCTTGACCTTCCTGCAACCAACTTGGCGAATAAAAGCTCATGGCGAACATGATAGAGCAGGGAGGGGCACAGGTCAGGGATGGGACGATTCGCAACGTGGCCGCAATAAGTTCCCGACGTAGCCGAACGCGTGAGAGTAAGGACCGAAGTCTCACGACTTCGGCTACAGGAGTTATTGCGACCCCATTCCTTAGCGAACCGCTGCCGGGGCGAGATCGTATGGCTGCTTGACATTCCGAACTGAGAGTTTGACAGTGTTGTCCAATCACCTCCCCGTCGCCGTCATCTCCACCGAGGTAAGCACACCATGAGTCACGAGAAGAAGCGGATACTCATTCTGGGTGGTGGATTTGCCGGCGTGTACACGGCGATGTATCTCGAAAAAGCGATGTTCTGGGGCGAGCGTGACCAATACGAGATTTCGCTGGTCAGCCTGGAAAACTACATGGTTTTTCAGCCGCTGCTGCCGGAAGTGATCAGCGGCACGATCGAGATGCTGCATGTCATCACGCCGATCCGCCGCATGGCCAAGCGCACGCGGCTGCATACTCGCGAGATTGTCAGCATCGACATGCAGCGCAAGGTCGTGACGCTGGCTCCGGAATTTCTGCCGAAGACCAAAGAACTGTCGTTTGACCACCTCGTGGTCGCGCTGGGGTCTCGGCTGAATTACGACATGGTGCCGGGCATGCGCGAGCACGCCATTCCATTCAAGTACCTCGGCGACGCACTGCGGTTGCGGACCGCGATCGTGCAAGTTCTCGAAGAAGCAGACAACGAAACAGACCCGGCGGAGCGCCGGAGATTACTGACCTTCGTCGTCGGGGGCGGTGGCTTTTCCGGCGTGGAATGTATCGCCGAACTCCACGACTTCCTCATCAGCGCCGTCTCGTCCTATCCATCGATCAAGGCCAAAGACTTGCGCGTGGTCTTGCTGCAAAGCGCCGATCGGATCCTGCCCGAACTGGGCGCGAGCCTCGCCAAGTACGCGCAGAACATCCTCGAACAACGTGGCATCGAAATCCGCCTGCATACTCGCCTGAGCGCGGTGACCGCCGAAGGAGCGGTGCTGCAATCGAAGAACTCAACCGAGCCAGAGTTCATTTCCGCGCGCATCGTCGTGGCCACCGTGCCCGCCGCGCCGCATCGTTTGGTGGAGCAATTACCCGTCGAGAAGGACAAGGGAGGCCGCGTCGTCGTCACGCCGGAAATGCAAGTTGCGGGGACACCACATCTCTGGGCGGTCGGCGACTGTGCGGCAGTGCCACAACCAGACGGCATCATGTCTCCCCCCACCGCTCAGCACGCCTTACGGCAGGCTCATACCTGTGCGTCGAACATTCTCGCGACGCTGCGTGGCACGCCCTTGCGAAAATTCTCCTTCACGGGGTTGGGCAAACTGGCCTCGCTGGGCCATCGGTCCGCCGTGGCGGAAATCATGGGAATCAAGCTGCACGGGTTCATCGCCTGGGTGTTCTGGCGAGCGGTCTACCTCAGCAAGTTTCCGGGACTAGATCGCAAGTGGCGCATCTTGACCGACTGGGTGCTCGACATTTTTCTGCCGCGAGACATCACCGAGGTTCGTATCTTTCATGCCGATTCGGTTTCGCGCGAGCATTTCCATACCGGTGAAGCCGTTTTCGAGCAAGGGGACTTCGGCGACAAGCTGTATGTCGTCGTGAAGGGAGAAGCCGACGTGCAACGCGATGGTCATTCGCTAGCCACGCTCAAGAACGGTGACATCTTTGGCGAGATGGCCCTGATCTCCGACCAACCCCGCAGCGCGGCGGTGATGGCCAAGACGCCGCTGGACCTCATCAGCATCTCGCGCGATGCCTTCGACAAGCTGGTGACTCACTTGCCCGGTGTGAAGACCTCGATGAACGAGATCTTCCAAGCGCGGATGACTGTCCTGGAGGCGATCGACCACCCACCACCGAACACCGACAAGCAAACCTGATTTTGGCTCGACAAGCATTTGCCTCGCGCGGCCAACAACAAACTTGGTGAGCCGGGCGGCGTCGGACCCCCGGTTCTGTGACGAATGCACCGGGGGGCTGACGCCCAATGGCACTTACTTTGTGAGCGGCACGGCGCTAGCCGCCGGTAATTCGACGGACAATGTCGATCCCGAATCACCGGTGGCTAACGCCATTCCGCTCAAAGTAAGTGCCATTGGGCTGACGCCACCCCGCTCGCCAGAATGAAGGAAGCGACCATGATCCACCCACCACGCTCTGTGTTGAGTTTACTTGCCAGCGTCCTCGTAACGCTCAACGTTCTGAATTCGCTGGCCGCTGAAGCCGCCGATGCGAAGCGGCCGAATGTGATCTTCATTTTTACCGACGATCACGCCGCGCACGCCATGAGTTGCTACGGCTCGAAGATCAACCAGACGCCGAATCTCGACCGGATCGCGAGTGAGGGGATGCGGTTTCAGAATTGTTTCTGCACGAACTCCATCTGCGGACCGAGTCGGGCCGTGATCCTCACCGGCAAGCACAGCCATTTGAACGGCTACAAGACCAATGAAGGGGGCGAGTCGTTCAACGGCGCTCAGCAGACGTTTCCCAAGCTGCTGCAAAAAGCCGGCTATCAAACGGCGCTGATTGGCAAGTGGCATCTCGGCAACAATCCGACCGGCTTTGATTACTCGGACATCCTGATCGGCCAAGGCCCGTACTACAACCCGCCGATGATCCGCGACGGCAAGCGAATGCAGCACACCGGCTACACCACCGAGATCATCACCGACCTCGCCGTGGACTGGTTGGAAAAAGGTCGAGACAAAGACAAACCCTTCATGCTGATGTGGCAGCACAAAGCCCCGCATCGCGAGTGGCAGCCGGGACCGAAGTACTTCGATCTCTACAAAGACGTCACGATCCCGGAACCGGACACGCTCTTCGACGATTACTCCGGCCGAGGCACCGCCGCTCACAAGCAGGACATGACCATCGAAAAGACGCTGACGCGGCTCGATCTGAAACTCGAGCCGCCGAAGAATCTCAATCCCGAACAACTCGCCGCGTGGCACAAAGCCTACGACGACGAAAACGCCGCGTTCGAGAAGGCCAAGCTCACCGGCAAAGAACTCGTGCGCTGGAAGTATCAGCGTTACATCAAGGACTACCTGCGCTGCGTCGCCGCCGTCGATGACGGCGTCGGCCGAGTGCTGAAATATCTCGACGACACCGGCCTCGCTCAGAACACGGTCGTGATCTACTCGTCCGACCAAGGCTTCTACCTCGGCGACCACGGCTGGTTCGACAAGCGATTCATGTACGAGCCATCGCTGCGTATGCCGCTGCTCGCGCGTTGGCCAGGAGTCATCAAGCCAGGCTCGGTGAATACCGACCTCGTGCAGAACCTCGACTTCGCCGAAACGTTCCTCGATCTCGCCGGCATCGAGGCACCCAAAGACATGCAAGGCCACAGCTTCGTCCCGCTGCTGAAAGGCCAAACGCCCAACGATTGGCGAAAGAGCATCTACTACCACTACTACGAATTCTTCTCCGACCGGGGAGCCTCCCACGCCGTCCGCCGCCACTACGGCGTGCGCACCGACCGCCACAAGCTGATCCACTTCTACAACGAAGACGAGTGGGAACTCTTCGACCTCAAGGCGGACCCCAACGAGATGCACAGCATCTACGCCGATCCCGCGAATGCCGACCTCGTCAAAGACCTGAAGGCTGAGGTCACCCGTTTGCAAAAGCTCTATCAAGTCCCGGACGACAGAGGGAAGTTAAAGGCGTCGGAGCTGTAGGTTGGGACTCTGTCCCGACCCTCAAGCCAGTCCGGATGTAATCCCAACCTACGAATTGGGTGAGTACGAACGGTCTCGACGAACCAACCGACTGTTTGACACAATCGCTTTGTGAATCACAAATTCGATTTTCGGAGATTGGTAATGACGTCAGTGACAGTGCAGCTTCCCGAACAGTTGCTGCGATCCGTGAAACAGCGGGCCGCAAAGCGACGACAACCGCTGAATCGACAAGTGGCGGACTTGATTGAATCCGGATTGGCGCAACTCGACTGGTGGGAAATCGACATTGACGAAATGCTGCAACCGCTCGAAGCAATGTCCGACGCCGATCTCTGGCAAGCGGCGGAATCACGTTTGTCCGTGAAACTCAGTCGCCGGTTGGAGTCGCTGCACTCCAAACGCCAACGGGAGGGGCTGACGAAGGACGAACGAGAACAAGCTCGGCGATTGACCGAGCAGTATGAACGGGGCCTGCTGATTCGGGCTCGCGCTGCGGCATTGCTCAAGACCCGCGGCCACGATGTGTCGCGATTGCTGACCAAATGAGTCGATCGCATATTCCCAAATCGCTCCGCGAATTGGTGACCGAGGATTCCGGAAACCGCTGCGGATATTGTCTGAGTTCTCAAGCCGTGGCTGGCATGGCTTTCGAGATGGATCATGTTTTCCCGGAATCGCTAGGCGGCCGGACTGAGCGTGAGAATCTTTGGTTGTGCTGCGGAGGCTGCAACGACCGAAAAGGGAGTCGGACATCAGCGATCGACAATGTCACGGGAAAACGAGTTCGCCTGTTTCATCCGCGCCAAGACAACTGGACCGATCATTTTCAGTGGATTCAAAACGGCGAGGTCATCGCAGGCCGAACACCGATGGGACGGGCGACGGTGTTGGCCTTGGAATTGAATCGTCCATTGCTCGTGGTCGCGCGCCGCGAGTGGATCGGCGTTGGCTGGCATCCACCCAAACCACAACGACGTGTGCGGCGACCACGCTAAGCGAATGCCGCTTCCAATTCACGCTCCTGACAGCAAGCCGACGACGGCCGGGCCAACTTGCTCCGTTGTCCCGCTACCACCCAAGTCTGGTGTTCGCGGCCCGTCAGATTCCAACAAATTTTTCACTGCTTGATGAATGCTCGCGGCGGCAACGTCGAGAACCAGATGCTCAAACATCATCGCGACCGACAGGATCGCGGCCAGCGGATTCGCGATCCCTTTACCGGTGATGTCGGGAGCTGATCCGTGGACCGGTTCAAACATGCTGGGATAACGGCGAGTCGGATCGATGTTGCCGCTGGCAGCGAGGCCCATGCTGCCGACGATGATCGCCGAGAGGTCGGTTAGGATGTCGCCAAACAGATTGCTGGCCACGACCACGTCGAACGATTCCGGGCGGCGGACGAATTCCATCACGGCGCGGTCGATCAGCAATGACTCGGTCGCGATCGAGGGGAACTCGGCGGCCACGCGCGCGAAGCATTCGTCCCACAGGACCATGCCGTAGCCTTGAGCGTTGCTCTTGGTGATCGACGCGACCCGCTGCTTCGGCCGAGTCGCCGCTTTCTCGAACGCCGCGCGGATGATGCGTTCGCAGCCTTTGCGAGTGAACACGCTCGTTTGAATCGCCGACTCTTCGGGCATCCCGCGATACAGGAAGCCGCCGATGTTGGCGTATTCCCCTTCGGTGTTCTC
>CAMDPX010000331.1 GCA_945905295.1 Planctomyces sp. SH-PL62 | reverse complement strand
GAGCGGATCGGGCACATCGCTCACGATTCCACTCAGATGCACATCGGCATCGCCTACGACGGGATCGAGTACTCGCATCCCGATTACTACAAAGCGTGGGCGGCGGTCGGAGTGCTCAGCGGCGGCATGAGCTCGCGGCTCTTCACCGAGGTTCGCGAACGTCGCGGCTTGTGTTATTCGGTCAGCGCGTCGCTCAACAGCTTGCTGCACGAAGGGCGAGTCCTCTGCTACGCCGGCACGACGGTCGAGCGGGCTCAGGAAACGTTCGACGTCACGTTGCACGAACTCCAGCGTCTGGGGGACGGCATCGAGTCGCATGAACTCGAACGCTGCAAAGCCCGCGCGAAGAGTTCGCTGATCATGCAGCAGGAATCGACCACCAGCCGCGCGACGTCGATTGCTCGCGACTGGCATTTTCTGAAACGCATTCAAACGCTCGACGACATCCGCCGGGACATCGACAGCCTGACGGTTGAGGGCGTGCTGGACTACGTGCATCAGCATCCGGCGCGCGACTTCACCGTGCTGACGATCGGACCGAATCCGTTGAAGATGCCGTAGGTCAGCCTTTCCAGGCTGACCCGATTCGTCACCAACTCCCAACCGGGTCAGGCTGGAAAGCCTGACCTACGACATTACCGTGCTGACGATTGGCCCGAACCCATTGAAGATGCCGTAGGTCAGCCTTTCCAGGCTGACCCGATTCGTCACGAACTCCCAACCGGATCAGGCTGGAAAGCCTGACCTACGAGATGCCATGAAATTCCATCAGACAAAACTCGCCAACGGCTTGACGGTGATTGCGGAACTGAATCCTGCGGTGCATTCCGCCGCGCTGGGTTTCTTCGTCCGCACCGGTTCGCGCGACGAGACCGCGGCCGTGTCGGGAGTCAGCCACTTCCTGGAGCACATGGTCTTCAAGGGGAGTGAGAAGTACTCGGCCGACGACGTCAATCGGATCTTTGACGAGGTCGGAGCCAAGTACAACGCGGCGACTGCAGAAGAGGGGACGTTGTTTTACGGGGCGGTCCTGCCCGAATACTTGCCGCAAGCCTTTGATCTGTTCGCGAACATCCTGCGGCCGTCGCTGCGGCAGGCGGACTTTGACATGGAGAAGAACGTCATCCTGGAAGAGATCGGGATGTACGACGATCAGCCGAGCTTCACGGCCTATGAAAATCTCATGCAGGCGCACTTCGCCGGACATCCGCTGGGGCAAAGCGTGCTCGGCACGAAGGAGAGCATCACCGCGCTGACGTGCGAGCAGATGCGCGAGTATCACCACAACCGATACCTCGCCGGCAACGTCGTGCTGGCGGTGGCCGGGAACACCGATTGGTCACAAATCGTCGCGTTGGCCGAGCAACATTGTGCTCACTGGCCGGCGGGGACGTGCAGCCGAGCGACGCACGAAGCGAAACCGGCGGGCGGCCTGAAGGTCATCGCGCGGCCGAAGAGCCAACAAGAACACATCATGCAGATGACTCCGGCACCGTCCGCTCAGAATCGCTTGCGATACGCGGCCGAGATTCTGTCGGTGATTGTCGGAGACTCCAGCGGCAGCCGGCTGTTTTGGGAGTTGGTTGATCCCGGACTCGCGGAAGCGGCCGACCTCGACTTCACCGAGTACGACGGCAGCGGCAGTTACATGACGTACCTGTCGAGCGAACCGGAAGCGATCGCGGAGAATCTCGCACGCATCCATGCGATCTACGCGGAGGTCAATCGCGATGGCATTCGCGAAGACGAACTCGAAATGGCGAAGAACAAAGTCTCCTCGCGCGTCGTGCTGCGGAGTGAGCGGCCGATGGGCCGGCTGTCATCGCTGGGTGGCAACTGGATCTATCGCGAAGAGTACCACTCGGTGGCTGACGACCTCGCCATGCTGCGCGGGATCACAAGTCGCGACGTTCGCGAATTGCTGGACGTCTACCCGCTGGGAGCAACAACCACAGTCGCGGTGGGACCACTGGAATCGCTCAGTGGCGTTTCGTAGGGTGGGACCAGCGGCGCTTCGCCGCGCCGGCCCACCACCAGATGAACAACGCCAACAATGACTGCGAGGTTGTGGTGGGCCGGCGCTCGAAGCGAGCTTGTCCCACCCTACGGAATTGTTCTTTGGGACCTACCGCGTGACGCCGACTGAGAAGTTGAAGATGCGCGTGTCGTCGAAGGTCTCTTTGAGAATCGGGAAGCCAAAGTCGATGGCGATGGGAGCCGGGCCCATCAGCGGGATGGTCACTCGCAAACCCGCACCGACCGTCAACCGCATATTCTTCAGACTGACACTGGATGATTCGACGGTGCCGAAGTCAGTGAAGCCCACGACGCCCAGCGCTTCATCGGCAGTGATGGGGATCAAATACTCGGCGCCGCCGAGCATCATCCATCGGCCGCCGACCCGGACACTGCCATCGACCGGGCTGACGCCGCGATACGAGAAGCCTCGCAGAGATTGGAAACCGCCCGCGAAGTAGTTTTCGAAGATTGGAGTGTTTGAGCCGGTCCAAGCCGCCTGCAAACCGAGCGACAGAATGTGTCGGCCGCCCCCATCTGGACGGCTATAGGTCGTGAAGTATTGGTGCGCCTCGCCATCAATGCGCGGATAGTTGTACTCGCCAAAGGCTTGCTCGTAGCCGGCGGTCAGATAATGCCCCGCGGCGGGTTGGAACTGCGAATCGCGAGTGTCGTGTGCCAGCGCAATGCGTCCCGTCGAGAGGAAGCTGGTGCCCAGCGCTTGAGCCAGCAGCGCGGGCGTCGGTACGGTCGGATTCAAAATATCGACGGACTCCATGCGGATCGAGCCGATCACCGACCACTCCTGCGTCAGTTGCCGGCCGACGGTGACGCGACCACCCAATCGGTTTTCGCGCCAGTCGCGATAGAAGCGATTGAAGAAGAACCCACTCACGCCCACGCTATAGGGCGTGTCCATGAAGTACGGGTCGGTCCAACTGGCGAGATAGCGACTGACGATATTGCCGGGGACCGCTTCCAACCGGAATTGCTGTCCGGCACCACGAAAGGCGGTGCCGTTGCGGACGTCTTCAAAGCCGCGTGGAAAGCGCGTGATATCAAAGTTATTTTCTTCCAGCACGATGGAGCCGACGACTCCGGAGTTGCTGTTCACGCCCACTCCGAAGGAGAGTCGGCCGGTTTGCGCTTCCGTGACAAAGACATTTCCATCGGCCTGTCCAGGCGGCAGAACAGGCTGCCCCAAGGGATCAGTCGAAGCCGCTCCGAACGGATACTCGGGAGCGGGAGTCTGGGCCAGCAGGGTCGACGAGTTGATGTCGGCCCAATCTGTGTCGGACGAGTCCGGACTCTGGCCGCGAACCACGGGCTTCGTGCCAAAGATCAGCGAATCAGACGTTAACCCCTTCCAGGTGATAATCGCGGGCTCTTCATCGGGCGATTGTCCACGAATGGTGCTCGCTTGCGTCATTTGCGGCCGATTGGAAATCGGCTTCTGGGGAACTTTCGAGAGCTGAATGCGCGGAGCGGTGGGACCAGCTCGATCGAAAATTTGGTTTTCCAATCGTCGTTCGCTCTGCTTGAGCTTCTTCGGATCTGCCAGGTCTCCGGGATGCAGCAACATGCGGTTGCGAACCACCGACTCGCGTGTGTGCGGGTGATCTCCCTGAATATGCACGTTGATGTGTCGAATGGTGTAAACGCGGTCTTCGTCGACCTGGTAAACGAGATCCATCTCGCCCGTCTCTTCCAGGAACCGGGGAATCGGCTCGACGTTGGCGAAGGTGCGGCCCAGCTTGCCGTAGCGATCCTTGATGGCATCGACGTCCTTGTTCATGAACCGCGAGTTGTATGAGTCCCCCGACCGCAGCTTGAGGTCGGCGGCGAGTTCCTCGTTCGTGAAGATTTTGTTGCCTTCCAAAATCAGATTGCGGATCTTGAATCGCGGACCTTCCTCAATGCGGTAGGTGATGATGGCGTGGGCCGCCTTGTAGCTCAGCGGGTTCCACGGACTCTCGTCGATGGCGACGTCCTTCTCGATATTCACATCGAAATAACCCAGGCTGTGGTAATACTGCTTCAGCGAGGCGACGTCGTCGGGGATCTGCTCGGGCTTGTACTTGTTCCAGAACGGCAGACCGAGAAACGCAGGCTTGAGGGATAACTTCGTCTTCAACAGGCCGGTGGAAAACGACTCGTTGCCGTCAAATCGGACCGAGCCGACGATGACCTTCGGACCTTCGACGATCTGGAAGACAACCTGGCGATCCTCTCTTTGATTGCCCTTGTCGAGCGTGACTTTCGTGTAGGGGAAGCCTTTGGACTTGTAGTGCTCTTCGATCCGTTTGATCGCCTCACGATTCACGCTGACGTCGAACGGGCTGCCCGGCTTGAGTCCCGTGAGCGTTTGCAGGTACTTCGTTTTGATCCGTTCGTTGCCGTGGAACTCGACGCTCTCCACCATCGGCCGTTCGATCACCCGAAAGACCAGAACGAGTTCTTTGTCCTTGCGGCGATAACGTGGCTCGACGGCGAAGAACCAGCGTGTGCTGAAAAGCGCGCGAACGTCTTCTCGAATTTGCGATTCGCTCGGTGGCCGGCCGATCGCCGAACGAATCAACTTGCGGATCGCAGTCGTCTCGATCGTGTCGTTGCCTTCGATGACGATGTCCGCAATCGGATCGGTCAAAGCATCCGGGTCATCATCGCTCAGAGGCGACACCCGTTCGTGGATCTCACCCGGAACGAGTTCTTCGTCCGGAGACGGCTCACCAATTTTGCGAAACGGACGACGTGCAGAAGCCGCCGACTGATTGACGCCGGGTGTCTGACCGCGAATCGTCGGAGACGATTGGCAACCGGACATCCAAAGGGTGAGACCGCACAGAGACACGCCGACCCAAGGGGCCATGCGGACCTCGCGCTGGACACAACAGGTGCCGTCCTTGACACCGCTCATCTGGTTGGATTTCCGGTTGGAGAGTCGGATTTCGGAAGGGATTCGAGAGGACAGAAAATTTCCTCTGCGGAAGGGAGCGGGGATGTATCGCAAAGCGCGAATCGAGAGCAAGACGTGTTTTTGCGATCGCCGACTTCAAGGTAACCCGAAGCGTCAGCGAGGGTGAACGCCTCGAAAGACTCGGAATGGACGACTCCTGGAGCGTTCGCCCTCGCTGACGCTTCGGGTTACTTGAACAATCCCAGCGAACCGGTTGAGGACAGCGCGCCCTCCGGCGGCGGAGCTTCTGCCTCGGCGACGTGCGGCAGGATGACTTCGGCCAGCCAATACTGTTTGAGTTCTTTCACCAGCCACAAGAACTTTTCCAGATCGACCGGCTTCGTGAGATACGCCGCGACATCAAAGTGCTCGACGTCGGCCCGGTCGGCCGGATCAATCGAAGCGGTCAACACGACGATGGGGATACCGCTTAGGTGGGCGTCGTCTTTAATCGCCGCCAAGACATCCTTGCCGCCGATCCCCGGCAGTCCCAGATCGAGCAAAATCAAATCGGGCCGCGGAGCACGCGCGAACTTGCCGGTCCGACGCACAAACTCCAGCGCATCCTCGCCGGTCTTCACCCAAGTCATGTGATGCGCGATCTGTCCCTTGGTCAGTGCGCCCATCGTCAGCTTGGCGGCAGTGAGACTGTCCTCGACCATCAGCACTTCCATCGGGCGGCCGACCATCTGACTATCGCTTGTGTTCGTCATCACCAATGCCCTCGATCAGAAACCCTGCGCCGGGATTGTTCGTCGGAGAAGTCTATGCCGTCGTAGCCGCGTTTCGCCAGAACGCGAGTCTGATGCGCGTTCGCCCGCACTCTGGCGAGATGCGGCTACCTCTCTGTCACTTGTCGGCTTGGAGGAGGCGGGCTTTGGTGGGGGCATTTTTCCAATTGAACTTGGCGGCGAAGCCGGCGGGGGAGCAGGCCTGCTGGTGGCCCTCTTTGGTGAGGGCCACGTAGCCGATGTGTTGTTCGATGCCGTTGCTGCCGCGGTAGTGGCCGTCGGCGCTGATGCAGACGTGGTGGCCGCCGACGATGCGGGGATCCCCGCGACGAACGCGGTCGGCCTGCCTGTTGAAAAAGTCGTGGAGCACGATTTCGTCGTGCTCATTCTCCGAAGAAATTGGGCACGTTGGAAACGTGCCCCACGTTTTTCAACAGGCTGTGGCGAACGTGACTACGGATGCAGGAGCGCCACGCATGCCCGACGTCCACACGATTCGCGTCTTCATCGCCTCGCCGGGGGATTTGGCGGTGGAGCGGGCGGCGTTCAAGCAGGTGCTGGAGGAACTCAACGCCGGCTTCGGCGACGCGCTGGACATCAAGTTCGAGCCGCTCGGCTGGGAGGACACGTTGGCCTCGACGGGGCGGCGGTCGCAGGAGGTGATCAATCGGGAGATTGACCGCTGCGATGCAAGTAGGTTGGGACTCCGTCCCGACCGAGTTCGCGTCCGAACGGTCGGGACGGAGTCCCAACCTACGCGCCAGCGTTGCACCGACGCTGGCCCGCAGCTTCAGAAGGTGCTCGACTTCCGCAAGTCGCTCGAAGAGTCGCGGCAGGTGCTGTATCACGGGTTCGCGACTGAGGCCGAGTTCAAAGCGGAGGTGGACCGTCACCTGCGAGCGTTCGCCAAGGGGGAGTTGCCGCCGGCCAACGCACCGCGCGACAAGGTGCTCGTGCCGCTCGCGGTCCTCGCCGAGGTGCAGAAGGAGAAGGCCGAGAAGGAACAAGCCTTGGCCCGCGCCGAGCGTCAGCATCAGGTAGTCGCGGCGTGAGAAGACCTGCCGCCAATACGTCGCGGCGATGTCGGGACGTTACAGCGTCCAATCTTCAGCGCGCACGCCGGGGATTGTCTCGAAGTCACGCAGATTCTTGGTCAATACAATGGAATCCGTCGTCAGCGCCAAGCAACCGATGCGTAGGTCGAGCGTTCGTGTGCGAAGTTTCTGTTTTCGAAAACGATCGAAGCGGTCTTGTGCCTCAGCGGTAAACGAGAGCACGTTCATGCGTGCGATGAAATGCCACAACCGCTCAAGCTCCGCGTAGGCGAACAGAATCTCGGTGGCCTTCTTGGCGTTGTTCAAATACGCCAACCAACCTTGCATTCGCTCTTGGACGCTCACAATCGAAGTGCTGATATCGTCGGCCGGCAGTGCGGCTAAGCGAATCCACAGACGCTCGGATTCGCGCGAGTCGTGTTGTTGCAAGATCGTCAGATGGTCCGTGTCGAGGATGACCGGCATCACGAATTCCTTTTGCCATCGGCCCGACGAATCTCCGCACCGAGGCGGGCGATTTCCGCAAAGACCGGATCACCGCGAAAGCTGCCGGCGATCTCCTGCCACCAAGGTTGTTTCCGTTTGTTGGCAATCTCCGCCTTGATCTCGGCCAACTCCTTTTCGACCCGCACCAGCCGCTTCTCAAGAGTCGTCGATGGCAGCGTCCGCGCGGAGATCTTTCGAGGAGATTTCGTTTTGGTGGACGATTTGGATGTCATCGCATCGCTCTCGATCTTTGCCTGGAATTGGGGGCCCCGACATGTTGGTCGGGATTGTAACCGTTGCTTGAACAGTGAAAACCGAAGCCATCACGATCTCTACCGCGAACTGCGGCGTTCTGGTTCAGAGACGTGCGTGGCACCCCGCGGTTCCAGTCTTCGTGTCCGGGCATTTCATTGCTGGCGACGGTGAACAAGTCCAAGCATAATTCGCCCCGTTCTGTTCCGTCGTAGCCATCCGCCGCGGCGGACCAAAACGTGGGATTCGCGCCCGTTGGCCCACGTTCTGGTCCGCCGCGGCGGACGGCTAAGAATGCAGGAGTGCCGCACATGACCGACGTCCGCACGATTCGCGTCTTCATCGCCTCGCCGGGTGATTTGGCGGTGGAGCGGGCGGCGTTCCAGCAGGTGCTGGAGGAACTCAACGCCGGCTTCGGCGACGCGCTGGACATCAAGTTCGAGCCGCTCGGCTGGGAGGACACGTTGGCCTCGACGGGGCGGCGGTCGCAGGAGGTGATCAATCGGGA
>CAMDPX010000330.1 GCA_945905295.1 Planctomyces sp. SH-PL62 | reverse complement strand
GCCGTGGTCCGGACAATTCCAACGCAAAATCAAAGTCAGCACCATTGGGCGTCAGCCCCCCGGTGCGTTCGTCGCAGAACCGGGGGGCCGACGCCGCCCCGCTCGCCTGTTTCATTCGGAGCCGCGCGAGGTCGATCCGGGGGTGGTCGTTTCGTCCGCGCGCCAGTCGATGAGTCGCAGTTCGACATTCTCGTATCCGTTGAAACTGTTGATCGTCGGCGCGAAGCAGACGGAGATTGGGCCGCCGACGGCTGCGATCTGGTCGGCCCAGTCGCCGGCTCCGAAGCAGACGGCACGCATCACTGTGCCGTAGTGCTTTAGTCGGAGTGAGAGATGCCGTTCTCCCTCGCCCATCTTGCGCGGCGGTTCGGCTAGCTCGCAGCGAGCGGCGACGAACACCGGCTTCGGGTTCTCGCGGCCGAACGGGCCGAGCTTTGACAACATCTGCACTGCTTGCCGAGTCAGGTCAGCCAGCCGCACTTCGGCATCGACCGACACTTCGCGGTCGCTGGCTTGGACCTCGTGCGTGCGCGTGAAGTGTTCGCAGAACTCCGTTCGGAAGGCGTCGATCCGGTCCGCGTCGATCTTCAAACCAGCGGCGGCCTGATGCCCGCCGAACGACTTCAGGTGGTGAGCACACGCGGACAACCCGGCGTGCAAATCGAAACGGGCGAACGTCCGCCCCGATCCCTGGCCGACGTGATCTTGCCGAGACAGCGAGATCAAGATGGCCGGCTTCTCGAACTGTTCGGCAACTCGGCTGGCGACAATGCCGATCACCCCCGCATGCCATTCCTCATGAGCCAACACCAGCGCGGGGCTATCGAGCCACGCGGGGTTCTCGGCCACCATCTCCTTCGCTTGCTTCAGGATCTTCCGCTCGACCGTTTGCCGTTGTTGATTGAGTTCGTCGAGATACTTCGCCAGTGCGAGCGCTCGTTCGGGGTTGTCGGTCGTCAGCAACTCGACCGCCAGCCGCGCTTGCCCCAGCCGCCCGACCGCATTGATGCGCGGGCCGAGCGTGAAGCCGATGTCGTCCGCGCCGAGTTCCTTCTTGTCTCCCAAGCCGCTCACTTTCAGCAACGCTTTCATTCCCAAGCTGCAGCGCTCGACGAGACTGCTCAGCCCGTATTTCACGAGCACGCGATTCTCATCGACCAGAGGCACGCAATCGGCCACGGTGCCGATCGCCGCGAGACCAGCCGCGCTCATCAAGAACTCGCGCATTGCCGGCGAGGCGCGTTTGCCGTCTCCCAACCGCTGACAAATCCCCCACGCCAGTTTGAACGCGACACCCGCTCCGCAGAGATACCCGAACGGATACGTCGAACCTGGCAAGCGCGGATGCACGAGACACGCGGCCGGTGGCAACTCTGCCGCCATCTCGTGGTGATCGGTGATGATCAGTTCGAGGCCGAGTTCTTTCGCGAGTGCCGCCTCAACGACGCTGGAGATTCCGCAATCGACGGTGACGACCAGCCGATGGGGGTCTTCCTCATGAAGCTGCCGCATCGCGTCGCAGTTCAGGCCATAGCCCTCTTCCATGCGATGGGGGATGTAGTAATCGACGGTCGCATTCGCGAGCCGCAGGCAATGCCACAAGATGCTCGTCGCCGTCACGCCATCGACGTCGTAATCGCCGTAGATCGTGATGCGTCGTCCCGACTTCACCGCCGAGACGACTCGGTCCGCGGCCTCGGAGAGATGCGGCATCAAGTCCGGTTCGTGCAGAGCCATCATGCTCGATTGCAAAAACGTTTCGGCCGCCGAACCGCTGGTGTGCCCGCGTGCGACCAAGACTTGGGCGACCAGCGCGGGGACTCGCAATCGTTGCGACAAGTCGCGCACGGCGGCGGCATCATGCGGGGCAAACCGCCAGGGCTTCGGCATCGGGAGGCTCCTTCCAAGTTCGGGACTTCGAGGCGGGATTACAGCAGTCGCGCGACTGGCGGGGAAGTGCCCGACGAATCAAAGGAGACGACGAATAGCGATCATCAACGTCATTCGTCGTCTCCTTTGATTCGTCGGGCACTTCAAATTGCGACCGTTGACCGTTTCGTGGCGGATATCGACACTCAAACAACCTGACCACTCACCGAATTGAAAGGCACAACAATGCTCCTGCAAGAACTCACTTGGCCCGAAGTTGGAAAACTCTCCCGCGACCTGCCGGTCATCGTGCCGGTCGCGGCGCTGGAACAACATGGGCATCATCTGCCCGTCTTCACCGACAGCATGTTGCTCGGCGAGGTTGTGCGGCGAGTCGGTGAGACGATGCGCGACCGAGTCTTGATTACCCCAGTCATGTGGCTGGGGAACTCGCATCATCACATGGACTTTCAAGGGACGATGTCGGCCAGCCCGCGCGTCTATCTCGATCTGCTGAACGATCTGGCCGAGAACCTGCTGACTCACGGCTTCCGTCGGATCCTGTTTCTCAACGGACACGGCGGCAACATCACGCCCGGCAAGCAGGCGGTCTTTGAACTGCGGCAGCGGCATCGCGAGCGTCACGACTTGCTGTTGTTGTTCTCCAGCTATTGGGATGGTCCTCAACCCAACGCCGGGCGATCGGATTTGGTGCAGACTCAAGTGGGACACGCCTGCGAGTTTGAAACGTCGATGGTCCTGCGGCTCGCTCCACATTTGGTGAAGCCGCACACGCAGATCGAGAAGGTCGATTCTGGTTTCGCGTTCGAGCCGGCCTATCGCGGCTGGACGACGAAGGATCGCACGGTCCCCGGCCACATCGGCGATCCGCGTCACGCTTCGGCCGACAAAGGGGAGTACTTGTTCCAGACATACTCGGCCGGCGTGGTCAAGTTGCTCGAACAAGTCATCGCGTGGGATGGCCACAGTTGGGAGATGACGTAGCATTCGTAGCCCGACTCTCCGAGTCGGGCTCGCCGCAGAAGGACTCCCGACTCGGAGATGCTGTGAAAGAATTGGTAGCTGAACTCGCCAGAGTTCAGTTTTCTCGGCGAATTCTGAAGTCTGGCGACTTCAGCTACCAAAAAGTTCGCAGCCTCGGAGAGTCAGGCAACGGTTTGAAGCGGCCGCAGGAACCAACCGATGGAGATGGTCGACGTCACCGTGTTCTACCTGGAGATGCTCAGCCCTTCGCGCCGAGACGTACCGGCTCCGCGCGATGGACTGAGTGTTGTGCAAATCCCGGCTCCATCGGTGAGTGACTATCGACGTCTCTACAACGCCGTTGGCCAGGACTATCACTGGTTGAGTCGCCGCAAACTTTCCGACGCAGAACTCGCCGCCGTCATTCAGAACCCACTCAATGAATTGCACGTGCTGCACGTCGCAGGAATCCCTGCCGGGTTCGCGGAACTCGACCGCCGTCAGCCAGACGAGATTGAATTGGTGCAGTTTGGCCTGACACGGGAATTCATCGGCCAAGGGTTGGGCAAGTGGTTCTTGCAATGGACCATCGACAAAGCCTGGAGCTATCGGCCGCGACGCTTCTGGTTACACACTTGCAGTCTCGATCATCCGGCCGCGCTACCCAACTATTTGCAGGCGGGCTTTGTGCTCTATCAGGAAGAAGCGATCCGTCGGGAGTTGTGAGACACGATCGGCTCGCAACTCAGTCGGATTTCATCTCGCCTGCGGTTTCTCTACTCTTCCGCCCCGTTTCGGTTTGACCTCTAACCCGATGTGATGGCTCATGAAAACTGATGAACTCCGCGAAAAGTATCTGGCTTTCTTTGAATCCAAAGGCTGCGTGCGACGCTCCAGCGATGTGCTGATTCCCAGAGACGACAAGACCGTCCTCTTCACGCCCGCCGGGATGAATCAGTTCAAGAATCAGTTCCTTGGCATCGGGCCGATTGAGTTCACTCGCGCGACGACCTGCCAGATGTGTTTGCGAACCGGCGACATCTCGAACGTCGGCGTCACCGCGTATCACCACACGTTCTTTGAGATGCTGGGCAACTTTTCGTTCGGCGACTATTTCAAGAAAGAAGCGATCCATTGGGCGTGGGAGTTCCTGACCACGAAGAAGTGGCTAGGTCTCGATCCCGATCGGCTGAGCATCACGGTCTACCTCGACGATGACGAGGCGTATGGCATCTGGCACGACGAAGTGAAAGTCCCCGCATCGCGGATCACGCGCTGCGATGAGAGCGAAAACTTCTGGCCGGCATCGGCTCCCTCGCAGGGACCGGACGGCGTGTGCGGGCCGTGCAGCGAGATTTATTACTTGCCCCCCGGATCGGAGAAGACGGTCGAGATTTGGAATCTCGTCTTCACGCAGTTCAATCGCGTCGGAGCACCGCCGAACAATCTCCAACCGCTCCCGAAGAAGAACATCGACACCGGCATGGGGCTCGAACGCTGTGCCTCCACGCTGCAAGGAGTGCTCAGCAATTTCGAGATCGACATCCTCAAGCCGATGTGCATCGCGGCCGGCAATGCGGTTGGCTTGAAGTACGACTACGCCGCGCCGCATGGCCGAGCCTGCCGCCGCATCGCCGATCATGTCCGCGCCTGCACCTTCGCCATTCACGAAGGAGCGTTGCCCGGCAGCGACAAGGAAAACTACATCGTCCGCTTGCTGCTGCGTCGAGCGGCGCTGGAAGGCTATCTGCTCGGCAAACGCGATCCGTTCTTACACACGCTGGTGCCGGCCATCGTCGCGGGGATGAAGGCCGCGTATCCGGAGATCACGCAGACCGTCGAGTCGGTCGCGAACGTCATCCGCGAAGAAGAGCAGCAGTTCTTGACGATCGTCGATCGCGGGATGCCGAAGTTTCAGAAGCTCGCCGAGCAGGCCAAGTCGAGTAACGGCGTGTTGTCCGGATCGGCCGCGTTCGATCTGCATCAGACCGACGGCTTCTTGATCGAGCTGACTGAATCGCTGGCCACTCAAGCCGGCTTGCACGTGGATAAAGCGGGGTTCGCGGCCTGCGTCAAAGAGCACGAGACCAAGAGCGGCAGCGGTGCCTTTGCCAACTCGGTCATGGCCGCCGGGCCGATCGACTCGCTGCGCAAGCAAGGGGGCACGTCGTTCCTGGGCTACGAAGCGACCGATGCCAGCAGCAAAATCGTGGGGATCATCTCCAACGCCGAACTGGTTTCCGAGTTCACGGCGGTGGGTCACGAACTGCCGATCGGCATCGCGCTCGATAAGAGTCCGTTCTATGGTGAGTCGGGCGGGCAAGTCGGTGATACCGGAACGCTGACCGCCGACGGAGTCGAATTCGATGTGCTCGACACGCAGAAGGATGGCGATGTGTGGCTGCACATTGGACGGCTCAAGAAGGGGAAACTCACCGTCGGACAAACCGTGACCGCGACCGTCGATGCCGAACGCCGCGCGGGGATTCGCCGAGCACACTCGGCCACGCACATCCTGCATCACGCGCTGCGGCAAACGCTCGGCGGGCAGGCGACGCAGCGCGGATCGAAGGTGGACCGCGACGTGTTTCGCTTCGACTTCACGCACAACAAGCCGGTCAGCGATGAAGAACTGCAAACCATCGAAACCGAAATCAACGCCCGCATTGCCGACGGCTCGGCGGTCACGACGAAGCTGATGCCGATCGCGGAAGCGCGGGAACTCGGCGCGATGGCTCTGTTCGGCGAGAAGTATCCCGACAACGTCCGCGTCGTCCGCATGGGGGATTGGAGCATCGAACTCTGTGGCGGCACGCACTTGTCGAACAGCGGTCAGGTCGGCTTCTGCAAGATCGTTGCCGAGGAGCCGGTCGCGAAAGGGGTGCGACGTATCTCGGCCGTGACGGGGCCGAAGGCTTTGGAAAAGACGCGGCACTTGGAATCGCTCGTCAAAGAACTGTGCGCGCAGTTGAAAGCACCGGCCGATGAATTGCCGAAGCGATTGACCGCGCTGCAAGACGAACTTCGCGATGTGAAGCGAGAACTCTCGAAGCTCAACAGCAAAGCAGCCGCCGGTGCGATCGACGATTGGATCGCGCAGGCCGAGTCGATCAACGGAGTCCGCATCGTGACGCATCTCGCCGAGAACGCGACGCGCGATTCGATCCGCGAGATGATCGACTTGATCCGCGACAAAGCCGCTCCCGCCGCGATCCTGATTGGGGCGGTGATTGACGGCAAAGTGAGCCTCAGCGCGGCCGTCAGCAAAGATTTGATTGCGAAGGGCCTGCACTCCGGCGACTGCGTCAAAGCAGCGGCGAAGATCGTCGGCGGTGGCGGCGGAGGGCGGCCTGACATGGCCGAGGCCGGCGGCAAAGATCCGTCGAAGTTGGCCGATGCGCTCAAGGCCGGTGCCGATTACTTCCGGTCGAAGCTGACGTAGGTTGGGACTCCGTCCCGACCATTCAATGGTGAATGTTCGGCAGTTGAAATCAAAGCGGGTCGGGACGGAGTCCCAACCTACTTGGCGGCAGGCCCAATCGGCTTGGCCTGCTGATATTCGCGCAGGAACTGGTCGATCTGATCGTGAACCGCTTTGGTCTGTTGAATGATCAAGCGGTCCTCGGCGGTGCGGAGCACTCCGCGTCCGCCGCTGACGTCCCAGGTTGCGGGGGACACGAAGGTCAGGATCAGGCGTTCGAGCGATTCGGCTTCCTCCTTGGACTTGGCTTTGTGGAAGCGCGCTTCCTGTTCGGTGGCCTTGGGCGTGGGAGGGTCTTTGATGGCCTCCTTTCGCGCCTGGCGAATTTCATGCAGCAGCAGCGCGATCTCCGTGTGGACTTGTTCGTTCTGGCGAATGACCAGCAATCCGCCCAGCAGATCGCTGATGGTTCCCCCTTCGCCGGAAAGTTGCTGCCACGAGCCGGACGTCCCTTCCTGAATGGTCGATTGCAACGCGCTGAGATCGTCGGTGGTGTGCAGCAAGTCGGCGATGTCATAGATCGCCGACACTTGCCGAAGATGAGCCCTCTCGGCGATCGTGATGCAGATGGCTCCGTCGTCAATCACAGCGGTGAGGTCTTGCGGAGAGAGCAACTGTCGCAATGCCTCACGCGCGACAAAGCGGCCTTCGGTCAACGAGAACTCCAAGCTGGCGTCTTTGAGCCCTTTGGTCGCTTCGGATTGCTCGATATAGACCTCTTCGCCCAATCGGTCATGCAATAGAGCGACGACCTCGGGCAGTGGCGTTTGCACGAACCGCAGGTCGATCTCGCGCCGCAGCGCCTTTTGCAGTCGAGCCAACTGCGCCACCTCGTCCGCCGGCATCACCAACAGCGGCGGCGATCCGGGAGCACGGCTCAGGGCCTGCTCCGCAAACCGCAGCAACCGCGCGACTTCTTCCTGACCGTGATAAGTCTGCCGCACGATCAATTGATCCCCCAGCAGCGACACCGTTCCCCCTTCGCCAGCGGTGATCTGCCACGGAACGCTGGTGGACTCGGTGACGAATCTCACCAGCAGTTCGTCGTTCGCCAGTTCGGGGGAGACCTGACTGGGCGAGGAGATGCCAAATCCCCCACCGTTCAATGGCCGTGGGACCGGCGGTGCAGACAGCACCGCTCGCGCGGCGGAGAGTCGCAGCAGGCGACCGACACGATAGACCCGCGTCTCATGCAACTGCTGTTCGCGATCCGGTGACGTGATCAGGATGTCGCCGCGATGAATCGTCCAGACCGCTCCGACCGACTGCGTGATTCGATTCAGCACATGCGCGAGCGATTGCTTCTCGGTGACCAACGTCACGGGAATCAGCGTATGCGCCCTGTCCGTGATCGGTACGGCGTCCAGACGAATCCGCACCTCGTGAGTATCCGCCAAGAACTTCGCGGCATCGGCGAGTGGTGTGTCGGCAAAGCTCACCTGAGTTGGCTTGCTCAACCAAGCGACCACTTCGTCCCGCCGTGCGCGATCCGCGAGTTCTGCCGCGACAGCCTCGTCGATGGGTGAGACACCCGCAGTCTCAGCCTTCGGTTCGGCGAGTTTCGGCGGAACCTTTGCGTCCTGCGCGACGAGAAAAGACGAGACAAGCAAGACGCTCGCAATCATCAACAGACCAATCGGCGAGCGGGGCGGCGTCAGCCCCCCGGTGCATTGATCGCCGGACCGGGGGGCTGACG
>CAMDPX010000329.1 GCA_945905295.1 Planctomyces sp. SH-PL62 | reverse complement strand
CTCCGACACCGAAACCCGTCGGAGGCGAGACGCCTCCGCTACGGCTGCGATTGCATGGTTGGAATTTGCCGCCGGAGTTTGCTGAGTTTCCGGTGGAAGCGGTCGCGGATTCGTTCGTTGTGCGGCATGCGCTGCTCGGCAACACGTTGACGTTGCCGGTTGAGGCTCATCCGTCCGTGGCCGAATTGAAAGAACCGACTCCAGAACCTCAGGAGATCGCGTTGCCGTCGTCGATGACCGGCGTGATTGGTAAGGCGGGAGAGGTTGATCTCTTTCGCATGAAGCTGGCGGCGAAGCAGGCGATTGTGATTCGGACGGATGCTCGCACGGCCGGTTCGCCGCTCGATCCAGTGCTACGGATCTTGAAGGCGGATGGTTCGCAGTTGCAGGAAGTCGATGATGGATCGAAGGGGGACTTTGATCCCGATGTGAATTTCTCGGCACCGGCGGAAGGAGAATACCGCATCGCGATCACCGATCGGTTCGGCATGGGCGGGCCGCGATTCTTTTATCGCATCACCGCCCTGTCCTCTCAGCCGGATTTTGAGTTGCGAGTCGCAGCGGATTCGTTCGTGTTGAACACGGACAAGCCGCTTGAGATTCCGGTGACGGTGGATCGCCAGCGCGGCTTCGCTTCCGAGATTGAAGTTGTCGCGGTTGAGTTGCCGGAGAAGGTCACGGCCGAGGCTGTTGTTTCCGAGAAGACCGGTGACAAATCGAAATCGGTCAAGCTGGTGCTCAAGGCCGAAGCGGGAGTCAGCTACTCCGGTCCGATTCGGATTCGCGGCCGAGTGAAAGCCGAGCCGCCGATCGAGAAACCGGCGCTGACGACATTGACGTCCTTCGGTGCCACGACGGGAGAATTGTGGCTGACCGTGAGTGCGCCCGCAGCGAAGTGACGAAGTCGTGCCAGGGGAAAGCTGACTGACTCGTAATCTGCTTGGCTTGGTGATTCGGTCAAACAGCCCGTAGAACCTCGTGACTTTGATGGACCGAGGTTTCCGTGTCTGAGACCACCATGACCGCACACCACTCACCGCACGGTGAGGGATCGAATCTGCTCGAACGTCTGAAGCATGTGATCGAGCACGCGGGGCATCTGCTGCCGGCGCAGGGGCCGATCACGGTCTTCATCCATCACAACACGTTGCATGCGTTCGAGGACATGACGTTTGATGAAGGGGTCCAGGCGGGCGCGCGGATTTTTGGCTGTCTGCCGTACCTGACCGAGGATCGCTATCGGCAGGAGTTGGCTCGTGGGCGGATTCGCATCGACGACTTGACCGAAGTACTGCATCGCGATTTGGGAGATCGCTCGGATGGGCTGATTGGTCCGTTGGGAACGAGATATCACCTGCGGCTGACGATGTTGCAGTACCCGATGCGGTTGGGGCCGACGGAAGAGTTGCGGTGGTTTGTGGCCGAGACGGACGCTCTGACGCGAGTTCGCGGCGATGCTTTGCCGGAGATGCGCGAACGGTTGCTGCAAGAGACTCGGCATTGGGTGATGCGAGATTTGCGAAGCGGACAACGCAGTCAGGGCGAATCGACTTTGAGCGACGGACGAGCGATCGCGGCACAGGGCGAGCGAGCGGTGATCGCTGATTTGCTGGAACGGTTCGACGAGTCGTCCATCGAAACCTGGAGCGACGCGACCTGGGAGACGTTCACGCTGCAAGCGTTGTGGAGCGTTTGCCGCGCTGGTGTGGTACAGGTTACCAGCCTGCGAGAGACAAACGGGAAAGTTGAAAACCTGCCCCACGGACGGCGACATCGCGACCTGTTGTTTGAAGTGACTGGCGAGGACAGCGACTCGAAGGTCAATGATCTGCTGATTCGGTTCTGCGCGGCGTTTCTCGATCAAGGCATGGCTCGCTGGCCGTTGCCAAATCGGGAGGCCGGTTTTTTCAAAGCGTTCTGTTCCCTCTATCGAGCCTCAGGCGGGTCGCCCGATTGGCGGCGGCTGGGTCTACCGGCGGAACTCGCGCGGCTCGAAGACAACGGCGTCGGTCCGCTGGATTCGATTGCCGAATCGTTGCGAATGCTGGGAGTCGAGGAAGCGGAATGGGAAGAGTTCATTTCGGCAACGTTGCTTTCATTGCGCGGTTGGGCCGGAATGATTCGGCAAATGGAATTGCGAGCGGATCGGGTGCGCGTGCCGGCTCCGCCCGGTAGCGTGACCGAGTTCCTCGCCGTCCGCTTGATTCTGAAACGCATTGTGCTGGCGGAGATTGCCCAGCGCACGCTTGGCGAAGCGGTGCCGCTCGATCGGCTGCGCGACGCGCTGCGATCGCGTCTGGAAGAGCGGGATACGTTGGATCCGGATCAGCGAGCCTTCCTGATCTTTCAACTCGCGCAGGTGCGGGGTTGGAGTCCTTCCTCACTGTTGCGGATGTCGAAACAGGTTTGGTCGTTGCTGGTCACCGAGGTCGATGCGTTTTCGGAGATCGAGCGGCGGCGTGTGTTTCATCAGGCTTACGAGCGGAAGTTTCGCCAACAGACGCTCGACGCGCTGGCGTTGCACGTCAAAGGTCCGGCCGAGCGAGTTCGCTCGCCGAAGTTTCAGGCCGTCTTTTGTCTGGACGAACGGGAAGAGTCGATGCGGCGGCATCTGGAAGAGATCGCTCCGCTGACCGAAACGTTCGGCGCGGCCGGTTTCTTTAATGTGCCGATTTACTATCGCGGCGCGGGAGAAGCGCACTTCGTTCCGCTCTGTCCGATCGTGATTCGGCCGCAGCATTGGCTGGTTGAAGATGTCGCGTTTACCCACGGCGAGAGTGCTCAGCGCCGGGCGAAGACGCGGAAGGCGATTGGAGCGGCCTCGCATCGGATGCACGTCGGCAGCCGCAGTGCGGCGGTTGGAGCGTTCCTGACCGCCGGCCTCGGCGCGTTGGCCTCGATTCCGTTGGTCGCGCGCGTGTTGTTTCCACGTTTGACGTCGCTGATTCGCGGCACAGCCAGCCGTCTAGTCAGGCCGCCCGAGTCCACGCGGTTGCGGCTGGAACGGCTCACTCCCGATCCCGGACCGGACGACGATCACATCGGACTGAGCCTGGTGGAAATGACCAACAACGCCGAACGGTTGCTGCGTGATATCGGCTTGACGTCCGGGTTTGCTCGGCTGGTCATGATTGTGGGACACGGGTCGAACAGTTTGAACAACCCACATCGGTCGGCTTACGAGTGCGGCGCGTGCGGCGGCAACGCGGGAGCACCGAACGCTCGCGCGGCCGCGCAGATTCTGAATGACTTGCGTGTTCGCGATGGACTCTTCAATCGGGGCGTGGAGATTCCTCGCGACACGATCTTCGTGGGCGGGTATCACAATACCTGTAACGACAGCGTGACGTTCTCCGACTTGGACCGATTGCCATTCTCGCACCAAGCAGAGTTCACGGAGTTCCAACAGCACATCGACGAGGCGTGCGATCGGAACGCTCACGAGCGTTGCCGACGGTTCATGTCGGCTCCATTGAATATGTCTTTTCCGGCGGCTCGGCGGCATGTGGAAGAGCGGGCGGAGGACTTGGCGCAGGCTCGTCCGGAGTGCGGGCACGCGACGAATGCGATCTGCATCGTTGGCCGACGCGCGCGGACTCGCGGATTGTATTTGGACCGGAGAGCGTTTCTGGTCTCGTATGACCCGAAGGCGGACGACAACGACTGCACGATCTTGACGCGATTGATGAGCGCGGTCGTCCCGGTCTGCGGTGGTATCAATTTGGAATACTATTTTTCGTACGTTGACTCGGTCGGCTGGGGCTGTGGAACGAAACTGCCGCACAACATCACATCGCTGCTGGGAGTGATGGACGGAGCAGCCAGCGATCTGCGCACCGGCTTGCCGTGGCAGATGGTTGAGATTCACGAACCCGTGCGGCTGCTGATCGTCATGGAAACGACGCCGGAGAAGTTCAGCGCGATCATGGATAAGTACGACGGCATCGGCAAAGCATGCCGTCGTGGTTGGGTCCAAGTCGTGACGTGGGATCCCGACTCGGCGGAGATGCAGATTCTCTGCGGCGACCACTTCGAGCCGTATCGGCTCGAAGCGAAGGAGCTGCCGAAAGCGGCGACCTCCACCGATTGGTATCGCGGCTGGCGCGATCACTTGGAGTTTGCGGAGATCGAATAGGTTGGGACTCCGTCCCGACCGGTCGGGACAGAGTCCCAACCTACGAAGCGAATGACGACACAATGGGAAACCTTGATTCTTGGATTCAGTCATTGGGAGTGACGGTAGTCGCCGCGCCGGCGTCGTTGTTGGCGGTGCTGGGGCTGTTGTCGTTGCTCGGCCGTTTGAAGTCCGAGCAAACCGTCAGCCGGATCGTGCAATGCGGTGTGGTCGTTGGATTGATGGCGTCGCTGGCACTGTTGGGATTGATGCTCGTGACCGGCCGGCGGCATATCGAATTTGGGTTCGGGCACTGGGTCTCGATCCCGCATTATGACTTCTGGATCAAGTTCGAGTTTGATCGGCTCAACGTTCCGTTCGTCCTGCTGACGTTCATTCTGTGCGGCACGATCAGCGCGTTCGGGACTCGGTACATGCACCGCGAGTCGGGTTATGTGCGGTTCTTTGTGCTGTTCGCGCTGTTTCAATTGGGCATGATCGTGACCTCTCTGGCCTGCACGATCGAAACGCTGTTCGCGGGTTGGGAGATGGTGGGCTTGTCGTCGGCGTTGCTGGTGGCGTTCTTTCAGGAGCGTCCGGCTCCGGTGCGAAATGGATTGCGCGTGTGGATCGTGTATCGCGTCTCGGACGCGGCGCTGTTGATCGCGTCGGTCGTGGTGCATCACCTGACGGGCAGCGGTGACTTCGACAACTTTTTGGGGCGAGCGGCTTGGCCGGAGGGGCACGGCTCACTCACGGGATCAGCGGCGCTATTGGTTGGTCTCTTGTTGGTTCTGGCAGCGGCGGGCAAGTCGGCCTTGATTCCCTTTTCTGGATGGCTGCCGCGCGCGATGGAAGGCCCGACTCCGTCCAGTGCCGTGTTTTACGGTTCGCTGTCGGTGCATCTCGGCGCGTTTTTGCTGCTGCGCGTCAGTCCGATCTTGGATGTGTCGCCGCCGCTGTGCGTGGTGATCGTGGTCTTGGGTCTGGCGACGGCGCTCTTTGCATCGCTGGTGGGGCGCGTGCAGACGGATATCAAGTCGGCGTTGTCGTTCGCGTCGCTGACGCAGGTTGGGCTGATCGTGGCCGAGATCGGGGTGGGCTTTCGGTACATCGCACTGATTCACATCATCGGCCATGCGTGCCTGCGGACGTTGCAATTCGTGCGCGCTCCGACGCTGCTCCGCGACTACAACACGATTGAGAACGCGATCGGCGACCAGTTGCCGATCGGCTCGGTGCTGTTTCCACGTCGGTTTTCGGATCGTGTCGCTGCCTGGTTTTATCGGTTGGCCCTGGAGCGGGGTTATTTCGACGCGATCCTGGCGGATTGGGTGGTCCGCCCGTTCATCCGCGTCTTTGAGTGCTGCGACATGCTCGAACGCCGTTGGACGGACTTTCTGACCGGCGGTCCGTCACGCGATTTGGAACTTCCTCAGTCCCCGACCAGAACCCTCGACGACCTGCTATGAGCGACCTGCATTTCCCTTGGCTAGAACTTTCAATCCTGATCCCGCTGATCGGCGCGGCCTTGGTTCAGCGCCTGCGCGATCCCGTGCAGGCGCGGACTTGGAGCGTCGTCGCGTCCGGGCTGACGCTGATGAGTGCGTTCGCAACGTGGGAAGATTTCGGATTGCTCAATGCGAAAGAAGCGGACGACGCCTGGCATCTGCTGTCGCGGTTGTTTGGTCGCGAGATGTTTGTCATCGACCAACTGAGCGCCCCGTTGCTGCCGCTGACGGCCCTGCTCTACACGCTGACGATCTTCACGACGCTGCGGACGAAGATCCGGCGATTCTCATTTTCGTGGACGCTGATCTCAGAAGCGATCACGCTGGCGACGCTGAGCTGCAAGCTGCCGTGGCTGGTGATCGCGCTGCTCGCGGTGGGCACGATCCCGCCGTTCCTGGAACTGCGTGCTCGCGGCCGATCAACGCGCGTGTACGCGCTGCACATGGGGTTGTTCGTCGGACTGCTGGTCGTCGGCGGAGCGTTCGTCACGACCGAAGGCGAACGAGTGCATTCCTTGCTCGCGATCGTACCGTTGCTGGCTGCGGTCTGCGTCCGCAGCGGCATGGTCCCCTTCCACTGTTGGATGACCGACTTATTTGAGAAGGCGACATTCGGCACCGCGATCTTGACCACCGTGCCGATCGCCGGAGCTTACGCGGCGATCCGCTTGGTCCTACCCATTGCTCCCGCCTGGGTGTTGCAGAGCATTGGGGTCATCTCGCTGGTGACGGCGGTCTACGCGGCCGGGATGGCATTGATCCAGAAAGAAGGGCGGCGGTTCTTCTGCTATCTCTTTTTGAGTCACTCGGCATTGGTGCTCAGCGGCCTGGAGATGGTGACTTCGATCGGCCTGACCGGTGCGCTGTGCGTGTGGCTGTCGATGATTTTATCGCTGGGTGGCTTCGGCCTGACGCTGCGAGCGTTGGAGGCCAGGCGCGGCCGGCTGAGCTTGATCGACTTTCAAGGTTTGTACTCGCACACGCCAACGCTGGCGGTCTGCTTTGCGCTGACCGGTTTAGCGAGCGTCGGCTTCCCTGGCACGGCCGGATTCGTCGGCGGCGAACTGCTGGTGGATGGAGCGGTCGAAACCTATCCACACTTCGGCATCGCGGTCGTGATCGCGGCCGCACTCAATGGCATTGCCGTCGTGCAAGCCTATTTCAAACTCTTCACCGGCAAGATTCATGTCTCGTCGGTGGACCTGAGCATCGGCCCGCGCGAACGCATCGCCGTGCTGACGCTGGTCGCGTTGCTGCTGCTCGGCGGCCTGTATCCACAGTTCATCGTCGAGTCCCGCCACCATGCCGCCGCCGAATTGCTGGAGCAGCGAGCTACGCTGAGCAATGACGAAGTCGCGCCACAAGAGCCGTAAACCTGTGGCGACCCCTGATCACGCAGGCTGTGAAGCAGACTCTGGGCTTCGCGCTTGGCTCGCGACGGCCAGCCCCCGGACTATTTCCAATCGCGGGCGAACTGCGGGGGGCGTTGGCGGACGGGGGCGCGGAGGGTTTGGTCGGAGGTGATGGCGTCGAGCCATTCGGACTGCGGTTTGCCCCGGTCGCGCAGGATTGAATCCGACTCAGGGCTCACGCTCTGTGCGATCAATCGGCCCAATTCTCGACGCGGACGTTGGGGATTCGCCCAAAGTCGGAAACGTTGCGAGTGACCACGATGTCGTCATTGATCAGTGCGATCGCAGCGATGCGAAGATCATTGCCGCTGATGCCTAATTCAAACGACGCAGACGCTCGAACTGTTCAATCGCTGCGACAGAAAAACCCAGGATGATGAAGTGGCCAAGATAGCCGACCGTTTCCGCCAACTCGGCATAGCCGTCGGAAAGTAGCTGTGGCGACTTCGCTTTGCGGATGGCGGTGTACCAGCCCGAAAGTTGTTCATCGACGGTGATGACGCTCGTGATCACCGACCCCACCGGTTGCGCGAGCGTTCGATCCGACACGCGGGAGTGTCCTTGTTTCAACAGCGTGATGGTATCGGTGTCGAGAATGAACCGGTTCATTCAATGCCATCCTTGAGGTCGCGGTCACGGCGATACTCCGCCAGCCCCTCACGCCAGAATTCAACGAGCCGATCGATTTTTAACGTGCCGATGAACTTGGCAAACGCGTGCGACTCCTGTGCGGGTTGCTCGACAGCCACGACTTCGGCATCACTGGGAAGCACAGACGCATATCGCTCGCGACACAACCGCAAGGACTCTTCAGCGGTGTTCGCCTCAACCATCAACGACAACGCGGTCGTGCTCGACGCCCGAAACCGATTGCCGGGCAGCGACTCGATGACGATCGGAATCTACATGATGAACCTCCCCAATAGACAGTCGATGCAGTGAGCATACTCTGGGATTGCCGTCGTCGAAAGCACGATTCCCAATTGGCCACTCTTGGCCACTCTTGGCCACTCTTGGCCACTCTTGGCCACTCTTGGCCACTCTTGGCCACTCTTGGCCACTCTTGGCCACTCTTGGCCACTCTTGGCCACTCTTGGCCACTCTTGGC
>CAMDPX010000328.1 GCA_945905295.1 Planctomyces sp. SH-PL62 | reverse complement strand
GTTCGGTTTTTCGGAATTGGCGAAATTAAGCTCTGATTGCAAAACAAACTCCGTTCCGCCAATTCCGAAAAACCGAACACCCGACCCCGGTTCCAAACTATTCGGCCTTCTTCTGAATCTCAATCAACACTTTCGAGGCTTCGATCGTTTGAGTTTCCGGCTTCGTCGCTGGAGCTGATTCCAGCGCAGGCTTTGCGGTCGCATCGTGAAACGCCTTCAACGACTCCAGCCGGTTGAAGCTGCGAGAGACTTGATTTGAAACGGTTCGCTCAGCGACCGACGCGGTGCCGCGACGAGCTTCATTACGTGCTTCCGTCTTGCCAACGTTCTCCTTCAGACGATCGACGCTCTTGTTGAGCGAGGCGGCAACGGTGTCTTGATTCGTCGTGGCGGCGCTGACGAGGTCGAGCGTTTGCGATTCGACCTCGGCTTGCTCGCGACGAGTCTGTAACAGCGCGACCTTTTGCTCGGTGTCATCCAGCCCGCGACGCATTTCGGTTAGAGCCAGTTCGCCTTCGTCAACGCTCTTCTTCAGCCGGATCAGTCCTTCGCGTTTAATGTTGAGCTGATGCGTCTCGCGATCCTGCATGGCTAAGAGGTCGTCAATCTCCTTCTGAAACGCCGGGAGCGCGAACTCCTGATTGGCCCACTTGAGCGACGATTGCTGGCTGTCGATCGCGGCTTTGAGGATCGGGTACGCCTCGGCCAAGAGTCGCTGCCGACGCTCAGTGCTGCCGGTGAGCTTGGTGACTTCGGCAGTGAGTTCCTCAATCTTGCGACTGGAAAGATTCATCTGCACTTGCCGGTCGATGAGATCGAGCCGGACCTGCTTCATCTCCTGGTCGATCTTTCGATCGTGAACTTCTTCCGGCAGCGACTCGGTCACGCCGTCCGCCGCCCTGTCGGCCGAAGCTCGGACGAAGCCTTTGAGTTCGTGCGAGCCCCGCCCCGCAACAGCGAAGATTCCAACCAGTCCGCCAGCGACAACTCCCAATGCCACAATGATCTTCCGCATGATTCATCTCCCTCGTTCGTGTTGCTCGTGTTTCCGATGCGAGCGACTCGCACGAGCCGCTCTGCGTCAAGCACGAACGGGGATGGGGAAGATTCCGCAGAATTCTGGAATTTTTCCCCTCATGTGATCTTTGAGGTTAAACAGGCGATCGTCTCAAACCAGCCCGTGCGACGTTCTTCATTGACGGGCCAATCAGCCGTTTCGGGCCGACCGTTCTTGCCACCTGAAGGTTGGAAGCTGGCTTTCGAGCGTGCGGCGTGACGAATACAGTGGTCCGGCAATTGATCCCAAATGAACGCGGAGCACAGGTGAGCCCCCTGTGCCACGAGGACGCAGTATGTACGACATCGGCACCTTTCGAGCGAAGACCTGCGACGGCGTTGGTCGCCGTTCGTTCCTGCGTGTCGGGGCCACGTTGCCGTGGACGCTGGGTGCGTTGGCTTCCAACGAGATGGCTCAGGCGGCGGCAGCCACGCGAGCGAAGTCCATTGTGTTTGTCTGGCTTTGGGGAGCTCCTAGTCATGTCGATACGCTGGATCCAAAACCGGATGCGCCGCTGGAATATCGCGGACCGTTCTCGCCGATTGCGACTCGGACGCCAGGTTTGTTGGTCAGCGAGTTGCTGCCGAGGCTGGCCGCTCGATCGCACAAGTTCACGGTGATTCGGAGTCACGTCACTTCCGAACCTGGGCATCCTGACGCGGGGACCGTTGGATTGACCGGCTTCAAAGAGAAGCCGGAACCGGTGCGGCCGAACTTCGGATCGATCATCGCGAAGCATCGCGGACATCGCGGTTCGCTGCCTCCGTTCGTGTCGGTCGGACGTGGCATCCCGCGCGATGTCGTGCGCAAGGTCGATGGGTACGGCGGCGGAACGCTCGGCAAAACTTTTGATCCGTTTATGGTCAGTTGCTCGGATCGCGGCGAGGTCGAGATCCCCGCACTGCAATTGCTGGATGGTCTGACGCCGAATCGCGTGTCGGACCGACGCAGCTTGCTGTCGCTGGTTGATGAAGTGCCGCGACAACTCGAAGCGGCAGGCATCGACGCTTGGGATCGCACGTTTCAACGAGCCTATGGCTTGCTGACAACGCCGGTCGCTCGCGCGGCGTTCGATCTTTCGAGTGAGCCGCAGAAGATGCGTGACAGTTATGGGCAGACGACGTTCGGACAAAGCTGCCTGCTGGCGCGGCGATTGGTTGAAGCCGGTGTGCCGTACATCCAAGTCAACTGGTCCGAGTACGTCGAGTCGATCACTCCCAACTGCGACTTCGGTTGGGACACGCACATCTACAACTTCGAGTTGCTGCAAGACAATCACTGCCCGATCTTCGACCGCGCGTTCTCGGCGTTGCTGGATGATCTCGACTCGCGCGGCTTGCTAAAGGACACGCTGGTCGTGGCGATGGGGGAGTTCGGCCGTACTCCGCGCATCAACACGCGAGCCGCTCGCGATCATTGGCCGCGCTGCTATTTCTCGCTGTGGGCGGGAGCCGGCATCGAAACGGGACGCGTCATCGGCGCGAGCGATAAGTACGCCGAAGACCCCGTCACCGAGGGAATCACTCCGTTGATGGTCGGCACCACGCTCAGCGAACTCGCCGGTCTCGACACGCAAGCCCGCGCCGAACTCCGAGTCCTCGATGGCGGCAGCGTCATTCACGAGTTGATCTAAGCGAACGGGATTTGAGAGGTTCGTTGCCAATGAATCGTCTACTGATGAGCGTCGCTTTGATTGCAGGATGCGGGCTCGCCCAACTCGTGCTTGCCGCTGAGCCGATCCGTCTGACGACCGATGGCCGCGTCAAACGCGATCCCGTATTTCTCAAACCGGACGGCAGCGAGTTGTTGTTTTCGGTTCTAGATCAGCCGAAGCAATTGCGGCTGATGAAGCTGACGCTCGCCAGCGGCAAGGTCGAACCGCTGCATCCGGATGAAACGCGATCAGAGTTCGAGCCAGCGGTCTCGCGCGACGGGCGCTATCTCGCGTTTGTGCAGAATCGCGGCAACCTGAGTCTCGCTCTGGTCATCAAGGATCTGATGACCGGCACGCAAGCCGACATTCCGCCGGGTGGCGGCTTCTCTGGAATGCACAGCCCGGCGATCGCGCCGGATAACTCGCGCGTGCTTTACAGCTATCCCGAAGAAGGCCGTCAGCATCTGTTCGTGACCAGCATCGACGCGAAGCAGCCGACTCGTCTGGTGGACTCGTCCGGCGTGAATAACTGGCCGAGCTTTTCTCCGGATGGCCGGCAGGTCGTGTTCAGTTCAACGCGCGACGGCGACTACGACCTGTATGTGATGAAGTCCGACGGCACCGATGTTCGGCGTCTGACCGAGAGTCCTAAGCAAGACATTCGACCGCGCTGGTCTCCCGATGGTCGCCGCATCGCCTTCACCAGCAACCGTGACGGCAATTACGAAATCTACGTCATCGCGCCGGATGGGTCGGGGCTCGCGCGGATCACCAACCACGTTGAGCAGGACGATTACGCTTGCTGGCATCACGAGAGCCGTCGGCTGGTGATCGTCTCGGAGCGGGACGGGCACCACGATTTGTGGTTCGTGGATACGCCATAACGAACGTAGCCGTTATCGCTCCGCGTGACGAGCCGAATGCTTCACGAAGTCCGTGATTGTGGCCGTACGAAGCGATCGGCTCATCACGCGGAGCGATGATGGCTACGTTGGCTCAGGTCTTCTTCTTCATCGCGCGGCGGAGCTTTTCCGCGCCGGATTTCTCGTCACCCTCGATCGATTTGAGTGAGCGTTCGACCGCTTCCAGCAGCACTTCCATCGCGAAGGGTTTGCGGAGGTAATCGTCCACACCGAGCATCTCGGCATAGGCTTTGTGCCGGCCCCCCTCGTTGGCGGTGATCATGATGACCTTGGGGGGGTGCGGCAGACCTTTGAGGAATTCGAGCACCGGGAAGCCGCCCATCTTGGGCATCATCATGTCGGTGATGACGAGGTCCGGCGAAATGGACTCGGCCAAGCGGCGGCCTTCGAGGCCGTTCTGTCCCCATTGCACAGCGTAGCCCGCTCCTTCGAGGACTTTGAGTAACGTCGTAGCAATGTCCCGATCATCCTCGATCAGCAAGATTTTTTTACCGGCCAGCATGGCAGCTCCCTCGGAGAGTGGTCTCACGTGCGTCGGTCGCATGGTAGGTCGCTGAGAGAGCGTTCTCAAGCACTCTCTTCAATCACGATTCCGCGCTCGGTGATCTCGAACGGCACGATGCGGTCGTCGCACGCGCTGCCGCGATGCTTGGCGACGTGCAGAGCGCGGCGCATGCGCAGGCCGTCGCGGACTTTGCCCATCAGAATGATCGTGTTCGCATTCGAGAGCGCGTCGCCGCTTTCAATCGGGCGGGCCAGTAAATCGTCGAGCAGGGTTTCGTGCGACGTGTAGAGCAACACACACGCGATATCGCGATGGTCGTAACGATGCGCGGCGACGTTGTCGGCTTGCGAGCGGAAGTGGACTCGGAACAGATCGCGCGCGACCCAGTCGTCGTCCTTCCGCAGAATTTGGTGATAGACGTAGTCGATTACTTGAAACTGAAAGCTGTCGCTGTCCCGCTCGGTCGGCTCAATGCCGTCGAGCACGCAGCGACGCACGCCTTGCACGAAGTTGCCGTAGAAGAACTGCACTGCGCGATCGAGCTTGCGAGCCAGTTCGGCGTTCCATTCCTGCCACTCTTCGACGGTGAGATCGGCCTGCGTGACTCGGCGACCGCTGCGGCGGAAGAGATGCAGAAAGTCGTGCCGCGCGAGATCACGCTGCCACACGTCGCCGACGTCTGAAACTTCCTCGGTGGCGAACTCGCGGAATTTCCAATCGAATAAACTTCGCGCGTACTCGGCCTGATTCTGCGAATCGCCGCGCGTGGTGAGGTCCAGCAGAATGCCCGCTTCACCTTCTTGCGCCCGTCCCGCGTGAGCGAAATGCAGTCCTAGCTGCGTCTTGCCGATGCCAGTCGCGCCGATGACCACGGTCAGGGTGCCGGGCAACAAGCCTCCGCCCAGCATCTCGTCGAGCTGCGGAAGACCGGTACTGAGGCGGGAAGTCATTGCGTGGAAGTCCCCGCTAAAACGCTGGTCCGCCGGCCTTCGGAGGCGCGACGGTCTGGGCTGGAGCCTGCTTGGTCGCGACGGGCGCTCCCGCACCTCGTTCGCGGCGAGTGGCGTAACGAATCGGGAACGACGGCCAGACGTTATTGGGCACAGCTCCCGGTTCGCCCAGTACGATGACGGGGCCATCGAAGATGCGCGCGGGCGATTTGCAAAAGACTCGTTCGGTGGTCCACTGCGTGAAGCCCAGCCATTGCCGGTCGGGAGAGAGTCCAAAGAAATTGGCTCGTTCCGCTTTGAAGCCGATGAACTCGCGGTCCAGCGCGGCGGTGTGCAACGCGGTCAGGAGAAAGGCCATCGTGATGTAGCCGGTCAGCAAGCCGCAGCCCCAGCGAGCTCCCTCGTGCAGCATGCGATGCACGCCAATGTAAGTCGGAGACAGATAGTCCGCGCCGGCACGTATTCCCGCGACCGCGGCTGCGAACAGACCGACCAGCACGACTAAATCGAGCCGTGCCTGCCAGTAATAGTCACTGCCCAGCAGACTGTTGCAGATCGGCTCGAAGAAATTCATCGCGATCAAGCCGGCCAGAATCACGCTGATGCAGGTGACCGCGGCACCCCACGCGCCTTCGCCGGCGACTGTGTAGGTCACTGCGGCGAGGATGATCAGCAGCAGAACTTCGATCATGGTTGGGCCTCCAAATGGGGGAGGGCATTGAGAATTGAAAATTGGAAATTGGAAATTGGAAATTGGCGGACGCGACGACAAGCATGCCGCCGCCATTGCCTTTCAGTTTTCAATTTCCAATCTTCAATTTTCAATTTTCAATTCCTCTTATTCGCGTCCTACTTGACCACGCGCAGCAACTCATCAATCGACGTGACCCCTTTGACGACCAGCCGCAGCCCCTCTTCCTGCATGTAGAGCATTCCGCCCTTGCGAGCCTCCGCCTTTAAGACGGAGAGCGCGACCTTGTCGCGAATCAAATCCCGCATGCGGTCGGTGATGACCAGCAGTTCGTAGACGCCGACTCGGCCGCGATAGCCCATGCCACCGCAGTAGGAGCAGGCGGCGTTTTCGCCGGCCTTGGGCGGACGATACAGCTTCTCGATTTTCTCCGCCGGCAGGTTGGCTTTCTTCAGGAACTCCGGCTTGGGGACGTACGACTCTTTGCATTCGGTGCAGAGCCGCCGAGCCAATCGTTGAGCCAGGATCGCACTCAGCGAACTGGATAACATCGACACGTCCACACCCAGATCGACCATGCGATACAGCGCGGTGATGGCGTCATTGGCGTGAACCGTGGAGAACACCATGTGGCCGGTGTTGGCCGCCTGGCAGGCGATGTTGGCGGTTTCGCCGTCGCGGATTTCGCCGATCATGACGATGTCCGGGTCTTGCCGCAGCACGCTCCGCAGCGAGGTCGCGAAGGTCTGGCCGGCCTTCGTGTTGATCTCGATCTGCGTCACGTTCGCCATCTTGTATTCGACGGGATCTTCGATCGTGATGATGTTCTGCTGAAACGAGTCGATGTCATTGAGGCAGGCGTAGAGCGTCGTTGATTTACCGGCTCCGGTTGGGCCACAGACCAGCAGCAAACCGTGCGGCTGATGCACGACTTCCTTGAGTTGCTCTTCCAGTTGTTTGCGGAAGCCGAGGTCGTTCAGTGTGCTGACCGAATTGGATTGGTCGAGAATACGCAGCGTCATCTTCTCACCGTCGCGAGTCCCTTGCGTGGCGACGCGGAAGTCGATTTCTCGGCCACCGGTGATCGCTCGGAAGCTGCCGTCGAGCGATTTGCGCTTCTCGGTGATGTCCATCGCGGCGAGGATTTTGAAGATGTTGACGACGTTATCGCCGAGTGCCCGGTCGAACGGCTCGACGGCGTACATCACACCATCGACGCGCAGACGAACTTGCAGTTCATCCTCTTTCGGTTCCATGTGGATGTCGGTCGCGCGCTTAATGAGCGCGTCGTAAACCAGTTCTTTGGCGGCGAGAAACCCGCGTGAGTTTTCCACCTGCGACGTGCGGCTGGTGTCGCGGCGGCCGGTCGAAGTCTTGCCGACGAACTCGATGTCCGGGCCGAGCAATTGCTGCTTGAACTTCTTGCCACCCAGCGAAATGCCGAGCCGCGCCGCTAATCGAAACGCAACGCTCTTGATGTGCTTTGGGGTCAGCAACCGAGCCGACTCAGGCACGCAGGCGTTGCGTTCGCGGATGTACAATCCCAGCGGCAGACCTTGCAGCGCCAAGCTCAGAAAGAATCCCAGCAGGAACGGCGACATCGACACGCCCGTCAGCATGGAGGTCAAGCCCCCCGCGAAGAGCGCCGAGTTCCAGAACTCGCTGTTGACCTTCAGTGCGTTGCTGTCTTCGTTGACCCATTGTCCCAGCCAGATCCAGCCGAAGAACAATGCGAGGAACGGCACGAACCTCCACAGGTTAAGATAAAAGCCGACTTGCGGCGCACCGCTGCGGCTCAACTCAATGGGCAGGTTGCCACGAAAGAACGGCGTGGGTGTCGCCGGAAACCGATTTTGATCGAGAACCCTTGGTGCTGCCGCAGCGGGAGCGGCGGCTGGCTCGGCAGCGGGCTTGTCCGCAGGGGCTGGTTGCGCGAGCGAAACATTGGCCACGACGAAGGTCAGCAGCAGCAGACAGCCGACGATCCGCCTGCACCAGCGCATTCGTTCCGATTCATTCCCATGACGTCGCATCATCGGCTACTACTCATCCGCCATCGGCCGCACTCTCGGTCGTTGCGGCCAAAGCGTGAAATCCGGCCCGTTCAAGTGCGGGGCATGGTACTGGCGACGCGAATGACTGGCTAGTTTCGGTCCCGGCATGACGAGAACTCGGGGAGTGAGCCCGTTTCGCAGGACGGACAATCTTGTCCGTCAAGAATTCAAAAGCGGACAGGATTGTCCGCTCTACAAACTCCTTCAAACGGAACTCACTCTCGGAACATCGCGGGGGACATGCCGACGTCTACGATGCTGCACGCGCGTGAGCGCCCATCCGCACCAATCTTGACGCGTCGAGTAAGTTGGCGGGGTTGTTGATTCACAACCTTTTCAACTTGGAGGCGTCATGTCACGTCGAGCGAATGGGCGGAAGATTTCGGAGTGGCGTGGGCGGTTCGAGCGGTTTCGGC
>CAMDPX010000327.1 GCA_945905295.1 Planctomyces sp. SH-PL62 | reverse complement strand
TAGCAGAGACGGGGTCGGGAGTCATTTACATGCCGCCCGACGATGCGAACAATGCGACCTTCCAATCGACTGCGGCATGAAAAAGACTCCCGACCCCGTGGCGATGATCGCATCAACATGACGGATACAGCGCACGGCTCACGCAGCCGTGATTGGCTTGAGCGACCGTCGCGGCGAAGTCCGCGAGGTAGCCGCGCGCGTGTCGAATGACCGGAGCGATCCATGATTGGCGACGGCGAGCGAGCTCTTCGTCGCTCACATGCAACGTGACGTTGCCGGCCATCAGATCGAAGCTGATCTCGTCGCCGTCGTGGACGAGCGCGATGGGACCGCCGACGGCGGATTCGGGCGCACAATGCACGCCGATCGCTCCGTGGGAAATGCCGGAGACGCGCGTGTCCGAGATCAATGCCACCTTGCCATTCAATTCGGGAACCGACAGAGCCGAAGCGGCCAGGACGACTTCTGGCATCCCGGAGGCGACCGGCCCCAAGTTGCGGAGCACGATGACGCTGCCCGGTCGAATGCGACGCTGCTCGACCGCGTCGGAGACTTGTTTGCCGGTGTCGAAGCACATCGCCGGGCCGCGAAAGCGCGGGTCGTTGAGGCTCGACACTTTGAAGACGATGCCATCGGGCGCGAGGTTGCCAAAGCACACCTGCATATCGGCGAAACTCTTGAACGGCGCGTCCAGCGGAGCGATCAAGCCGTTCTCGGCAGAGACATCACTCGCGGTCGCGACGTTCTCCGCGAGCGAGCGGCCCGTCACCGTTATACAGCCGCCGTCGATGAGGCCCGCTCGGATCAGATGCTTCAGCAGCACCGACGTTCCGCCCAGCTTGTGCAGATCGACCATCGTCTTCGTTCCGCGTGGAGCGAAGCTGCACATCACGGGCGTCTTCTTCAGGATCACTTGCAAGTCCTGGAGCGTGAATTCGACCTGTGCTTCCCGCGCCAGCGCCAACAAATGCAACACGGCGTTTGTGGAACCGCCGGCCGTCGCGATCATGGTGGCAGCGTTCTCGAAGCCTTTGCGAGTGAGAATGTCGCGCGGGCGGATTTGTTGCTCAAGCAGATTGCGGATCAGTCCCCCGGCGTTGAGAGCGTCTTGTTGCTTGGCAGGATCAATGGCCGGAATCGAGCTGCTCTGCGGCGGCATCAGGCCGATGGATTCCAGCGCGAGCCCCCACGTATTGAACGAGGCCGCGATGCCGCAACCGCCCGGTCCCGGACAAGCGACACGCCGGATTTCATCCGCCTCCGACTGCGGGATCGCTCTGACGGAAGCCGCCGCTTGCGAGTCGTAGACATCCAGGATCGTGACGTCTTTGCCGCGATAGCAGCCGGGAAGAATACTGCCTCCGCTGAGAATCAAGCCGGGATAATTCATCCGCGCCAGAGCCATCGCAAAGCCCGGCCCGTTCTTGTCGCAGTGGTGTAATCCGACCATTGCGTCGTAGCAGTGAGCCGTGACAACGCACTCGGCTGAATTCGCGATCAAGTTCCGGGACACGAGACTCGCGCCACCCCCTTCGAGTCCTTGCGTGAGGTTGTCGCTGACTGCCGGCGTGCCGAACAGAAAACCCAACATGCCCGCCTCGCGACAGCCTTCGGCCACCTTGCGGCCCAAGTCATACGCATGGACGTTACACAGGTTCCCTTCCAGCAAAGGCACGCCGATGCCGACCTGCGGCCTGTCGAAGTCCGCCTCGGTCATGCCGAGTCCATGAAAGAAAGCCGTCACCCCGCGCTGCCATCCGCGAGTCAGTTGGCAGCTATTCCAATTCAGAGCAGTCATGCGTTGATCCTGGTTGTTCTAAAGCGAGAGGTCATTGACCGCGCAAGGTCATAGTTGGTGCCGCTTACTTTCGCCAACTCAACGACCGCAGACGACGATCACGACTGGTGCTTGCGATCGAGGGTAGCGGCGAGACGCTCCTGGGGAATCTGGTCAGAGGACATCGTTCGAGAGTGACCGTGAGGCGATCCCTGGATAGCTTTCCGTTCTGTGATTCGTGGTCTTCGTCTTTGGTACGCGAGGTGAAGCGATGAAGCGTTCCGTTTTGATGCTGCTGGTTGGCGTTCTGAGTTGGGGAATCGGAGCGGCTTCGGCTCAGGCTCATTTTCTGTTTATCCAGGTGGGGCCGCATGCGGAGGCGGGGCGGAACGTCGAAGTCTTTTTCAGCGAGCGGGCCACCGCGGGCGATCCTAAGTTTGTGGCGAAGGTCGCGCACACCGAACTCTGGTTGCAGGACGAGCCGGGAAAGTTCGTGCCGCTGACCGTGAATCGCGGCACCGACCGCTTGCGAGCGTATCTCCCCTCCGGCAACAGCGTGTCGGTCGTCGGTCGCTGCGAGTACGGCGTGCTCAAACGCGAGAAGCCGTTTCTGGTCCGGTACTACCCGAAAGCCGTTTCCGGCAAGCCGGACGAGGTGGCGAAGTTGTCGCGTCACGAGACGATCCCGCTGGAGATCATGCCCACATTCACGAAGGACTCGCTCACGCTGACGGTGTTGCGAGACGGCAAGCCGTTGGCCAACACGGTGCTGACGACGATCGACTCGGACCTGACGAACGAGGAATTGAAGGCCGACGTGAATGGCCGAGCGACTTGGCGGCTGACCGAGCCGGGTCAATTTGCGGTGTACGTCAAGCATGTCGTTCAGCAAGCGGGCACGCAGAACGGCCAGACCTACGACGAGATTCGCGAATTCGCGACGCTGGCCTTTGACTGGCCGCTAGACAATTCTCGCGTGGATGCCGACGCGGTCGCGATGTTTGAAAAGGCCATCGCGGCTCGCGCGGCGTGGACCGACTTCAAGGGCTTCACCGCTCAAGCGTCGGTCTATCTCGATGGCCGCCGCTCCGCAGGCCAAGTGACCGTGAAGCCGGACGGCGACGTGTCGTTTGACGGCCAACCGAAGCTCGACGATGAGGCGGCTCGCGAGTGGGTCCGCGATCAATTGCACTCGCTCGTCATCCACCGAGTTCCCTCGTCCGGCATTCAATCGAAACCGCTTCTGAGCTTCGCCGACAAAGTAGAAGAGCATCCGCTGGGCCGCTTGCTGACATTCCACGGCGGCCGGTTCGCGTCCACGTATCGCATTCGTGACGATGAGATCGCCGTGGTGAATCGCAGCCTGGGCCGCGAGAACATGTCCCTGCAAATGCTCGAAACCGAACGCAACGCCGAGAACAAAGTCTTGCCCCGCGCGTATCAAGTCCAATACCGAGACGCTCAAACCGGCGCGATCACGCGCGTCGAAACCTTCCGCAATCGCTGGCAACGACTCGGCAAGCTGGACCTGCCGGAGACTCTGGCTCAAACCGTCTCATCCGCGACGGGAGTCAGCGTGCGGTCATTGAAACTGCAGTCGCTCAAGCCGATTGAGTAAACCGCCGCGACCATCCGCGCGGACTTGATCGACGCGAAACGACATGCGCGCGGTCACGAGGGCAGCGACGTTGTGGCTGAGAGACTATCCGAGAAGTGGCTCTTTCTTTCGTAGCCCGCCCCCTTGTGGGTCGGCCTACGGGCTTTTCGGAGAGCCTCTGAGTTCTGTGGCAAACTGCTCAGGCCCATGAAATCTCGTCGTGGCGGCGGTGAGGCAGGCCCTCCACCACGGGCTGGCTGGCCAGTCGCGGAAGTTGTTCGTACCGTTGGTGACGTGGAATGTGACCCCAGACACTCAGGATCAGGAGTTTCGACATGAATCAGCTTCCGTCGCTCAAGGCCGTCGCGTGCGTGGTTGTTTTGGGAGCCGGCTTGTTCGCCCTCGCCGGTGCAAAGGAGAAAGAAAAAGTGGCCAGCAGGCCGGGAGAATTCGCGAGCACGACGATCGACTTGGGGATCGTTTGCTCGGATGTGGAACGCTCGGTGGATTTCTACACGCAAGCGGTGGGGATGACCGAACTGAGTGGCTTCGATGTCCCCGGCGAACTCGGGAGAGACGTCGGACTCACCGACAATCAACCGTTTCACGTGCATGTGCTGACGCTCGGCAAGGGAGACAAAGCCACCAAGCTGAAGCTGATGGAGTTCAAGAAGACCCCCGGCAAGAAAGCCGAACACGGCTTCATTCATTCGACGGTGGGGATGCGGTACACGACGATCGCCGTGAACGATATCGCCGCCGCGAATCTGCGAATGATCGCCTACGGCAGCATGCCGCTGGGCAAAGGACTGCATGAGATTCCCAACGGAAACTTTCTGGGCGTGTATCGCGACCCGGATCAGAACTTCGTCGAGTTGGTCGGACCGAAGGTCAAGAAGTAACGGAGAGTTGTCGAACCGCTCCGTGACTCGACCAAAGAGTGGCTTCGCAACGCGTGGAACGCTACTTGGGCCAGATCAGGACGGTGCCGTCAGCGCTGGCGGTCACGATGTTGCCGCTGCGGGTCACTCGCACGGAAGTGACGGGACCGCGATGCGTGGTGGTGACTTGCTCGTCGTTGTCCTTTTTGGCTTGGTTCAGAATGCGATCCACGAACTTCTCCAATTCGTCCTCGCTGAGTTTCTTCCGAAGCTCTTCCAAGAAGAGTTGCTGAGTCTCAAATTCCATATCTTTCAACGTGATGAGCTTCAACAAGAGCGCTTCAGGCACTTCATCAGCACGCAGAGAGGCCAATGACTTGTCCGTGAGGTTGAACCGTGCCTCATTTTTTTTCGTCTTACGGACGAGCGAGATGAGGAAGTCGGCTTCGATGACTTTGCCGTTGTTGGCGGCGACTGCGCTCATTTGCCAATCCCACAGGCGGGCGGTGCCGTCGGTGCCGCCCGTCAACAAGCGTTTGTCGTCGGGCAGAAATGCCACCGAGTTAATGCCTCCCAAACCATGTCCTCGAATAGTCGCGTACAACTGCGGGGTGATGGCACCGACAGGCTTGAGATTCCAAACCCAACCGATGCTTTCGTCGGTCTCGGCGTCTCGGCCACCCACCGCAACGAATTGGCCATCCCACGAGAATGCGCCGCAGAGTTGATGGAATTTGCGGTCATTTAAGGGAATTTCGAGAACGGTCGACTCTGGTTTTTGGTTGGGCGGGAAGTCCCAGACACGCGGCCGCGCATCTTCGCCGACCGTCAGCACGCGTAAGCCGTCTGCAGACCAAGTGCCAAACCGCACGGGGCCCTTATGGTCGGACAACGTGGCAACCCATCGAGCGACACCGGTAGCCTTTAGATTCTTGGGAACGGGCGGGTGCCATTCCCAGATCTTCGCGGTCCCGTCGTAGCTGGTGGAGAGGAAGCGCAATGAATTCTCAGCGGGAGTGAATTCAACGCTCGTGACGACTCCTCCATCATGCGGGTACTCGATTTTGTGAAGCAAGCGGCCGTAGGTGATTTCGCTTTCGTCGGCGTCGAAGATGCGAAGCGATCGTCCACCGGTCACGACAAAGCGGCCATCGGACGAATAGCCGGCCGAGAAGACCGGGCCTTGCGGTCGAAAGCTGACGAGATTCTGGCCACCTTGTAACCGCCACAAGTACGCGGCCGTGTGTGTCTGCGTGAGAAGATGCTTCGGCTCGCCCAGTTCGTCGGGGCGCAGAACGGCGGCGTATGGCTCGGCTCGGTAGTCAGCACCGTCATTGTTATCGCCCTCGCTGTTGTCGACACGCAACGATTGTGTGATGTCGGCTTTCACAGAGTCATAAAAGTGAATGGTGCCTTCGGACTTCGTGAGTCCTTTGACCGTGATGCCTTCGGCGGTCGTGATGATTGCCAGAGTCCCGTTGGCCGCCCACGCCGGGAAAGGGGGACGATCACGTTCGCGCTCACGGTCGCGATCTTGTTTCGACATCGTGGCGTTGCGAAGGGGGTTGCGGGACGGAATGTCGATCACTCGTTCTGCGCCGGTTTCGATGTCCCACAGCGAGACTTTTGTGCTCGAATCCTTGGATTTGTTGTTCTTGGCCTGCTTCTCACCAAGACGAACCACGCTGATGAAGCGATCCCCCAGCGGGCTAACGGCGAGATTGACAACCATCCCGTCTTGATCGAATTGGCGAATCTTTTCGAACACAAACTCGGAGTCGGTCTTAACGACTTTCCAGAGCACGACGCGGCGATCGACGCCGGCGGTCAACAGACGCGAGCCATCGTTTCCCAGAAACTCGGACTTGACCACTTCGCCGCTGTGTACGTTGCGTGGTCGCCCCACAACTTTGCCGGTCTTCGCGTCCCACAGCACGATCCGGCCTTCGCGATCGCCGGTGAGCAGCCGGGAGTTGTCGGGCGGCAAGATCGCGACAGTCGTCACGCGAAAGCGATGCACTTTTTCAAGCTTCAATTCCGGCGTTGGCCGACGGCTCGCAAGGACATTCTCGGTGTTCCAAAGCTGCGCCTGTGCCTCGTATTTTTTTTCTTCTTCGACGACTTCGTCCCGACCGCTGGCATCTTCCCGGCGGGAAGTCCGTTCGCGGCCGGCGGTCAGAATCCATTTGCCGTCGCGTGAGATGTCCACAACGCCGTACATGCTGGTATAGGGGAGCGTCGCCAATTCACGACCGAACGATTCGGCCGCGTTGTTCTGATTGGCCGCGTTGATCTGAGAATCCCAAATCCGCATCTCGCCATCGAAGCCGCTGGTCAGCAACCGATTCCCGTCGGGAAAAAAACGCATCACGAACAGGTCGTACTCATGCCCTTCCTGGAATCGGTTGCCGTCAAAGACTGCCGGCCGCCCCGTCACGGTGTTGACCGGCAGACCGGTCTCACTATTCCAAGTCCGCGCGGTTTGATCTCGCGACGCCGAGATGACGCGCGTTCCATCACGGCTAAAGACCGCTGAGAGAACCGAATCGGTATGTCCGGCCCGTTCCTTGTTGTTGTTGATCGCCGCAGCGATCCGCACGGACTTGCGTGGCCCAGCCGTCGAGTCGGACGAACCTTCGGATTCGCTGGACGACTTGGAGTTCTTCTGTTCCGACTGCGGAAAGTTTGCCAACACATATTCGGAACGGACCAACGGAGGGGCCAGAACGCCTGGCTCCGGCTCCGTGGGACTCTCGGAACCGCAACTGCTGCTGTCCGATTGGTAGGGCGTGTCGAGAACGCTCACGTCCGAGTCCGCTGGTTGAAACGCGGCCGGTATTTGTGGTTTCTTCGGATTATCGTATGGCTCGCGCGCTTTGAAGTACGTCTTCAAATCCAAGCGATGCACGTTCTGATCATAGCTGCCGGAGATGATCAAATCGGGGGACTGCGGCAGAGGCAGGCAACCGCGAACCGGGCCGCCGTGGCCATAGATCACTTGCAATCGTCGCTTGTAATTCGGCAGTCCGTCGCCGGTCTCACGGTCCCAGATGGAGATGGTTCCGTCGTCTCCGGCCGCGAAGAGTCGCAAGCTATCCGCCGAGAACGCCACTGATCGCACTTTCTCGAGGCGGTTGGAATGGTTCTTGTCGCCCAACCTTCTGGCCGCGAGTTGGTTGATCTTCAACGGAATCTCGTTCTGCGATTCCTTGGTGGAGTTCGGCCGTTCTTTGACGGGCGGATTGACTTGCCAGACATACATCTCCGCCGCCGGACCGTTGCTGACGGCGAATTTTCCATCGTCGGTCAGCGCGATCGCCACCACGCCGCGATTCTGTTTGACCTTCTCGGCCGGACCCGGCACCACTTGGAACTGGCGAATGGGAATTAACGTCGTTTCGTTCTCGCCCGCTCGCACTTCCCACGAATAGGCCGCCCCGTTGACGTTTCCTGGAGCGGAGGATGTGCCGGCGACCAACCACTGACCATCGCGCGACCAATCGACACACTGCACGGCATAGAGCACTTTCTTGCTGAAGGCGAGCTGACGTTTCTCGTCCTCACGACCCTTTTCCAACGACCACAAGCGGACTATGCGATCGTCGCCGCCGGAGGCCAGTCGCTTTCCGTCATCGGAAAACTTCAGCGTGTTGACGGCCTCCTCGTGTCCCTTCAAGACGATCCTGGGTTCCTCAGCGACGGCAGTCAGGGACCAAACGCGGATGAGACCGTCTTTACCTGCCGCCGCGATGTCATTGCCATCCGGCGACATCGCGACTGCATGCAAGCGTGAACCCAGATCGAGCGTGTGAATCGGCTTGTCGTTGAGAATGTTTCCTTTCGCGTCGATCGGCCAGACAACGATGTGACCGGCACTGTCACCGGTGACGACCTTTCGTCCGTCACGGCTCAGACTGATTGATTCAACCGGCTTGGGAAGTGAAACCGTATCGGGCGCGGAGGCGGCATTCATCAACTGCTCCCATTCCACATCGCAGAG
>CAMDPX010000326.1 GCA_945905295.1 Planctomyces sp. SH-PL62 | reverse complement strand
CTGCAACTCCGAGCCGACCAACTCTGCGACACCGCCCCCCTCGACAGCTTCTGGCTCCGCCGCACTCGCCAAGCCACCGGCACCAGAAACTACAAACGCTCCACGCAAATCGCCGCCTAATCCAATTCACAAAGTGCGTCGTGCGCCCCGGCTGGCCTATTTGTGAGCTTGGGTGGCACGACCCTGACCATCGGGAAGGGCGTGGGAATTGCGACCAACTCAGAAAACCACGCCCTTCCCGATGGTCAGGGTCGTGCCACCCATGACAGCAAACTCCACTCAAATCGAACTTCGAGCCAGCCGTGCGCTGATTGGCTAAATCGCTCGTCGTAGCGGCATGGATGCGGTCAAACGGAGACATCCTCAGCACATTTGGCCGCCAGTCTCAGCGATTGACTGGCATCTTGCGACGATTCGCGGTATCTATCCCCGCTCGTTTTTGACACCGATCAGTCAGTTTTGGTTAGAGGATCTCCAGACATGGCCACCAAGGTCGAAGAATTGCTCAACAAGGTTCGCGTCAAACAAGCGCTGGCCATCAAGTACGAAAACCTGTCACGCATCTCCGGCAGCAAGCCGGCCCGCGCGAAGTTCATCCGCCGCTGCAACCAACTGCGCCGCCAAGCCCTTCAATTTCAGCAGGCGGCAGACGCGGCCAAAGCCTAGAGCTGGAGTCTCAGACTCCCGCGCTGGGTCGATTTACTCAGGGCGATTAGCTCAGTTGGTAGAGCGCCATGTTTACACCGTGGATGTCGCGGGTTCGAGCCCCTCATCGCCCACTGAACAATTGAGAACATTCGGATTTCCGAGGGTTCTTGCATTTGTGGTGACTCCGTGCGTCTCAAAGACACCGCTTGCAGCGGTGTGATGCGTCGCTTTCTGCGTCGCTTTTTGGAAGTCCACTTCCCGGACTTGCAGGTAATGTTGGCGAGCAATCGCCACGGAGTTCCCCAGCCACGCGCAGACGACGTGAGACGGGAACCGCTCTTCCAACTCGGTCTGACGAGAGGCTCGCAGGTTGTGCCACAGACGCGGCCAAGGCGTCACGCCAGCCCGCTTGATGATCTTCTCGAATCGAGTTCTGAGGTTGGAGTCGCTGCGTAGCCCACCCACGACGAACTCCGCGCCAACGGGGGCATGGTCGAACACGTCTTCCAGGTACGGCCGCAATTCAGCGAACAGCGGCACAACGCGCGTCCCTTTGCCTTGGTGATGTTCGGTCTTGGGACTCGTGACGGTCATTCGGTTCGCGGACCAGTCGATATCGCGCCATCGGAGCACACACGGCTCGGAAGGGACTCGGAGACCGCCGAACCGTGACAACGCGACCAACAGCCGCCACTCGGCGTTGGGGCAAGCGTCGATCACTTTGGCGATGGTCTCCAGGTCGATGAAGCGAGCGTTCTCCGGGTTCGACTTCGGGCCGCCACTGACATCATCGAACGGATTCGACGGGATCAGCTTTCGGCGGACGGCATCCCGAAAGAATTGCTTGGCCTGACCACAACGGCGAGCGACCGTAGCAGCGGCCAATCCACGCTTGGCATTCCCCTTCGGCTTCAATTGGCGGGTTCGCAGGCTTTGAGCCACTGCGTCCCAGCCTTCAGCCGGCTCGACTTCCGTTTGACGAATGAACGCCATGACCTTGTCGAGCCGGTAGAGGTCTTCTCGCCGCGATTGGTAAATCTGCCCGATCGACTTCGGCAGCTTCGGGGACTTGAGCCAGCGGGCTTTCAGTTCGCGGGCCACTCGCCCACTCGCATTGAGCAGCACAACAGCGACATCGAACAGCTTCACGCCCATTGTCTCGGCTTCCGACTTCGCAGCGTCGGGATCGTCACCGCGCCGTTGTAGAGCGCGTCGAAAGTCGTCGGCATCGGCCGGCGTGATGCTGTCGAGCGGTCGATCAGCCCCGAACTCGTTCAACAAATTCTTGGCGGTGTTCCGGTAGGTGATCTGTGTCGCGGCCTTCACGTCGTCGCGGCGTTTCTGGTAGCCAGCGAGAAACTCGCCCAGCGTGATTCGTGTCGCCGTTTCGGGCGGATGGATCAGTCCCACGGCCGCCAGCTTGTCGAGCATCACGGGAGCGAGGTCTGCCAACCATTCGGCGGTTGTGCGTCGCTGCGAGCGATTGAGCATCCCCGCGTTGATGATTTCCTCAACGTGGTCACAGACCAAGCGGGCATTGTTCATCGACACTTTGCCGAGTCGGAGGGTTCTGCGTTTCCCGTCCAGGCCGGCGAATTGCACTTTGCGGAGACCGGTTTCCCGATCCGTTGAAACGGAAGCCATGTCAGAACCTTTCTGCAACGCCGCCCACGCGGGGCCGGGTTGCAGTCCGACACACCGCGCAGGCGGCAAAGGTGCGAGGATGATATTCGAGGATCGGCAGTTCGTCCCGATCAAACGTGGTGCCGCGCGGAGAATCGTTCTCTCCGATCATCGGCACGTCGGGAGCGCGGCCTACGGTATCGCTTTCGTTTCGGCGTCGATCCACCGTTGAAGTTCAGCCGGCGAGAAGAGCACGCGCCGCCCGATCCTGATGGGCTTCAACGTCCCGGCCGGCTCGGTGAGCAAGTCCAACATCCGCACCGACACGCCGAGTGCCGATGCCGCTTCATCCCGCGACAGCAACAGCCGCGGCGTCTCAGTCTTCTCCGGCCGCCGTAGAGCAGCCGGCAACAATGTGGAATTCATCGTGACAGCTCCCCTGGTCAGATTGTGAAGTCAGGAACGAACTCGGCCGAGTCGGCTTTGTTCGGGTTCGATTTACCATCCGTTGGCCAGTTCGCTTTCGAGGCGACAGCGCGCCGCTGGAATGGCGAGCACTCCACGAAAACTTGGGCCGCTCGTCCGGATTCGGTTTTGCGTGTGGTGCCAGAATTCTTGATCTCGCCTGCCTTCACCAATTCGTTCCAGCGTGGGCGAAGCGAATTGCCGGGGATGCCCAAGGCGAGTTCAGCTTCCTGCCTGGTCACTCCGAACGTCCCACGATCGTTGAAGAATTCGCGGATTCGTTCGCGTTGTTGGCCGGCGTGAGGTTTCATCGACTCGGCCGCCGCGACGCTGGTGTCCGTTCGATTGTGTGGCAGCTTGTCAGGTCGATCGATTAAGGTTCGCTCCGTCATGTCATTGGTTCCTGCAAGGGGACTGTGCTGATTGAAGAGCGGACGACTCACTGCAATGAGTCGTCCGATTGTTTTTCCGCATTCGAGGCCGGCGTGGGCCGAGCGGTCTGTATTGGTGCGGAGGGAGAGCCTCGCGCTTTGTTCCACTTCTTGAGACGCTCGATATGGGACTGCGGGTCGAGTGGAGCATCCGCAGACAACAAGTCCCCATCGGGTGAGGCGGCGACTCGCGGAGCCGCGCGGATGACGGATTGCTCGTCAGCGTCGCTGCCGTACCAGCGTTTGTTTTTCACGTTGTCGCTGAAGACGGCTCCCGCGTTCTGGATGCTGCCATTCCGAGCCGCTCGGGCGCAACGCGCGGCCAGTGTGTGGAATCGGTGACGATCATCCTGATGTACCCAGCCGCGTTCAGGTGCCACGGCGAACTCAAACAGTTCTTTGACTTGTTCGCGATCACTGAGCGTGGCGATGGTGATCGGCTTGGGCCATCCACCGCAGTTTGAGGCACCGCCTTCAGGCGGTTTGTCTTTGCCTTCTGTTCCAGAACATTTCAAAAAACCATCGCGGTTCAATGGCGTTTTGATTTGCGCTTCCTTGCGGGTAATGGCGTTTTGGGTGACAGCGTTGTCGTCCTGACCGACGTTGTTGTCACCTGCTCCGTGTTCCTGTCGCCCCTCATCACGTTGTTGTCGCCCCTCATTGGTGTCCACCGTGGGCTGCGACCATTCCCAAACCAGATTCCAGTTGATGTCGTGAATGCTGGTCGTGTGATGCCGGGCGTCGATAACGGTGACTAGGCCGAGCAGCTTGGCGACGATCAAGTACCGCTGCGTCGTGCGTTCGCTGCACCCAATCTGCTTACCGATGCTGGCGACCGAGGCGAAACACTCCGAGTCCTCTCTGGCGAAGCTGTCGATCGCACGCAACAACGCCTTGATCTTCATCAGTAGCCCGCGTGCGGAGCCGATCCGCTCGCGATGCGTCGCCAGTACCTCCACTGGAATCACCATTCGGTCGAGCATCCCCAGCTTCGCCGCTCGGTTGAAGTTGAATTGCTTCTGCGAGCGGCCTTGGCCAACTCGTTGATCGGTGGGACGTGACGTATCAGAGACGCTCATCACACGGCCTCCGTTTGCCGGCGCGGTGAAGGTGGATTCTCAGGCGTGGAGAGGAAGCGAGCGACCGCTTGCTTCGATGTCCATCGCAGCCCACCGATCAAAACAGTTTCGAGCTTACGGCCGCGGACTCCGTACAGTCGCCAGCGTTGCAGAGTGCTTGGGGCCGGCTTGGTCGGGATCGACTCAGCGGCCTCGCGAAGCGAAATCAGGTCTTCGCGTTCAACGTCAATCGCCATGCGTGTGGCTCCGATTCAAAGTGACAAAGCGGACAAGTCACAACGAATCGGAACTTAGCGGCGAGATGGTTGCACCACGTAAGACCTCAAAGTGGTATCTATACGACCTTGGTCGAGACAAGTCTCCACTTACGCGGCTCAATCGCAATCGAAAGGGGGATCAGTTCTGTGTTGAGGCGGGGACGCACATGCTTCAGATGGTCCGCATCCGCAGGATAGCCGTTCAGCACGTCGTCTCGCGTTGTGCCTGTCTGACCGGCCTCGAACATCTTGATGAAGATATGCCATACCGCCGCCTGGCCGTTCAGTTCAACGGGTCGAACACACCCACGACGCCAAACTTTTCGCTCTTCTCGATCAACTGTCAAATCGAGGAATTTCGCATCTGGTTTCCGTGCGGGCATCAATCGTAAGCGTTCCTGATGAACCGCCTCCGCTAGTTCCCGAAGCCCGTTAGAGACTGTCCAACCATTTGGACACTTGCCGCCATTCACCCAATTCACCATCAAGCGAAATCCAAAGTCCGACGCATCCGCGTCGGTCATGAGCGGCAAGGGATCCTGTAACATTTCAACATTTTTGAACGCGCCACGTTGAGCCGCGCCAAAAAATGCGTAGCCGACGAAAGCAGCCATTTGATGACGACAACCTGGAGTCTTCTTCCTGGACGACTCGTCTTCGCATTCGGCAAAAAACCGGAGATCGACTTCCAATTGGACAAGTTGCGGAACGATCCAATCACCTGAATCATATTCCGGTTGTTCCGAAGAGGGGAAAGCTTGGATGTCTTGTCGAAATGAATCCAGTTGTTGCCGCAACAAGTCGGGAGACGCGACACACGACAACAAGCTCCCCAACACGGTCTGCTCGTCCAATCCCCAGGCGACCGATTCGGCGTGTTCGAGTTGGTCGATCAGCTCGGCACACCAAGAAAGGTGTTGCGACCTTCGCGCGAGATCGCGAATTTGCTGAAGCGTGTTCGGGAGCCATTGCTTGGCAGCAGCTTGTTGCGAGGTTTCGGATGCGAAAGCCGCTTCCGTCGCGACACGATGAAACTCGTTGAGCAAACGACGAACATCGTTGGCAGAAATCACCGTGGCACTCGGTCTGTTGCGGGCCGATCCGGGCAAGTCGTGAGACAGACAGAAACTCACGACTCAAGCCCGGTTCGCTTCGGCCGAACGGCGTAGCTACTCACCGCACGACAGCCCGTGTCACGGAATTTTGCCCGCCGCAATTCATGCAGGCAAGCCGAACGCATCGGGCCATCGGCTGCGCGACTGCGAACAACCGGTCAGTTTAATTTTTCCCGTTCGCTCAATCGCCGCGTTTCAGTAGCGATCATCAATACTTCGATCCGGCCGAGCTTCTGGTGAATCCCGACCAGCAACATGAAGTGTAACAGCGCCAGCCCGAACATCATCAAGCCACTCAAGAGTTCCAGCATGATCGTCACCACTTCAACGGCTGCCTTCGCTCGGCAACCGTGACAACAGTGCCACGCTGTAACGCCACCAAGCCCGGCTCACAGCTTACCGCGAACCAGCATTGGCGGAATCAGACAGGTCGGACACTCACTGTTGATCGAATCGAACCCGGCCGCCGGCTCATTCCTCATCGGCCATCAAGTCCACCGACAACGACTCAAGGTTGCGTCGTTTCTTCCGCCGCGTCCGCTGCTGTTGTTGGAGGTCGTGACAGGAGGGGCAAGTTCCAAGCAGGCAATGCTCGTCCGCTTTGGCCTTGGCCGTGACCCATTGCCGCCCGCGCCGAACTTTCCCACAAGATTCGCATTCGACGCCTCGCTTCAATCGGGCATCTGCATTCCACTTAAGGCGACTTCTGAGGGTCGTTTCAACCTGTTCTTCGATCTGACGACGTAACTCCGCTTCACTCGGCAACGGCGGATCACGGTCGGTCGCCTGGTAGTCTTCAATCCAAGTCTCTCGCACCAACTTCACGAACTCCGCTAAGCCACGATCGCCGTGCTTTTCCTCCAATTCGCGGATCAGCCGCATGACGGCAGGCGAGACTACGCAATAGTCCCCCGTCAGAAATTCGGCGGCACGGATGCAACTCTCTTGTTCGTCGGGCGAGAGTTCTGGCGGCTCAGCCTTCAGCAGTCCGCTCGATACCACCGCCCGCGCGTCGTAACTGTCGTCGGCGTGCCGTGTGATCTTGCCGGAATGATGCCGCAACGTCCGCGAGGTTACACCCAGCAGCCAAGCCGCGGCTTCTTGCGTGAGGCTCTTCATCACGATGATCTGCTGGGGGCCGCTCAGCGACTCCAACGCCTTCTGATCCAATGACATGACTTTGACCCTTTCTGGTCGTGAGGAACGGAACCGGCTCGGCAGAACCGATTTTCAAAATCGTTTCGGGACAAAAATCTTGAGATACGCCGTCTGCTGACCCCGCGCCACCCCCGCCCGAAGAACCTGACGGGGCAGACACCTCGCAAACCGGGGCGGAGTCGATCCGGCGAGGCAGCCCGATCAGCCCTCCCGATCAGCCACGGCAACCGTGCCGAGTTGCCGTTCAACGAATCCCAACACTGCCCGCAGAGCATCCGCCGACAGCATCGGCAACGCCGCCACGATCGCAGCCAAGCCGGCGTCGTCATCGGCCAAGAGCACGTCCCCACCGCCACGCGCTTCGGCCGATGCGTCGCTTTCTGCGTCGCCTCTCACCCGATCAGCGTTCTTTCCCCTGAAAACGTGAGGGGGTTCGAGTCCCTCATCGCCCACCATTTTTGCGAAGCCCCTCGGAGATTCGAGGGGTTTTGCATTCGCGGTGCAGTGCAAGCCAATGCGGATGTGAACTGTCAGAGACGGCCTGCAAGCGCTTGGCGTCCAAGGCGTCGCACAGCGCCAGTCATTCGATGGCCTTCGACATGATCCCCATGGGCAAGGATTCAGGGATCATCTGGATGTCTCCCAAAATGCGATGATCTGACTGAGCGCCTCGGCCGAGCTGGGGAGCAATCCGGTGCCGTAGCGCATGTCATATCTTTCGGCGTGTTGACGAGCAGCGGCGTAGGCCAGCCGAGGCGGGGCGTCTTCTGGTAGCAGGCAACTCAGAGCCAGTTCGATTTGCAACAGTTCGTTGCACTCAATCCGGCGGACGTCAGCCCAACGCTGGTGTCGGATGACATTTTGCGAGTTGCGGACGGCGGTCAGAACTTGGCGAATTTCCTGGCTTGTGCCACTCCCGTCGAGTGTTTGCATTCCCTCCAGCGCGAGCCGTTGAAACGTCTGCCACGACTCGTTGGTCGAGCATTCCGGGCAAGGCCGGCGTGACAAAGCTTCTGCCGCCAGGGATGCCAGGTACTTCGTGAACGCCGCCGCCACAGTCGGCTCTTTGCAGAGCGACTTGATGGGCGTCAGCCGCGTGATGGGATAGTCCTTGCCCGACTTCAAATCGGCGACGATCGTCTTGAATGTCTCGACGCGCTTGCGATTCGGTGGATCGAGGATTGGTGTCATCGGATGTCCTACGCCGACATGTTGAGCAAGTAACGAACAGTGTGGGAGGGCGAGGCTCCCGCCGAGCCGTTTTTGTGCGAGAGTCTGTCGTTCATCAAGGCTCGACGGGAGCCTCGCCCTCCCGATGCGTGGTCGGCGATGTTTCGTTCGTCAGCAAGTGATGAACGGCGGCGGAGAGGAGTTGGGTGCTGGCGGACTCGGCCTGCGTCAGCTTGGCTTCCAAGGCGTCGCACAGCGACAGCAGCTCGGTCACCTTCGACACGATCCGCTTTTGCTCGGACAGCGGCGGGAG
>CAMDPX010000325.1 GCA_945905295.1 Planctomyces sp. SH-PL62 | reverse complement strand
CGAAGGGGTCGGGAGTCTTTTTCAGGTCGGCCACATTGAGATTCCGAACGTTGATTGGTTTGCAGGCCGACCTGAAAAAGACTCCCGACCCCGTCGATCAAGCAAGGATGTCGCGGAGAACATGTCCATGCACGTCGGTCAGGCGGAAGTCACGGCCGCTGTAGCGATACGTCAACTCTTCGTGATCGACGCCGAGTTGATGCAGCACCGTCGCCCACAGGTCGTAGACCGTGCATTTGTTTTCGATCGCGTAGTAGCCGAGTTCATCGGTCGCGCCGTAGATCGTTCCACCTTTGACTCCACCGCCGGCCAGCCAGACGCTGAAGCCATACGGATTGTGATCGCGGCCGTCGCTTCCTTGTGAGAACGGAGTGCGGCCAAACTCGCCAGCCCAGACGATCAGCGTTTCGTCGAGCAGACCTCGGTCGCGCAGATCCTGAATCAGCGCAGCGATCGGTTGATCGACTTGCTGAGCCATTGCACCGTGGCCCTGCTTCAATGCTCCGTGTTGATCCCACGGGTTGGCCGCTCCGCCGGCCCCGATGTTTTTGGTCAAGCAGCTCAGTTCGATGAATCGCACGCCGCGCTCGACCAGACGCCGAGCCAACAGGCATTGCCGGGCGTAGGCGGCTTTCTCCGCGTCGTTGGAATCCAATCCGTAGAGCTTGTGTGTCTGCTCGGACTCGCCGGAGATGTCGCACAATTCTGGCACGACCGACTGCATTCGAAAGGCGGTTTCATAGTTGCGAATGGCAGCATCCACCTGAGCGTCGGCCGAGGTCTCCTCCAGAAACGGCTGATCGAACTGACGAACAAATTCGAGTCGCCGGCTTTGTGTGATTCGTGAATCGTGCGGGCGGATGTTGCGAATGGCCTCGCGCTGATCGGCCTTCAAGATCGAGCCTTGATGCTGTGCCGGGAGGAAGCCATTGCTGAAAAGACTCACGCCGCCGTGAGGAGGCACGGCGGTGCCGCTTTGCAGCACGACATAGCCGGGCAGATCGCGGTTCTCGGTGCCGAGCCCATACGCGGCCCAGGCTCCCGCGCTCGGATAGCCCATGATCGGGAATCCGGTGTGCATGAAGAAGTTGGCCTGAGCGTGCTCGTTCAGCGCCGACGTCATCGAGCGGACGATGGCCAGTTCATCGACCACCTTGGCGACGTGCGGAAACATGCTGCTGACCGGGATGCCGCTCTTGCCCGACGGAGTGAACTCGAACGGGCTGGCCATGATGTTGCCGTTGTTGTTGAACATCGTCCGTTCAACCTTCACGGGCATCGGCTTCCCATGATCCCGTTGCAGTCGCGGCTTTGGATCAAACGAGTCGACGTGCGAAACTCCTCCGGACATAAAGCAGAAAATGACATGCTTCGCCCGCGGCGCATGATGAGTCGTCTTCAGTGCCGCTCCGGATGGAAGTTCTCCCGTTGCCGAATCAGCCTGCTCGCCCATGAGTCCCGCGAGCGCGACCGCACCGAACCCGGTCGAGCAGTTTTGAAGCATCCGCCGCCGCGAATAAATGAGTGGCGTGTTTCTGTGATTGTGCATTGGGGTGTCTCTTAACTTGGGCGCTGATGTCAGGAACGCAGGAAGGAGCCCGACGAATCGACGGAGACGACGAATGATTTGGCGGCGGCATCCATTCGTCGTCTCCTTCGATTCGTCGGGCACTTTCCTCTTTCGGTGATTCAACCGTCACCGCGCTCACTTCAAATAGATGAATTCCTGAAACGTAAACATCGCATGAGCCAGATCGGCCCAGACCGCTTGGTTATTCAAAGCTTCCGAAATCGTTCCGAACGATTCGATCTCGGCTTCCAATTCGCGCAGCCGCTTCCGGCCGCGATCAATCTGTTCGCGATCGGCCGCCGTCAACTCGGCCAACACCTGCGCTTCGGAAACGAAGTACGGAGCCGATTGAGACGTCGCCTGGATTTCATCGGCCGACAAGGCGCGATCGTAAAGCTGTGCTCGCAGGATTCGCCCGGCGAGCATCCGGTTGCCGCCGGCCGGAAGATGACGAATGCCGAAACCGATCACCGCTTTGCCGGCAACGAACTCGATAGGGCCGTTGCTCTTGTACGGCTTGCCGTAGGGCTGACCGTCTCGATAGCCGGCAATGAGTCCATCCTCGTGATATGCGATCGCGACATGCACCGCTCGACCGGCGGTGTCCTGATCCTGCGGAGCGTTGAACGACTGCGTCCGCGCGAAGCCGTTGCTTCCGGCCATCCACTGCCGCGGGTTCTGTTCGGCGAACACGATCGAGTCAAAGATCACACCGTCGGGAGTTTGAATCGTGATCACGCCCCCGCCGCGTTGATCCAAATTGTCGAGCTGCACCCAAGCTTCCAGCGTCTTCGCCTTGAGCGTCTGCTTCAGCGGAGCGGTGATGACGTGCGCCTGTTGATTGACGACGAGCGTCCCGTTCTCAAGCTTCGCGCCGCTCCGAGGTTCGCCGTGTGCCGATCCGACGAGATCGCGCAGGTCCGTTTCAAATTCCCAGCGACCGATCGGCATGGGAACGACTTGTTCGCCCGCTGCCGATTTCTTCTTCGCCTGTTCCAACAATCGTGTGCGAGTCGGCTCGATCAGTTTCTGAATGGCCGCCTGCTGTTGATCCATCTGCTGACGCAGCTTGGCGACTTGATTCACGAGTTCGGAATGCCGGGCCTTCGTCTCGGCGAGGTACGTTTCAAAGCGGCGCACATCGGCCGCGTGCGCCGGTCGTCCCAAGGCAGAGAGAATCATGTTCTCGATGCGTGCCGCGTCGTTAGAGAGCCGCTGATCGGCGAGCACTCGTGTGGCCCAATTGGAAGCGAGCGCCGTCACGCGCTCGTCATTCATCAGCGTCAGCGATTGAGCCGGAACATTGGTCACATCGCGCCGGCCAGTCGTGCTGAACGGTTCCGGAAAATCGAAGGCTCGCAAGAACGGGTCGAGCGCGTTCCGAGTCACGCGCACATAGACGCTGCGTCGATTCGAGTTGCCATCCGTCAGACCGCCGAACAAATCGCGGCTGAGACTGCCGGAGACCGTCAGCAGCGAATCGCGAATCGCTTCCGCTTCGAGACGCCGAACCATCGCATGCGACAGCAGCCGATTGTCCGCATCCAGTTGCTGAGCTTTCGGTGACGGCCGCGAACTCAACTGCCAGGTCTTCGACATCACGGTGAAGCGGATTGCGTCCTTGATCGACCAGCCATGCTCTGAAAATCGTGTGGCGAGATAATCAAGCAATTCCGGATGCGTTGGTTCGAGTCCCAACCGTCCGAAGTTGTCCGGAGTCGGCACGATCCCGCGACCGAACAAGTGATGCCAAATCCGATTCACGATCACACGCCGAGTCAGCGGGTTGTCCTTGCGCAACACATCCTCAGCAAGTTGCCGGCGTCCGCTTTGAGTCGTCTGATACGGCGTCGCGTCGATCGCTTCGAGGAACCGTCGCGGCACTTCGGCTCGCGGTTGTTTGTGATTCCCCCGCTCGAACAACGCCTGATTGCGACCGACTGTTTCCTCCAACCCCGGCACGCGCGTCGGCACGACGATCTCTTCTTCCATCCGACGATATTCATGGATCAGTGGCTTCGCGGAGGCGAGTTCCTCCAACTTGTTTGGCAGCAGTCCCTGCTTGAGACACGCATCAAGCAAGTTGGCTTGAGCGTCCGTCGCCGAACCGCCTCGCCAAGCGCGGACGGCGGCAGTCACCGCTTGCACGTAGCGATTCGCCAGCTCATCGAACGACTGCGGCGCATCGGCTGCGACGTCGAACACCTCATCGAGAAACTCGCGCGAGGCGGTTGGCGGTCCCGGCTCCCCCTTCTTCGCGATCACCGCTTCGCGAATGCCGAACCAAGAACGGGGCTCGTTGCCCACCATCAGCGGCGCGTCCTTGCCAGAGGTGACTTCGAGGTGAATCTCGTCTCCGTTCCAGTAGGTCAAATCAAACTTCTGCCACTGCCATTCTTTCGACAGAGTCGTGACCGGGAACACGGTGCCGTTCCTCGGATAGTCTTCGACGACATATCGAGTGCTCGCTCCGCCATCGCCGATGACGCGCAGCCAGAGATCGTAGTTGTCATCGAGACGAACCTTGCCGGACGACAACCGCGCGGGATGCTTCGCCGAGAGACTGTGTGAGTAGACGCCCGCCGGATAGATCCCGGCGAGAGCGTTCTCTCCCGTCGTTGCGAGAGAATACTCACCCGCCGCAAACGGTTTGTTGGGTAGCCCCGTGCCGACTCGAAACCAATTCGCATAAGTCGCGTCGTCGGTCAGATTCCAACGCTGCCAATAGTTTCGCTGAGCATGTTCGTCGCGCTGCTGCCGGTCGGTTTTCCAGGACGCCACTTGCCGCTGCCAGGCGTCGGCGAACGGAACACCGTCGCTCGTTTCCTTGCGCATCACGAACCACGGCTGCAAAAGCAGATTCGGTTTGTCAGCCATCTTCCACGGCCCGTCGTCGGACAGTAGAGCGGCTTTCAAGGCGAGCATTGGTGAGCCGGAGGGCGTTAGCCCCCGGGCACTCTGGCCCGTCCGGGGGCTAACGCCCTCCGGTTCGCCTGGAGAAGTTTTCTTTTGCCGTTCGTCCAGCTTCGTTCCGTTCGTCAGCCATGCGTCGGCAACCGCTGCTCGAATCTGGGGCTTGAGCAACGATAGCTTCTCACGGTTCACATCCAGTTTGTCGCGTGTGTCGATGACGACTCGACCGGGACGGCACGATCCCAAGATCCCAAACAGTGCGTAGTAGTCCTTCTGGCTGATCGGATCGAACTTGTGATCGTGGCACCGAGCACACGACACCGTTAGCCCCAGGAACGCTTTCGAGAACGCATTGATCGCGTCATCCGTGTACCGCACTTTTTCATCGAGCGCATCGGTCGGAGCAAACCCATGAAAGACCATCCGCCAGTGAGCCGGCCCGATCAGCGACTCGTTGATTCCGAGTATCGGATTGAGGCGTGGCTTCTCAAGCAGATCGCCTGCGACATGCTCGCGGACCAGTTGATCGAACGGCACGTCGGCATTGAGTGCTCGAATCAAGTAGTCGCGATACAGCCAACTGTTGTCGATGGCCGGGTCACCCTCGGAACCATGCGAGTCAGCGTAGCGCACCCAATCCATCCAATGCCGCGCCCACCGCTCGCCAAAGTGCGGACTGTCGAGCAAGTGATCGACCAGCTCTTGGTAACCGCTCGGTTGGTGCAGCTTGGCTCTCCACGTTTCGACTTCTTCAGCCGTCGGCGGCAGCCCAATCAAGACGAAGAACAATCGACGCACGAGCGACTGCGCATCGGCCGGCTCATTGGGCTCAAGTTCGTACTCTTCCAGCTTCGACAGCACGAAGCGATCAATCGGATGCGCGGACCATTTCCCGTTACGAACCGCCGGCGGCGGGAGATCCCGAATCGGTTGAAAGCTCCACCACTTCTTGCGCTTTTGAAGGATCGCATCCCAAGACGTCGCCTGGACCAGTTCATCGGCCGACGGCGGCTTGTCGCGCGGATCGGGAGCGCCCATCGCAATCCACTTCTCGAAGTCAGCGATCACCGACTTTTCGAGCTTGGCTTGTCCCTGCGGCATCTTGATTCCATCGACTTCATGTCGCAGGATCGCCAGCAGCCGACTCTCGGCCGGTTTGCCGGGAACGATGACTTTGCCTCCGTCTCCTCCTTTGAGCAGCGCTGCTCGCTGATCCACGGCGAGTCCTCCCTCCGCTTTCTTTGCGGAGTTGTGGCACTCGTAACATTGCTCGACGAGCACCGGCCGAATGCGCGATTCAAAGAATTCCAGTTGAGCCGCCGTGGGTGGCTCGGCAGCTTGGGCGGTCATCGACATTGCGACGGTGACGGCGCACAACCAAGCGAGAATCAACCGTTCTTTTCGCAACACCATGAAGCTCTCGTCCTATGGATCATCGCAACGGGGTCGGTAGTCTTTTTCATGCCGCATTGGCTTGAAGTGTCCCGTTGCCCGTGGCGTTGTGCGGCATGAAAAAGACTCCCGACCCCTATCTCACTCAAAGCACGCGACGCTGGCGGTGAAGCCGTGGATGTAGTTCTTCCCGCCGACCGGGCCGAGTTCCCCTTGAGCGAAGAAGCCCGCCAGCGGCACTCGGCCGAGCACTCGCTGAATCGTCGCCGCGTCGTGATTCGGTTCGTCAAACAGCCGAGTCCCCCGCCCGTTGCAACTGAAGAGCAACGCGGCCTTCGTCGGTGAGCTTCGCTCGGCACGATGCTGATCCAGCAAGTGGACGAGGTCTTCGTCCGCCGTGTCGGCGTCGCGCACATGAAACTGCACCGTCTGACCGGTACGCACCAAGTTGCCGATGGCGATGGCTCCCAACTGCTGATCCGCTCCGATCACGTTGGCGATTAAGAAGTCGCCGCGACCGAACGTCGTCTTGTATTCGCTCATCGCAATGCCGACGTGCAGGCCGAGCTGCACCAGTCGCTGATCGCGTGCGGGGAGCTCCGACAAAAACTCGCGCAGCCGGTCGATCGTCGGCTTGCCACCCAACTCGAAGACGATGTTCCGTTCTGACTTCGTGACGACGAACGTCGGTCCAATGGGGCGGCAACCTTGAGACACCACTGACCTCACCTTCGGCCCGCCGCGCATCAGTACGGCGACTGTTCCCTGCGGAAAGCATTCGTCGTTGAGAAACACCCGGTTCTCCTGCGGCCCGCCGCCGCTGGCCATGCCTCCCAGCAACGGCACACCAGGCAACTCGTCTGCCAAGCGTTCGATCACCGAATCCGGCACCGATGAGTACGGCTCTCCCAGCGCGAAGACCGCGCGGGCGTCGGTCGCCATGTCATTCAAGTCATCCGGATAGCCGATCGCGATCAAGCCGTCCGGCGTCTCGCCGAATTCCAGATGAAACGGCGTCAGCGTCGCGCCGGGCAACACGCCAGCCCACAAACTCAGCGCCGGTCCCTCCTCGATTTCTTGATCGCTCCCCGCCACGGTCTCGCCCGTGCAGCCGAGCAGCACTTTCACGCCAAGTTCCCGTCGCACGGTTGCCGGCAGATCATCGAATCCATCGGCGTGTGCGTGCGACACGAACAAGAAACACAAATCCGGCGACTGTCCCGCAAGCTGCCGGCGAACATCATCGCACACGGCTTGCACGGCGGAATCGAGATCGGAATCGACAGAGAGACTCGATGCGTAGGCCATAAAATTCGCTTTGCTTCTGGCGAGCGGGGCGGCGTCATCCCCCCGGTGTTCTGGTGGTTGTCGTTATCGTCGCAAAAGACCGGGGGGCTGACGCCGCCCCGCTCGCCTGGAGGAGTTCAATTGTTGCGAGACAGATCATTCCAGCGGCGCTCCAGGCGACTTTTGAAGACGTTCAAAATCGACTCGACGGCCCGCTTGGTCAGGCTCATGTCTTCGGCGATTTCGCGAATAGAGTAATCGGCCAACCGCAATTCGAGAACGCGCGCGTACTCCGGCGGACCACCTTTCACCAAACGATCAATCTCCTTGGCGCAGGCAACCGCCTCTGCCAGCGAGGGGTTCTCGGTCAGTTGACTGTAAAGCTGCTGAGCCAGCCGGCTGAGCCGTCCCGCTCGCTTCTCTCGAAATCGTGCCGACTCGCTTGCTTCACAAACTCAGAGTAATTCAGAATGGCCGTTCACACGGCGCTGCACTTACCGCGAGATCAGCATGGAGACTTCACCAAAGCCGGAAATGTCTGTCGCTCAGTCCGACTCGGATTTGATCGACGGTCTGAAGTTGCGCTTCGGTCAAAACTGGGACGCGGGTCAGATCGACATCTTCGCGGCCGAGCTTGCCAGTTGGTCACCCGAATCGCGCCGCCTCGCGCTGGCTGAACTGGTGGAGATCGACCTCGATCGGCGTTGGGAGTCGGGACATCACACCGAGATTGAACAATACCTCACACGGTTTCCGGAGCTCGGCACAGCCGAAACGGTTTCCGCAGTGCTGATCTTCATGGAATGGGATGCTCGTCAGCAGTTTGGTGAGCCGCCTCGATTCGGCGAATTCGCTCGAAGATTTCCCACGCAAGCGCCGGTTCTGCAACAACTCATCCGCAGTGTGCAAGCCTACGATTCCGCATCGCGTCAAGACGCCAAACGCGACACGTCCAAGCTCATCAGCGCGAACCTCGCCAGCACGCCCGTTGGTGAGCGGGGTGGCGTCAGCCCAATGGTGCTGACTTTGATTTTGCGTTGGAATTGTCCGGACCACGGCATGGGGTTTGCGCGTAGCTGTCAGATTTCCTCACGGAGGTCATTCTGGCATGGTCAAGCACGGTAACGCGGGGGTTTCGGGTGATTCT
>CAMDPX010000324.1 GCA_945905295.1 Planctomyces sp. SH-PL62 | reverse complement strand
TTCTTCGGTGTCGAGTTCGTCGCATCATTCGGCGAATTCACCGGGGGGCTGACGCCGCCCCGCTCGCCAAGTCATTAAGACTCGGCACGCAAGGTATATCAACCGCGAAGACTTCACACATCAGAAACAACGAGACAAGCCCGACGAATCGAAGGAGACGACGAATGCTCCCCAGATCGAATCCCATTCGTCGTCTCCTTCGATTCGTCGGGCACCCTCCGTCTGACATCATTCAAGTTCGCCAATGCCAGCTTCAATTTGCTCGGCCGTGAAGCACAGCACCTGCACGCCGGCGCGATCCAGTTCCGGAAGCGGTGCGGAGCGGCGTTGGATGACGATCACTTTCACTCGGCAACCGTTGTCGAGCGCCGATTGAACCAGCCGCTGCCGCGATTCATCCCAACCCAGGAACACGCAGACGAGCGCCGAGATATGCGGCAGCTCGGTGGCCAGCGCGGCCGTCAGCATCGCGAACGGATTCGAGCGGCACGAGGGAACCTCCGCGAGAATGTCCAGCACCGCATCAATCGGCGTCGTGCTGCGGCCCGTGCGGAAGATGTGCAACTCTGAACCGGCCGCGAAGACATCCAACAGATACTCGCCACGCGCGAAGACCTCCGCCACCGATGCCGTCAGGCTAACCGCCGCTTCGAGCTCCCGCTCGCCTTGCCGGCGCAGCCAAGGATGACGTCGCCAGTCGGCCGGGAGCCAATTCAGCGACAGCCAATCGCGCGGCAAAAACGTGTCGAGCACCAGGCCCAGCCGATGAAAGTATTCCTCGTGAAACTCACGCACGACCGGCTTCGCCAGCCGCGCCCACGATTTGAAGTCGATATGCCGCGGTGAGTCGCCAGGCATGTACTCGCGATTGCCGATGTATTCGGGTGACTCGCCGATCTGCGACATGAGCGCGATGCCCCCCGGCTGATAACGCTGCCCAATGTCGACATTGATCCGCTGCAACGGCTCGAACCGTGGCAGCACGAGGATGGGCCGAGATTCCTTGCGGCCGAGTTGATTGCGAAACAGGTTGAACGGAAACGTTGAGAACGCGCGAATGCTGGGTAACACGTACCGCCCTCGCCGCCGCGGGATCACGCGAATCGGCAGCTTCGCCGATTCCCCCGCTGGCAGCGTCGGCACCATGCGCTCTTCACGGAGTGCTTCCCACGTCGCCGGTAACTTGAACACCGCCAACGACACATCGAGCAGCGGCCAGCGGTTGTTGTTCGTCACCGTGAAGTCGCCGCGCACCGTCTGCCCCGCGGTCACTCGGTCGGGCCATTCTCCAGAGATGGAAACGCTCAACCAGCGCAAGACCGAGCCGCAGGCCGACGCGACCATCACCAGCACCGCCAGCGTGACCGGAATCTGATAGATCGGCATGTCATCCGTGATCGCCCCCGCCAAGGCCGAGACCGATAACGCCAACATCACCACTTTGCCCGGCGGAGTGAACGGGTACGTCCAAATGAAGAACAGCATTCCCGGAAACGGCCGCTCCCGAAACATCGCCCGATCTGCGATCATCGGCCGCAAGAAGCCGGACACCAGCCGAGCCAACCGGCCGCGCGGAACGGGCACATTGGCAGCAGTCGGTGGGCGATCGGTCATGTTCGTTAGCAAATCTTTCTGGCGAGCGGGGCGGCGTCGCGTGGTGTTGGAAGTGAATGAGGCTGCGTCAGCAACTCGTACATTTCTGGTCGGCGATCAGCGAGTCGGTCGATGGCGTGCTTGCCGGGGACGCGAGTCACACGTTTGTTTCGCGACTGAGCCGGGTCGATGTCGGCATACAAGATTGTCGGCGCGGTGCTGCTGGTGCTCGCCAGCGTGCAGCCGCTCGGTTCGCAGATGCGGCTGCGGCCGATGAATTGGAAGCCGCGCTCCAAGCCGACTCGATTGACTGCCAAGAAGTAGACCGCGTTCTCCATCGCTCGCGAGTTGATCGTGAAGTCAGCAACGCATTCGGCTCCGGGAGGCCAGTTGGTCGGCAGCACGATCAAGTCGGCGCCGAGCAATGCCAGCGCGCGAGCCGCTTCGGGAAACGCCGCGTCGTAACAGATCAGCATGCCGATCTTCACACCGCCTGCCTCGAACACAGCGAACGGCCGGTCGCCGTAGTTCGTCCGCATGTCGATCCCCAAGTAGGGGAGATGCACCTTGCGATACGAACCGATCAAACCGTTTGGCCCAACCAGCGCGACCGAGTTGAAGAGCCGGTCGCCTTCCTTTTCCAACAATCCGAAGACGACGAAGACGTCGAGATCGCAACAGACCTGTGCGAACCGCTGAGTCGCCGGGCCGGGGAGCGTCTGCGCGAACGGCAGCGCTTCCGCGACCGAATCAAAGCAGTATCCGGTCAGTGCGCATTCGGGAAAGCAAATCAGCTTGGCTCCGGCTGCAGCGGCTTCTTGCAGCTTCGCCAGCATCGCGGCCAAGTTGGCTTCTGGTTTTCCAATCGTGACATCCATCTGCACGGCGGCGATTCGCATGTTGATCCTTTGGAGGTGGAGGTGAACTGGAAGAGCCCGACGAATGATAGGAGACGACGAATGAGGAAACGCCATTCGTCGTCTCCTTCGATTCGTCGGGCTCCTGCATCTTGGTGCCTGGACAACGAAGGATCAAATCAGTTCGACGATCGGCCGTCCGATGCTGGCTCGCACTGAGAATCCGTCGGGGCTGATGCCCGTCTCCGGCGCGATGCCGAGCGTTTGAAACAGCGTTGCGGCGAAATCCTCCGGGCTGACCGGTCGATCTTTGACATACGCCGCTTGGGCATCCGAGGAGCCATAAACCGCGCCGCCGCGCACGCCCGCTCCGGCCAGCATGGCCGAGTAACAGTTCGGCCAATGATCGCGACCGATGGCGGAAGCTCCGCGACTGATGCGCGGCGTGCGGCCAAATTCTCCGACAAGCACGACCAATGTGTTGTCGAGCAATCCGCGCTGTTGCAAATCTTCCAACAGGGCCGACACCGCGTTGTCGCAAACCGGCAGCGCCCAACCGAGTCCGTTCCAGCCGTTGCCGAAGATGTCGATCCCGCCGTTGCCGTGCATGTCCCACGTCTCAACGCTGTTGAACTTCTCGCCCGGAGCCAACCCGCACCACGCGACAACATTGACCAATCGAACTCCCCCTTCGACCAATCGCCGCGCCATCAGCAAATTCTGGCCGAGCGGATTGCGGCCATAACGATCGCGCACCGAGTCCGGTTCGCGATCCACATTAAACGCCTGCCGTGCCGCCGAGCCGGTGAGCAGATCAAACGCCCGCGCACGAAACCTCGACAGCGAATCGGCTGAGAGATTCGTCGCCAACGGATCAAACTGTTCCAGCAACTGCCGTCGCGCAGCGAGCCGATCCGAGGTCACTCCGACAGCCGTATCAAACGCTTTGACTCGAAAGCCGGGGTCGCCCGGATTGTCGGCGTGATTCATGCCGATCACGAGCGGCGCATGCGCCATGCCCAACCAACCGCCCGTGACATACGTCGGTTCGGGAGGCATCGCTCCGCCGCCGAACTTCTGCAACCAGACATGCGACGGCACGCTGGCATTCGACGGCCGCAGCTTCGTGACGATCGAACCAAACGCCGGCGCATCCATCGCCGGTTGCGACTGCCCCGCCAGCAACATGCGATTGGCGACATCATGCACCGGCACGCCATGACTCATCGAACGAATCACCGCATAGCGATCCGCCAGCTTCGCGAGCCGTGGCATCAACTCGCCCACTTGAAAACCGGGGACCGCAGTTTCAATCGGCCGATACGGCCCACGAGTCTCCGAAGGCCCGTTCGGTTTTACGTCCCACGAGTCGATTTGACTTAAGCCACCATATTGAAAAATGAAAATGCAGGATTTCTCACCGGAGTCCTTTTGACCTTCCGCTTGCGCCGCAAACAACCCAGGCAGCGACAACCCCAATGCCGGCACCGCTCCCGCTTGCAGCAATTGCCGGCGTGAGAGACGTCCAAGTTGTGAGGTATGACACGTCATGCGGCTGGTTCTGTGTTAGACCGATTGAATCACCAACGAATGCTTCGGCCTCGGAAGTCGCTTACCAAGTTTTTGCAAACTCTCCAAATGCAGATCAAGCGCCTCGCAAGCATTACCGAACGCTTCAGACAGCGTGGCTCCGCTCGTCAAGATGTTCGGGAAATCGGAAAACTCGACGACATAGGCCGGGTCTTGAGCGTCGTACTCAATTGAAAACACATACCCGCGATATTCGTGATGCGAGGAAATCATCGTTCTAAAACCTCCAACAGACGTCGAATGTCAGCGGGATGACAGGTGTTTCGACCGCCATGCGGCACAATGATGGTCACCAGACGACCGTCAGCTCGGTGATACGTTCGATGGCTGCCTCGCTGATTGAATAGCACGAACCCTTCGTGACGCAACAGCGCATCGACTTCACCGAATCGAATGTTTCTCGACGAACTTCGCATCTTGGCGATCAGCTTTTCTCGCTGGCTCACGATTCAGTCCTTTCGTGGGCTGGCGTGCCGGCAAGAAGTTGCTGAATCTCGCGCCGGTGGCGATCGAACGTCGCATCGTCGAGGACCGGTTGCAGGCCGGTGGTCGGCAACGGCGACGGGAGATCGACCCAGCTCTTGCAGCCAGCGAAATGCGGTGAGTCGACGATCTCAAGCGGTGCCGATCGACGAAAGACGCGCACGACTAGCGCGAACAAACCGGGGGTTCGGTAATTGAAGCGCTGCTCGACCGTCGCCTCCGACCAGACATGCCGGCCGCTCAATCGCGCGAGTGCCGCTCGATCGAGTACGTGATGCACGTCTTCCACGACGGCGTACAAATCCAGTGAGATACCGGGCGGCTTCCCTCGCGATTGGATTTCGTCGAGCAGCGGCCAGGCTTCCGAGATGATTTCATCTCGTTGCTGATGAAAGCCGGTGGGGAAGAGCCAGAACTCGTGATGCTCGACGCGGAATCCTTCGCGGCCTTCGTGAATGCCCCCTTTGCGGAGGATCAGCGTCTGCCGCCCGGCCCCGAGCGCGGCGCAGACAACGGCCCATTCTTTGAACGCGAAATGAGTTTCGGTCTGCATGATTTTCGTGGGGCACGTTGAAAACGTGCCCGTGATTGGCACGTTGAAAACGTGCCCCACGTTATTTCTTCGCCTTTTGACGGGCCGCTTCCAATCGCGGCTTGGCGTCTTCGGCCCATTGGGTCTGCGGAAATTCTTTCAACAGCGATTCGTAATCGGCGACCGCCTTCGCCCATTCGCCGAGCTGTTCGTCACACGCGCCGGCTTGGAACAGCGCGGGAGCTTGCCACGCCGGATATTTGTAAAGCAGATAGACGCGCAGGTAGTTCTCCAGCGCGGTCTTGTAGTCCTTCTGAAAGTAATAGGTCTCGGCGAGCATCAACTGCGCTTTCGCGGCGGTCTCAGTGCGAGTGCCGTTGGGGTCGTCGATCGCTTGTTTGAACGCGGCGCGTGCTTCGTCGAATTTCCCTTGGCTCTTGTAGGCTCGGCCGAGCACTTCGTCGGCTTGATACAGCAGCTTGCTCTTGGCGTCCCATGCGCGGAAGTCGGCGACGGTGGCGATGGACTCGGCGTAGTTCTTCTGTTGCCATTGAATCTCCGCCAACAGAATGAAGACGCGCGGGAACCAGTCCTTCGTCTTCATCGCCGGATCGGCCTTTGCGGCCACCAGCGGCTTGAGCAGTTCCAGCGCGGGTTCCGCTTTCTGACGTTGCAGGTGGGACAGCGCCAGATAGAACGCCGCGTCCGTCTTGTATCGGCCTTCGGCGAAGCGTGTCCGGATCGCGGTGGCGGTCTTCTCGAGTTCCTCCCACTGCTGTTGCTCTTCCGCGATCGCCATCAAACGGAACAGTGAGTCTTGTTGCACGTCGGCGTCCGACTTCGGGCTTTGTTCGAGCTGCCGAAACGCAGCCTTCGCATCATCGATCTTGCCGGCGAGCAATTCGCTCTCCGCGAGATTGAACCGGGCATTGTCCGCCACGTCGCTATTGGGGGCCTCGGCGATCAGTCGCTTAAAAAGTTCATCCGCGCGCGGGAAGCGTTCGGCTTCGTAGTTCATCAACGCCCACTCTTCGAGCAGCTTGTCGAGGTTCTCCGGTTTCGGGAACTTGACGAACAGTTTCGTGTAACCGGCATCGGCATCGTCGATCTTGTTGAGCCGCCGGAGCGTGCGTGCCGTCTCCAGTCCCGCGAGGAATCCGTAGCGTCCCGGTGAATAAGTCTCGAACGCTTCGGCAAACGCCTTCGCTGCCGGCTCGAGTTGGTTGTCGAGCTGCAACGACTCACCCAGCTTGAAAGCCGCCTCCGGCGCGAGCGCGTGCTGCGGCGACTCCTTCACCAGCCGAGCGAACCCTTCGGCCGCCGGCTTGTATTGTTTCTTCTCAAACTGACTCCATGCTTGCCCGGAGAGCGCGGGAATGAAGTGCGGCGACTGCGGACCAGCGGCTACCGTCGTTGTGTACCAATCGAGCGACGCGTTGAAGTCTTTGTGAGCGTATGCGATCTCAGCGAGTTGCAGCGTCGTCCGCACGATCAACGGACTGTTGGGGAGAGCCGCTCGGAGATGTTCGATCGACTGCTTCGCCACATCGAACTGTTTCAGATTGGCTTCGGCCAGAGACTTCGCCACGAGAGCTTGATCAAGCTGCTCACCTTTCGGTGCCAGCCGGACATAGTCTGCGGACGCTGCAACAGTCTCGGCGTATTTCTTCTCTGCGAGCGTACTGCTGGCGAACAGCACCAATCCGTCGAGGAACTCCGATGCGGCCCCCTCCTTGCGAACTTGCTCAACCACCGGCGTGAGCGTTTCGATCACCGCCGCGTGTTGCTTCAAACGCTGCTGCGCGCGGGCAAGGTGGTATCGCGCTTGCCCCTGTGTCTGCGGACGTTGCGCCGCGGTCAGCACTCCTTTGATCAACTCCGCCGCTGCGGTCGCGTCGGCATCGGACCCACGGCTGAGCAACACACGGCCGCGCAACAGATCGTTGTACAACTTGAGTCCGCTATTCGGCTGCGTCGTCGCGAACTGCTTCGTGTAGCCCTCCGCCGCTTGAATCGCCGCCGTGCGAATCTCTGGAGTCGCCGCGCGATTGGCTCGCTGCAACGCCGCTTCGCCCGCGAAGTACAACGAATCGTCCGCCCATTGCCCTTGCGGCCAGCGCTTCACGACATCGGCGAAGTGCAACTCGGCCGAGTCGAACTGCGAGAGTCGCAGCTCGCAGTCCGCCCATTGAAAGAGCACCTGCTCAGAGATCGGGTTTTGCGCGTGAGCTTCAAACGCGGCCTTGAGCGTTGCGGAGGCACCGGCCAGATCCCCCAGTTGTTTCTGCGACATGCCTCGCCAATAGCTGGCGGTCGCTGCTTGCTCTGGCTCCTTGGCCGCGAGTTCAAACTGCGCGGCGGCGGATTTGTAGTCCTTCAACTCGTAGTAAGCGTTCCCGGCATTCAATCGAGCGGTCGCAACCTGCTTGCTCTCCGGGAAATTCTTTTGGAGGTCCGTGTACTCCTTCGCCGCGTTCGCGAAATCTTTCTGCTCGAACAACCGATTTGCGATCTGCAACTGCGCCTGAGCCGCTCGCAAACCAGCTTTGTTCGCAGCGATCTCACGATACAGGACCATCGCCTCTGGAAACTTCTGCTGTGCGTCGAGAGACTTCGCTAAGCCCCAGCGCGAGTCCTCCAACATCTTGCTCTGCGGGAAGAGTTTGATCGCCTGCTGAAAATTGACTGCCGCCGCGTCGGCCTTGCCGAGCCGCAAGAGCGTGTCACCGAAATACGGGAGCGCGTATTCGCGCAGCGGGTCTTCCGGCGACTTGGCGAAGAACGCTTGAAACTCCGGCTCCGCCGACTTCAGGTCGTCGAGGAAATAGCTCGACTCGGCAACGCGATACATCGCCTGCGGGACTTGCTGGTTGTTCGGGTACTCTTTGACGAACGCTCGCAACACGGTGCGGGCTTCGTCGTACTTTTCTAAGTTCGTCAGCGCGAGCCCCAGATACAGTCGAGCGAACGGCACACGCTCGTGCTTGGCATGATCCTTGAGAAATTTCTTGAACGTTTCCTCGGCCAATCCCCAACGGCTCTGCTTATAGAAGCCGACCGCCGCCGCGTAGTCATCCGCCGCCTGATCGGCGCGAGCAGCTTGCGGTACCAGAAACAGTGCGTTCGCAAAACCGCCGAGCACCACGGCCAGCAATAAGACCTGCCCAACCCGCTGCCGCCAACCGAGTTTGTTCTCAATGTTCCTCATCGCACACTCCCAACACAGATTCTCAATCCCCAACGAAGCAGGCGAGCGGGGCGGCGTCAGCCCCCCGGTGCA
>CAMDPX010000323.1 GCA_945905295.1 Planctomyces sp. SH-PL62 | reverse complement strand
TTGCGGAGCGGGTATTCGGTGAACTCTTCGGGCATCAGGATGCGGCGGAGGTCGGGGTGGCCGGTGAAGCGGATGCCGAACATGTCGAAGACTTCCCGCTCCATCCAGTCGGCTCCCTTCCAGAGCGGATACGCCGAGGGCAACGTCGGGTTCGGATCGTTGACGTAGGTCAGCACAATCAACCGCTCGCCGGTTTCCATCTTGAGCAGGCAATACACCACGCGGAACCGATCGGTTGCGTCGGGGTACTCCAACTCATCGACAGCGGTGAGATCGACGAGCATGTCAAACCCACCGAGCATCTTCAGGCACTTGAGCACCTCAAAGACGCGGTCATCGCCCACCTTCACGCGCACGTTGTCGCGGTTCTGGCTCCAGACGAGGGAGTCGGCCCCAAAGTGCTCGGCGAGGAGTGGGACGGCGGAGTGTTGAATTTCGACTGTCATTCAAAGTTCTCGATGTGGTTAGCGTTCCAAGAAGAAATCCCATTGATCTTGGCCGTTGTTTTCGCGACCTCCCCAAGCGGCGAATTGGGTGAGAAACGAAAGTCCGACCAATCCATCAATGCCATCCGCCAGCGACATGGTGCTCAAGTCGGCTTCGAGTGACCTGACGGATTTTTCAAAGTTCAATTCCGGCAGCACACACTTCACCCAAACGAGTCGGTGCGTGCCAGTGAGTGCTCCACCGACTTCTTTGGATCGTGCAAAGCTGATGCAAAAATCACGACAGTCGTCGATCGACAACAAAAGATCGCATTCGCCAGTAAACCCCGAATCCACCAGAAGCTGACGCGCGACCAATTTCCCCGACACACGATGAGTGAACGACAACTTGATCGTCGGAAGTCCTTGATGAAACGGAAAAGTCTGGCTGAGCAAAATGTTTCTCCCGCGCGATCAACGAATCATGATCCGACAAGGCCGTTCCACTTCGCACACCATGCCCTCCCCGGCGGGGACTCCCGAACGTCGCAGGATTTCGTGCGCTTCCTCGAATGTCCCGCCGACACCCAACACGCGCCCCCCTTCGATCGCCACAAAACTTCCTTCGTCAAAGTGCTGGCCTGAGTACTCAAAACGGTTGCAAATCTCGTGAGCGATTTCGTCGTCGATATCGAGAGTGCTCATGGTTCGACCTTTCATTCTCCGAACCCGCCCGCCTTGGCCGCGAGCGCCGCGTCTTCGACGCGCCACATCTCATCGCGGTCGAACGGTGTCGGGCCCATCGGTTGAGTTCGCAGGCCGAACTCGGTGCCGTTGAGCGTGCCGGTGGCTTGGATTTTGTTTTGCAGGTCCATGATCGCCTGAATGAGCTGCTCCGGCCGAGGCGGGCAGCCGGGGACGTACATGTCCACCGGCATGAAGCGATCGACCCCTTGCACGACGGCGTAGGTGTCGAAGACGCCGCCGGAGCAGGCACAGGCTCCCATCGAGATGCACCATTTCGGCTCGGGCATTTGCAGCCAGATGCGTTGCAGCACGGGCATCATTTTCATGACGACTCGGCCGGCCACGATCATCAGGTCGCACTGCCGAGGGCTAAACCGCATGACCTCGGCCCCGAACCGGGCGAGGTCGTACCGCGACGACGCCGTCGCCATCAGCTCGATGCCGCAGCAGGCGGTCGCGAACGGCATCGGCCAGAGACTGTTCTTGCGACACCAGCTCGCCGCCGCGTTGACGGTCGTCATGAACACGTTTTCGGGAAGTCCTACCGCCATTTGAAAACACCTTTCCGCCACGCATAAACGTAGGCAATCGCCAGCGTGGCGATGAACACCAGCATTACGCCAAACACCGTCCCGCGCAGCTCCGTCGGAATGCCGGGGCTCGCGTGACCGAGATGCGTCGGCAGAATCTTCTCGCCATATTCAGTGTGCTGACCCTCGACGTACGCGCTGACCGCCCACGGGTAGAGGAACAACAGCTCGACATCGAAGACGAGAAACAGAATCGCGACCAAATAAAACTTCACATCAAACGGCTGCCGAGCGTCCCCGATGGGGTCCATTCCCGACTCATACGGCATCTCTTTGACGGCGGTCGATTTTCTCGGCCCGACGGTGTGGGCCAGCACAAGGTTCGTCACCACGAATCCGATCAGCACGGCGACGAACACAAAGATCGGCACAAAAGTCACAAGTTGGCCGGACAACGGAGATTCCTTTCGAGTTCGCAAAACTGGGGACGGCGAAGCTGCAAAGTAGACGAGTCACTCCGACGCTGTGAACTTTTTGGTAGCTGAAGTCGCCAGACTTCAGAATTCGCCGAGAAAACTGAACTCTGGCGAGTTCAGCTACCAATTCTTTCACAGCCTCTCCGTGACTCGAATCGAGCCACGGAGTGACTCGTCTACTTTGCTCGCGTCCCGGCGACTGGAACGTGTTTTGAGGGACACTCCGAAAGAAGTCAAGCAGGGTGTTCGGAGAGGTTCGCGAACGTTGTATTCGGTTGATGGCTGTGGGCCGACGACGGAGTGGTGAGTCCCATTTTCCCGCGCTTCAAAAAACGGTATCACGGCTGTCGGCGGACGGCCATCGGCTTTCGGCCGGTGAGCGGTGTCACTTCTTCTTGCCCGGCAGCAAGCGATTCAAGCCTTTCTGGAGTTCGTTCTCCAGCAAGTTCTCGACAGGTGCGGTGAACGCTTCGCGAGCGAAGCTCTCGAAGGCCCGCAGATCGAGTTGCGGCTGAGTCAACGAGCCGCGCACCGGGATGCTCAACGACTTGCCGCGGAGGCTCGCGAGCTGTTTGTTTTGAGCAACCCATTCGTCGCGCACGGGAACTTCAACGATCAAGTCCAACGACTCGTCGAGGCCCACCGAACCGCGTGTCTTCAGCGTCGCTTCTTTCGTGACGAGCGTCAGTCCTTCGTGGTGAACGCGGCCGTTGATCAGGTGGAAGGGAACTTGTTGTTCCGGCAGAGTCACCAAGACTCGCTCGCGGCCGCCAGCCGATGCGGATTGCTCGGCCAACGCCAACAGATCGGCCGGCTTGAGCGACTTGGATTTCGTCAGGGCTTTAATCCGATCGACGACCGCGAGGACTTGGTAGCCGAGCGGGCCGGGAGCGATCTGTGCCTGATGGACTGCGAACTGTCCAACGACGTCACCGTTTGAAGGATCGCTGACGGGCAACTCTCCCTTCGCGAGTACCACCGAGAAGCGGCCATCAACACGGGTCGCATTCGCCATGATCGGGGCGACGAACTTCAGCCAGCCGGCGCACAGTTCCGGTGACAAACGCACTTTGTCGATGACTCGTTCCGATTGCAGGACCAGCATCGCCGGCGAGCGATCCAAGCGAAGTTGTGAGTTCAGCCGCACCGTCCCTTCGTTGACGGGAATGTCGCGCAGCGTGAGCGTGCCGATCCCCTCGTTCAATTGGCACGCCAGGTCGCCCGCTCCGGCCGATAACCCGTAGAGATTCGCCGTTTGCCAACCGAGTCCCGCTTCGCCGGTGAGCGCGGTCAGCGATGAGTCTGACGATGATGAGGTTCGCGAGATGCTCGACAGCCGAGTCGCTCGCGGCGGGGTCGGGAGACCCGCGCCGAGCGCCGTCTGTGAATCTAAGCCGTTCGAGCGTGTTGCGATCTCCGGCGCTAACAGCCGACCGCGCAGCGAGAACTTGCGGCGCTCTTGCCCGGCCAGTTGCACGTTCTGTCGGAACGAGTCCCCCAGCCGTTGAGTCAATCGCTCCCAGTCATACGCGACCTCACCGGTGACATTGACCACTGGCGTCGCAGTCAGCTCGTCGAGTCGTCCCGCGAGATCAACTTCGAGTCCGTCGGCGATCAGCTTTGTCTCGTTCAGCTTCAGCGATTGTTTGCTCGAATCAAACGACGCTTGTGTTGCCAACTTGATCGCCGGTTCTTGCCAAGCGTTTTCCCAGCCGGATGGAGTTCGCACGTTCGGGGTCGCGAGCGAGAACTTTTCGACACGCGAATCGAGCGTCGCCTGCGTCGTCGTGCCCCGTTGTTGCAGACGCAGCGAACCGGTCGCTTCGCCGGTGACGAAGTAGCTCGGCTGTTGCTGAGCCTGTACTTTCCAACGCGAGACGTTGCCGAGATGAACTCGAAACCGAGCGTCGCCACTCGCGCCGTCGAGCGACCAATCGAGGTTACTGATTGTCGCCGCCGCGCTCGTCCCGGTCAGAGTTGTTTGTGGAGCCACCCAACGGCTCGTCCCCTTCTCCCAACGACCGGCCGTTTCGAGCGTCAACTTCGGCTCTTGAATGATCCACTCCGGCCCGCGAGTTTGCAGGTCGTTGATCGCGACTGTCAGTTTTGAGACGTCGATCGTTCGCGAGTCTGAGTCGACATCCGCATGCGCCGTGAATTGTCCTGCCGCTTGCCAGCCTTCGAATGAGATCGCCGGACGCAGCCGAGCTTGCCACGAATCGAGGCCACCGACCACATCCGCGACCGCTCGCCAGCGTGCGTTCGACGACCAATCCATCGGCTCCGTCAACTTCACGTCCAGCCGATCCTCGCCGCTGACGAACCGGAGCGATGCCGATTCGACGGATCGCAGTTGTTGTGTTTCCGACAAGCGAGCCGACGATGCGGCGATAATCTCCAGCCGTTCTTCTCGCCACGGCGACTCGCCGCGCCGTTGCAGTTCGAAGCTTGTGAGTTCTCCCTTTGCACGCAGATCAAGTTCGCCGCCGTCGTGTTTCATTAGCCGGAACGCGCTAGCGTCCGGTTCGGAACCGGGGCTAGCGCCCTGCGGCTGATGATCCGACGCAAAACGACGCTGAATCTGCCCGCTGGCCGACAACTGGCCGCTCAACCGAACGAGACCCCAATCAAAGAATCGGCTAAGGTTGTGATGTAACCGATCAAGATCGGCTCGCGCCTGAAACGTGGCGTCCGTCAGCGTTCCTTTCGCGTCGGCTTGCAGGAAGTCGGAGCGGCAGGTCACTCGGTCGAACACGAATCGCTCGCCGTCGCGATGCACCGTCAGGAACGCTTCGAGCGGCACGTCCCACTCAATTCGCTTCCCGTCCGCGACGGCAGACAACCGAGCCACTTCGACTTTCCCCTGAAACTTCGCCGTCCCCCCTTGTGGCTGACTCGCCAGCGCGACCCGCACCGAACCGCCGTCGATCCGTGTCCCTTCACGCACTGCCAACGTCTGCGGCAAGAGTGCAGCCAGCTTCGCGAGATCGACTTCTCCTTCGACACGAAACGCTTCGCGGCCGATCTTTTGCAACGCCTCTTCTCCCGAAGCGAACGACCAGCCGGACAACGGCAATTCACCCGTGGCGGTCACACTGCCAACTTCGGTTCGCAATTCGGTCTCTGTGACGATCAGCCGTTCCCCCTTCGTCGTGACGTTGCCGCGCAAGGACACTTCCTCCAAACGCAGTCGATCGGTGCCCATGCTCTTCAGACCCGCGATGCTCAGATCGCTGAGCGTGACATTCCCTTTCCCTGCGGTCTCCGTGCCGAACGACATCCGCCAGTCCGCCGACAGCAGGCCAGTCACTTCCCCCTCCGGGTGCCACCGCGTGAGGATCGTACTCAGCCAATCGAGCCGCCAGTCCTTCGCTCGCACCAGCAACTGCGACGTACCGTCAGCGTTCGATAACGCTTCGTCGCCGGCCTCGGATTGATCCACCGGCTTTCCGAAGTACACCGCGATGCGACCAACGTCCGCAGTCACCGTTGCGGACTTCGACGGCATCTCGGCCACGACCAACTCGACCCCTTTCGCGCCGCTCGACACTTTCAAGTCGAACGACTCGATTGCCGACTTTCGCTGCGAAGCCGGATACTCGAACTCGACGCGAGCGTTCACAATCTCAACACGGAATTGAGGAGCTGGCTCGGTCGCCGAACCGCTCAACAACACCGCCGTCACGTCCTCGACGTTCGAGCCATCCGCACGCAAGACGACATGTCCCGCCGGTTCAATCAAAGTGAACGTGCCGAGCACACTGCGCTGAGTCGCCAACTGCCACAACGTTCTCTCGCTGCGGATCTCTTTCACTTCAAGCAATGTTTGCCCATCAGCATCGCTGACTCGCAGGTCGCGGAGCACGACCGGTTTCATCCAACCCAGCGAAGTCGGTCCCAACTCCACTCGCAGCGGTAGGTCGCGTGTGGCCCAGTTCGCGACGCTGTGACGCAGGCTCGTTTGCGAAACGATCTCCGGAGCAAACCAAGCTCCTCCCACAATTGATCCGAGGAGAAACAATCCGATCCAGCGGCGGCGGCGGCGCGGAGTTGATGGCTGAGATTTCTCGGGAACGAGTGCGGACATGATCGCTGATTTCTGTCGATGACAAAGTGAGACTTACGGCGGTCGGCATTCAGACGAGACGCTCTGGCAAGCGGGGCGACGTCAGCCCCCCGGTGCATTCGTTGCGAGACCGGGGGGCTGACGCCGCCCCGCTCGCCTCACACAGGGGAACTCCAGCGGATACATCGGCCGTCCTCGCGCTCCAACCGCGAAATCCGCTGTGACCGTACCGAGCTTTGCACACTTCGCCCCGACCGTGAGCGTCCTGTCGATCCGGCAGCGATGTGAAGCTCTGCCGATTGCGAAAGTCTCGCGGGGCGCACCACAATGGAGGCATGAAAACCATGACACGGATTTCGCGAACAGTGGTCGTTTCTCTGTTGTTTCTCGGCGCGTGCCGGCTGGACGCGGACGAACCCAAGTCCGCGAAATCGAAGGCCGCCAAGAGCGACTCGCCGGTGCTGGTCCGCGTCAACGGGCAGGCGATCACCGAGGCGGACCTCGACTACTTCGCGAAGTCCCTGAAGTTGGCGGCCGACGAGATTCCGCAACGCCGCGAACAGATCGTTGAGCGACTCATCGACCGGCAGTTGCTGCGAGCGTTTTTGGCCCAGAAGAAAGTCTCGGCCAATCCGGAGCAGTTGGAGGCGCACCTCACCCGGTTGAAGACGCGACTGAAGGAACGCAAAGTCGATTTCGATCAGTTGCTCGCGAAGTCGGGTATGACCGTGGAGTCGCTGCGTCACGAGTTGCGGTTGCCGCTCGATTGGGAAGCCTTCGTCAAACTCGAAGTGACCGACGCCAAGTTGCGCGACGTTTGGAAACAACGCCGGCATGAATTCGATGGCAGCGAAGTCCGAGCGGCTCAGATCGCTTTGAAGAGCGACGATCCCGCGGCCGACGAGCAGAAACTCCGCGACCTTCGCGGCAAGATTCTCGACAAGTCCACCACGTTTGCCGACGCCGCGAAAAAGCACTCGCAGGCACCGAGCGCCGCGATGGGAGGCGATCTCGGCCGGTTTGGTTTCCGCGGCAAACAGCCCCCGCCCTATCCGCAGGTCGCCTTCGGTCTCAGAGTTGGCGAAGTCAGCGAGCCGGTGCGTTCCTCGTTCGGAGTGCTGCTGATCACCGTCACCGAACGGAGCGAAGGGCAACTCAGCCTGGAAGACGCTCGGCCGGAAATCCTGCAACAGCTTTCAACCGAACTGCAGCGCGAGGTGCTCGCACAAGAACGGGCGAAGGCGAGGATCGAACGCAAATAGACCTGATGTCGTTCCCCTGAGCGGGCCGGCGCTAGCCGCCGGTGACTGCTCAACACCGGCGGCTAGCGCCGTGCCACTCACACCAACGAGCGCAGATCTCTCACGCCGATCTCTTCTCGACTGGCCAGCGGTTCGGCAAACGGCACTCCGATCGTCCAACCCCAGTAGCGAGCCCGGTCGCGGATGTCATCCAGGATTGTTGGCGGAGCCTGCGATCGGCCGGCCACGAATTGCGATTCATAACAGCGGATCGCCGATAGCTTCGCCTCAATGTGCTGCGTGATGTCAAAGACGAATGCCGGCTTCGGATGAATCCGCAGATGCAGGCTGAAAAAGTAGAGCATCTTCGGAGGCCAGAACGGCTCTCCAAGCATGTCGGTCTTCGAGAGCTTGCTCCAGAAGCGAGCGTCATCGGCGAGGCGGCTGGCGACAACGTGATCGGGATGCGCGTCCTCCCAGTACGGCGCGACGATGATCTTCGGCCGCGTCAACCGGAAGACGGAGGCGAGCGCTCGGCGCGATTCGAGATCCGACTGCAAGCTGCGATTCGGCAGGCCGAGGTTGGCTCGCCAATCGAGGCCGAGGATCTTCGTGGCGGCAGCGGTCTCAGCCGCCCGAAGTTCCAGCGATCCATGCGGAGTCGGTTCACCACTCGTGAGATCGATGACGCCAACTCGCAAACCTTGTTGACGGCAGGCGAGCAGAGTGCCTCCGACGCCGATCTCGGCATCGTCAGGATGCGGGGCGACCACGAGGACGTCGAGCGGTGAAGACGGAGCTTGCATGACTTACTTGTAGCCGCGTTTCGCCAGAACGCGGGCGATGGCGTATCGGCCCGCGTTCT
>CAMDPX010000322.1 GCA_945905295.1 Planctomyces sp. SH-PL62 | reverse complement strand
GGCGCTAGCCGCCGGACATTTGGCAGCACCGGCGGCTAGCGCCTGGCCGCTCACTCTATTCAATGCCGCAATTCGAATCCTCGAACCGGACGCTAGCGCGTTCCGGCTTATGGTTTGAAATTCGGATGAGCTGAATCACCCAGCGATTCCAGGTAGGCCATCAGATCCAGGATCTCTTCCTTGGTGAGCGTGTTGAGCAAACCGGCTGGCATCGGTGAGACCTTGGAGAGCGCGCGTGATTCGATCTCCGACTTTTTGATGGTGACCGTTTCAGGCTCCAACGGATTCTTGCGAAGGACGACCTTCTCCGGCGTCTCCTCGACGATTCGTCCGATGTGGACTTGCCCCGCGACCGTTTCGATGGCGGTGTTCATGTATTGCTCGGAGAGGACTTTGGAAGGCTCGGTGGACGATTCCAAAATGTCCTGTCTCTTGAAGCGTGTGGCGACTGCGGTCAGGTCGGGACCGATCATGCCCCCTTGATCGCCATAGCGATGACAGGCAGCGCATTGGGCTTCGATGTAAATCTCTCGGCCGCGCGAAAAGCTGCGTCCTTTGCTCACTTGATTCAGCAGCGGTTGCAGATCGGCCGTCTTCCATTCTTGGACCACCTTGCGCGGCGGACCCTTGGGAAGCAGCGGCTTGTTCGAGTGCGTCGCGGTGTACGTCGACAGGACGTCGTTGAGTGCGACGATCTCTTCCGGCGACATGGTGAACTTGGCCGCTTCGTGAGCCTGCGACATAAAGTTTGCGAAGCTGGCACCGTTGTTGAAGCGAATGCCCGCATCTTCAAACCATTTCACGACGTGAGCGGGATGTTCGGTCGAGCGGCCGGCGTTCCACCACGACAGGTATGTTTTGCGAAGCTCGACGTTCCATCCCGATCTGATGTTTCGCAAGTGCATGGCGTAAGTCACTTGCTCTTCTTGCGTCGGTGCAGTCTTCAAGAGTGCGACCGTCTTGGCAACCGCGTTCGGTGCATTCAGGGCGAGGAGAATCTGAGATAGCTCGCGATTCACGAATTCGCTCTTGGCGGGATATTGCGGATCGAGGTCCGCGATCACCTGCTTCGCGACATCGCCGGTCGGAACTCCTTGCCGCGCGATCGAGACTTCAATCACCCGCAACTTGGCGAGCGTTTGCTCCTCCGTGAGCTTGGCGAATGGGATCGCCGTCAGCGTTTTCAGAATCGCCGGTTGAGTCTCCGCAGCTCCCAGCCGGGCGAGTGCCAGCAGCGCGGTGAATGCGGCGTGCGGCTGCTTCTCGGCCAGCGCCTTTGCCTGCCACTCGGCAACGGGATTGCGTTCAATCGCCAGGCGGGCCGCGTAGCGGATGAAGCGATCCGGGTGATTCAAATGAGGCCAGGCGAACTCGACCGCCGTGGGATCGGCATGGATATTCAACGATTCCAACTTGCGGCGCAGATCGCGCAGTTCGCGGCCTCCCTTTTCTTGAAGGTCGTTCGCGGCAATCGGTGTCGCGGGCTCAGTACCCGTGTAGGTCACGCGGAACAAACTCGCTTGAGTCCCCCGACCGCCGATCGTGAAGTACATCGCGCCGTCGTCGCCGATGATGACATCGGTAAGGTTCAGCGGCGTCTTGCCCTGTTTGGTGTGAAGCGATTTGGGAGCGACGAAATTCTCAAACGTGCCCGAGTAGCTGCCACCGCTGGGTGTCAGATGCACGGCGATGAGACGGCCGTAAGTCCAATCGCAGATGTAAAACGCCTTCTGATACTTCGCCGGGAATTTGGCCGCCGTTCCGAAGACCACTCCCGTCGGACAACCGATGCCGATCGTTGTCGTTTGAGGCAGTCCGTCGGCGTAATACTCGGGCCACTTGGCGCTCCCTTCACGGAAGCCGTTGTCGCCGCCGCGGACGGAATGGAAAACATGGACCGGACGATACCAAGGAGCACCCCAGTCCCATTCCATGTCACTGTCAAAGCCAAACAAGTCCCCGTCGGCATTGAAGCCGATGTCATAGGCATTCCGCTGTCCGGCGGAAAACAACTCGGTGTTCTTCCCGTCCAAATCCACCCGCGCCACGAACCCACCCGGCGGTTGCCGGCCAGCGCCGAAACCGTTCCCGTCTTCCGCTCGCTTCAGCGCGAGATCGTCGCCGTAGACGCGATGTGGAGAAGTGGTTGCCAAGTCATTGGGGACATCCACGAAGTTTCCGCAGACGATGTAAAGCATCTTGTCTGGTCCGAGCACAATTCCATGAGCACCATGCTCGCCCGCGCCGCCGCGCCACTCGCGCAGGCATTCGACGTCGTCGTAGCTGTCGTCCCCTTTCGTGTCCTTGCAGCGAAACAAGCAGTACTTGCCGTCCTTCCCGGCTCCGTTGAGATACAGCACGTTCTCCACGAAGAGCATCCCCATCGTTTCAGTGACGGGAATCTGCAGCGTCTCCTCGTTGACGACCTTGCCGCCGTCGAGCGTCACACGCACGATCGCCTGACCTCGCTGACCACCCAACAGCAGGCGTCCTTTGGGATCTTTCGTGAGACAAATCCACGAGGCCGTTTTGCCGTTGGCTTTGAGAACGTGCTCGATCTTGAAACCCGGAAGCGTCTCCAGCACTTCCACCGGAGCCACGCTCGCATCGAATTGCGCAGGCTTGGAACCATCCGCCGGCCCATACACGGCTTTCGTGATCACCAGCTTCTGACCTGCCGGAACCACGATCTCAATTCGCCCCCCTTCATTGACCTCGCGTTTGAGTTTCTCGTCACCGATGCGGTACTCGACCGTGAGCTTTTTCGGAATGCCCGGAGCCGTATCCCCGAAGGTTGTGTTGTCTGCGTTGATTGTGAGCTTGTTGTCCTTAACCGCCGCCGCAACCACCGAAGTGACGTTGGTCGTATCCTCGGCGTGCGCTGCCACCGGAGCCGACACGCAGAGAGTGCCAATCGCGATTGCCTGAAACAGCACCAACATTCCGACAGATTTCAACATGGGTGTTCTCACTTGGATTCGATACTTGACGATGTTCCCAGCCACAAACTCGATCCGTCATTCTGATCTGTTGGCGAGAGAATCGAAATGGGCAGAGTCACAGCGAAGTCGCAGAGAGCGTGCGGAGCATTCGAGGACTCGCGTGTGGTCAAAAAACTAAGCCGCGTAGGGAACTCCTTGGCAAATTGAGTTTCGAAGGAACAAACGATCGAGAACTTGGCCGATCGTGGCTGGAATCGATACTGGATCACGCTGAATCAGCGAAGTTGACCGTCAGTTTTTCAACGGTTGCGCACACGGTGATCGATGCCGTGATCTTGCGGCAATATCGCTCAAAAGCGAGCGGTCGTGGTTCAAGCGGCTCGGCGGCGGTAGTAACGCAACAGGCCGCCCAGTCGCTCACGGCACTCGATGGTGCCGGTGGTCCTGCCGACCTCATTGCCAGAGTCGATCAGATTGTTGCCGAGGCCCTCGGTTGCTGCGTTCGGTGGCGAAGGGAGCGACACTTTCCAGATTTCCGGCCTGACGAACGTCGCGCTCGATGGCGGAGCTCATTTGGTCTGGCGTCGGGACAAGAGTCTTGATTGATCGCATTCGCGTGGGATGCGAATATCTGTCAAGGTGTCTCCCACCGAAAACAATCTAGGCGTCATTGAGCATGGATATCACCGAGTTGGCGGAAATCACCGGCATTGAACGCCGACGCATTCGGTATGTGCTCGATCACGAGCTGGTTCCGAGACTGCACCTCTCGTTTGTGGAAGATGCGGCTGGACGCCCCCGACAATTTTACCCAGACGTGGGATTCATTATTGCTTGCGCAGCACGATTGCTCGATTTTGGCTTGGCGCACCAGAAAATTCGGGATTTTCTTTCTGGCCTGTTGGAGCTTCCCTACAACTCGAAGCCGTTGTCCGATGCTTCCAGTCCGCGTGCCAATGAGTCATGCATCGCGGCGATGCTGCGGCGGCAGGATATTTCGGCAACTGCATATTTTGATGAAAAAAGTTGGGTGAAAGTGGCGTTTCAGCTCGATCATCTCAAGTACGAGACGAGATGGTACTCATTCCTCACGAAGGAATTCCGGCCGTCCAATTTCAAACCACTCTGCTTTCTCAGCTTGGACATTGCGAGGATTCGCGATCAAGTCTTCCGGCTGAAAGCGGGTCGGGCTGGTTAATCTGCCCAACAGTGGGCAGATAATCGAAAAGAGCGCTTGCGTGCGTGGATTCCCGTGCTAAGATTGTGTCGCGGCGCGCCTCCATCGGCGCAGCCCAGTACGCGGTCAGGAAGACTGCTTGATGTTCTGCTGCCAACGAGATGTTGGCCGAAACGGTATGAAGGTGCCGCATGGATGCGACTTCGCTTAAGAATGTTGTTGAGCAGCGTGCCGATGTTGCCGGCGAGTCGGTCAAACGTCTCGCCCCGGAACTCCGTGCGGCAGTTGAGAACGAGTTTACTCAACTTTCCCGAGAACATTGCCCAATCGGACGAGCCGAAGAAGTGCTCGTGCGCGAAATGGCGCGACATGTCACCGCATTAGCGCACGCGGAAAAAGCTGAGCCGTCCGTGCTCGCGATGAGCGCCGCGATGGTCGCCGACACCAAAGAAACCACCGGCGACAGTGGACTCGATGCCGCGCTTGCCGCGTCCGTTACGAGCGATGGGACCGAGCGGGTCAGCCGGTATCGCCAGGGTCATGAGCGTGCCTTTCATCTTGCACTTCGTTCGCTGGTGAAGCTGCAAGCCGCACGAAGCAGCCACTCAGGGCGGCGTGATGTTGAATGGGATCGGTTCTCGACGGAAGAGGGTTGTGAGAATTATCTGATCGGATGGGCGCGCTCGCGAGAACGGCGATGCCCCCATTGTGGCCAATCCCGCGGCGACTGGATTTGTTCACGCAGTTGTTGGGAATGCCGCGGGTGCAAATCCCAAATTGGCATGCGCTGGGGCACGATCTTTCAAGGCTCGCGGCTGCCGCTTCTGGCGTGGTTCCGCGCCATACTTTTGCAGATCAACTTTGGCGAGCTGGAGACAGAGCAGCTCAGTCACCGGATTGGAATTACGCGAGCGGCCACGATCCGAAAGCTGGTCGCATCCATTCGTGAGGCCATGAAGTCCCCGAATTCCGACGTCCTGTTGGCGGGCCTTAACCGACGGCCCTCCCCGCAGGATTCATCCTGAAGTAAGCGTCTCCGAAAACTGAATGTCATGGAAACACTTTGGCCGCTTAGGCCGCGACAACCTCAAGCTCAAGTGTCAGTTATCGAGATCTCTAACATTGGATCGACCTGAAATTGATGTCCGTGTCGGAACACTAATTTCAGGACACAAAAACAAGGAAGTTGAACCATGAGCGACGTCATTCTTGCTAGTGGTGGTGAAGGCGATGAAGGAAATGATCGAGCACACAAGGCCGATCAGAATCATCAGTCCAAACAACCTCGGCCCAAAATCCTGTCTCAAGGGGAGTGCCTCGAAAAGTTAAGCGCGCTGCCCGGCCTCGTGGCCATGGGATTGCTGACCACCTCCAAAGCCAACTGCATTCGCAGCACGATCTCCACAGTTTTGCAGTTCAATTCGAAGCAGCCAACGGGCTCCGATGTGCGACGGGAAGTGGACCTCACGGAGGTGGCCGCGATGCTGAAGGCCAATCCAGAGATGGCCAAGTTCTTGGAGCCGCTCCTGACTCGCGAGCAAATCGAGGCTCTCTTCCACGAGGGGCATGACGATGGGATTTCGTAATTTTTGTACGACGCACGTTTACTTGCGGGGCAAACCGATATCCTTCGATGGTCGAGCCTATCTGGATGCCATTTACGGTTCACAAGCGCGAAAAATCGTTTTGCGAACCAGTCGGCAGGTGGAAAAGACGACGCTGCTGGCGAATCGCATTATCCATGATGTGGTTCGACATCCGGGCCACCGAGTTCTCTTTGTCTGCCCGCGACGCGAGCAAGCTCAACTCTTTAGCAACACCCGGCTGCTCCCAACGATCCAGGGGAGTCCGTTGATCCGCCGCTACTTGATGGGCGGTCGTCGGTGTCGGATCCAAGTCATGAATATGACTTTCGCGAACGGGTCTGAAGTTCACATCCGGGCGGCGTATCAATCGGCCGACTCGTCTCGTGGGCTGAGCGTCGATGCCCTGTTCCTGGATGAGTTTCAAGACCTGGCTCCCGGCTGTTTGCCGGTCCTGCAGGAGACGATGAGCCATTCCGACGTGAAGCGCATTTGGATTGCGGGCACACCAAAACTGATAGACAACCACTTGGAGCAAGTGTTCGCGCTCTCGACCGGGAACGAATGGAAAGTTCCGTGTGAAAAGTGTCAGGCTGAGTTCGTTCTGAATGAGCGCGTCATCGCGCTCGAAGGTCTGGCGTGTCCGCAATGCAAATCCACACTCGATTCCAGAGCCGGACACTGGGTTCCGCGCAATCTTGGGGCCAAGTGGGGCGAGGGATTTTCCATCAATCACCTCATGATCCCGTGGATGAGTCTTGAGGAGGTTTTGGAACGTCAGATGACGTATGACCCTGCGCAGTTCAAAAATGAATGCCTCGGATTGCCGACCGCGCTGGGCGAGCATGTCATTACCCGTGAAGAAATTGTCGCTTGTTGCACGAATCGACCGATGGCCAAGTCGTGGAACGATGTGAAAAAGACCAGCAACATCATCATGGTGGCCGGCGTCGATTGGGGAGGCGGGTCGCGTTCGAGGACGGTCATCACCGTGGGCTATCCGGATGAAGACGCAAGACTCCACATTTGCTACATGGACCGGCTCCACGCGCATGAAGAGCCCAACCAAGTCTTGGAGCGGGTGGCGTCAATATGCCGACAGTTCCGAGTGAGTTTCGTTGCCGCCGACGGCGGCGGGAACGGCCATGTTTACAATCGCTTACTCGCCAGCAGGCTGCATGGCCACGCAGACATCTTTTCCATTCATTATTCCGCTGCCGAAAACGAACCGGTCCAAGACGGAGTTCTCTGGAAATGGACGGTGAACCGGTCGCGGGCGATCGGCTCCGTGTTCGCGAGGATCAAGGAGAAGCTAAACCTGTTTCCACGGCTTCAGGACTGCGATGCCTTCCTTGATGAATTCACCTGTGTGGTGGCAGACTACGACGACCAAAAACGAAATATCAAATTCAAGCATCCTGAGACACAATTCGATGACGCCTTGCATGCGACAACTTATGCTCAGGCCATCGCGCTTCGTGTGGTACATAAGCTCCGCCGTTACGGTTGATCGGGCCGAACCGCGAAATGGTGTCCGGGAACTCGCCAGCGTGAAGGTCAATCGCCGCGCCCAATGTCACCGAGTTCAATTCGTGAGCAAGAGCGCCGTGAACCCAGCCTGACGAAAATGAACGTCGGCGGTGAGTGCCTCGGAGATGTCTTCGGCGTGCATCAACGCGAATGAAAGGCAGTCAGTCAGGCCCCATTCCTTGTCGGATCGGGAGAGATAGAGGTCCATCCCGTCATCAAGCAAGCTTTCGGTCAGCGGCTCGACCTGATACCGATTCTCCGACCGCAGCCGATCGAAGAGATCTTCCGCCTTGCCGCGGCGGCCGATACGGGCATAGCCATCGCCAATCTCCAGCAAGATTCCCCAATGCAGCACCAGGATCGCGTCTTCGTCGAACAATTCGCGATCCAACTCTTTTGCTCGTTGATGGTGTGGGTCGCTGCGGTTTTCCAATGCGATCAGGAAGCTCGTATCCAGCAAGACGCGGCGAGTCACGATCAGAATCTCCGACCGGTGAAGGCTTCCACGTTTTCCGAGTTCAACTGATCGCCCCAGTCTTCGGCATTCTGTTCCGCCCATTCGTCCAAGCGGGTTCCCGGACGCTTCGGGACGAGATCGGCCTTCAATTCCAGCGGCTCGACTTTGACCCAAGTCCCATCGGGGAGCTGTGCGCCGCCCTCCAATTCGATTACGCCGGATTTTACAGTCCCGTGATAAACCATCGTTTGCCCCTCGTTATCAGCCTCGGCCCCATTATGGAAAGAAATCGTCCCGTTGGCCAGCACATTGCCGAACGTCAAACGCCTGGCCTCTGCACCGACGAAGTTGCGCCCGTAGATCAAACTGGCGTAATTACGGCTGTGTGCCAATAACTGTGTCTCAAATCGGTCGGCTGGCCAAGTATTGTGTCCCAACTTTGACACGAACTGTGTCCCACGTCATCGTAAGTCCAAATTCGATGGCGGCGCGTGGGACAACAACTGTGTCCCACACCATTGGTTTGGGACACAATTCCTGTCATTTGGGACACAATACTTGGCCAAGTGAGACACAATACTTGGCCAGGAATCACACAGCCGTAGGTACGCGCCGTTTGATTGGAAAAGTCGGCTGTCTGCGGAATCTCTGATGGCTAAAGAAATCGG